>ONTQ01000110.1 GCA_900320795.1 uncultured Bacteroidales bacterium
ATCCTCTCCCGCTGCCGTCCTGCCTTGGGTTTGCGCAAATCTCAGTACATTCCAGCTGAGCGCAGGCACACGGATCTGCGCCTTGCCGTTGTCTACGGTCCCGCCGGGACCGGATACAGGCACGACATTGCCGGGGTCGTCTTCTGTGTTGACAGCCTTGACATCGTCGTGATGCAGCAGGATGTGTTCCCGCAACCGCAGATCACCGAAGGCCCGCAGGTCGATGTCCAGCAGGAAATCCTCTTTGAGGTCCCGGTTAACACAGAACACGGTCACGGATCCGTCATCGCCAAGTGTGGCGGCGGTATCAATGAGCGGAACGGCGTCGTAATCAGCACAGCTGTACACGGGAGAATCTACAAGCGCTTTCAGCGCTGTCCCCCGTCCGTATTTGGACGTGTGCAGGAAAGGCCAGTAAATGGTCTGGGCCCAGCAGCCTCCGCCATTGCGGGTCATGATGGGCGCGATCACGTTCACCAGCTGCGCAAGGCAGGCGATCTTGACGCGGTCGGCGTTTCGAAGGAAGGTGATCAGGATGCTGCCCGCAAGCAGCGCGTCCTCGAAGTTGTAGACATCCTCCAGAAGGGGCAGCGCCGGCCCCCACTTCTCCCGCTTCCAGATCTCCTTGTCCTGCTCATTGGAATGGTACCATACATTCCACTCGTCAAAAGAGAGATGGATCTTCTTTTGAGAATGCTTCTTTCCTTTTACCGCGTCGCAGATCGCGATGACCGTATGAATGAAGTCGTTCAGGTCCATGCTCCGCGCGAGGAAACCGGGCGTATCATTGGTGGGATTGCCATAGTAGCGGTGCAGGGACACGTAATCGATATTCTCATAACACTCGTCCAGCATCGTCAGCTCCCAGCTGCCAAATGTGGGCATTTCGGAGTTCGACGAGCCGCAGGCGACCAGCTCGATGGAAGGATCCACCCATTTCATCATCTTGGCGGATTCATTGGCGATCCTGCCGTACTCATAGGCGGTCTTGTGGGAGCCTACGAACGTGTGAAGGTCATACCCGAGGAGAGCGGAACTGCCCGCCAGTGAGACGGCACTAACGGCAAGTCCCGTGGCGGCGAGGCCAACGCTGAGGGCTGCGCAGGAGCATGAAAGAAGGAGCGTGGCGACTAGGCCACAGAGGGCGTTGAAAGACTTTATCATGGAAAAAAAAAAGATTAAGGTTGAACATATGGGCTGTAAAAAAGATGGCCCTTATAGCCCAACAGCGGACCAATCCCGCTGACGTGAACCACTCGAACCATCTTGTAGACCCCAGCTGCCTTAGATGCATCCGTAAAGGATACCCCGGGGCTTTACGTCCGAAACGACACTGGGTTTTGTGTCATCAACAAGGTGTCACCCGTTCCCAACGTTAATGGTTTCCCTGGCGTTTATAGTGATGACACCTTGGCATCCCGGCATCACATCGCCAAGATGACGGGACAAAGGTATGGCCGTTTATCGGAACAAACAATCACTGACATCTTCCATCAGTTCATAGATTTTCTCGTTTACGGCATCTTTTTTCTTTGAATGCCGGACAATCTTGGCAGATTCCGTCCTGAGAAGGTCCGCTCCGATGCCAAAGGCGGATGCAGTAGCGCTGCGGAATTCGACGGCGCGGTCCTTCTCCTCGATGGTTCTCGCCATCGCGTTGATAATGGCGATGACATAGCGTTTCTTGCGACTTTTGATTGCGGGAGCGCGCCTCCCACCCCACTTTTGGCTAAGAAGCGTCCGCATGTCCTTCAGAGACAAAGGCTCTGTGAGGTAATTGTTGAGCAGTCCCCTGACTGCTTCTATCTGTTCTTCGTTGAAATATAGCATATCCCAAACCTGTTTCTGTTCAGTTAACGATGCCATTGATACTATACGGTTGGCATACTAAAAACCGATTTTCTGCTGCCGCCCTCTCCCATATCCCTGCTCTTCGCAGTAGCGGCGAATGTCTGCGGCGGTGACGGGACGGTCCTCCAGGATTGTGTCCACGGTGGTGATGGAGACGATGTTGTCGATGAGTCCGCCCGAGATGTCGTAGTCCCCGGCGAGAGCCGCTGCTTCCTCATCTCCGAGGGACGGAACCTTCGATTTCCAAAGACTTGCCCGCGTGGAAGGGTCGGGAAGATGGAACTCGACCCGGAGCATGAACCGGCGGAGCATCGCATCGTCCAGGTGGCTGATGAGGTTGGTGGTGGCTATGAACATTCCTGGCATGGTGTTCAGTTCCTCCAGGATGATGCTCTGGCACGTGTTGGCCTCCTTGTCGACACCGCTAACCATGCGGCTGACCCTCTGTGAGAGGATGCCGTCCGCCTCGTCCATGAAAAGGATGGGGGCCACGCTGCTTACCGCACAGACGTACCGGTATGTTTGGAAGAGGTGACGTAGTCGGATGGATCCCTCTCCCACATAGATGCCGAACAACTTTGGTACATCGACGACGAGGATGCTCCGTCCGCTTTCGCGGGCAATCTGCCGGGCCAGCTCAGTCTTGCCGGTGCCCGGCGCCCCCCATAGAAGGGCGGACAGGCAGGGCCGCAAGCCGGCCTCCTTGAGGGCGGCGATGATACGCTTGTATTCGGAGGGCGCGGCTGCACGGCGGAGACGCCCTATGGCCTTGCGGTCCTGCTCAGAAAAGAAGAGCTCCTTCGGGCGAATGTCCTGGAGGGGAGTGAACGTCCCGAACTCGGCGAGAACCCCGAAGTTGAAAAGCTTCTCCATCCCGCGGAAGACCTCTGCGACGCGCGGAGAAATCCTGTAATTCTCCGAGTCCGCCATCTTCTGACCCTCATCCCAGATATAAACGCTCACGACAAGTCCCTTCTCCAGGAGTATCGGGAGGCTCGTTTTATAGTCATTCGCGAGCTTCCCCTTGAAATCGCTCCTCTGGAACGTCCGGGTGAAGTTCTCAACGAACCAGCCCATCATGCCGTAGAGAAGGCGGCGCGCATTCATGTCAAGTCCCCTGGTGAGGGCTTTGACCGAGGATGCGAGCGGGGTATCGGCGTATTCCGACAGGCACGATTCAATCACCTGCATGGGAGGGCGATCGTCTGTGGGGAAAGGCGAGCCAGATGCCGCCTGTTCCGCCTCCTCATCTTCATCTACACTGTGAACTTTGTTGTCCACATCGTCCCATAAACCCGGAGGATGCGGCAACTCGTCGTCCTCCTCTCGGGATTCTTCGCGGAGAAGTTCCTTGATGCCTGCGATGAATTCCTTTTCGACAAGGATGGCTGCGGCTCGGGAAAGGGGGCAGTCCTCCTGGATGGCAAGGCGGAAGGCGGGTCGGGGCATCATGCCGAACTCACCGGTATCCGGGTCACACCGCTCTGAGACGAACCCATCCAGGATGAGCCTGTTCCATGCATCGGACACATCGGACCAGGAAACGGATGGAAGAAAGCGGCAGGGCTGTTTGCGGTCAGAGAATCCGACGCGGCGGGCCAGCAGCAGGGCAAGGATGTCAGATTCGACCTTGTTGAAACCGAAAAGATTCCGAAGGTGGTCATATTGCCTGTCGGTATCCAGAGTCAGTCCTCTGTAAAGAATGCTGCGGGAGATTTCCCGGAAAGCTGAAGCGCTGCGGGAGAATTTGCGAAGGGCGGAGTCTTCGCGAGGGAGAGGAGAGTTGTAACTTGTAACTGCCATACTATACTGTGATAAAATGTGTGAACATAGGGGATAGAATACGTGGCCTTGCCTTAAAGGCGGGGCCGGCAGAATCTGATGCCGAACTTGACGGCGGCCTCGGCCAGGAATTCTGCCTGTCTCTGCGAGCAGCGGCCGATGAAGGAGTCGGAACTCCCGCTGACTATCGACGAGAGTACCGTGGCGGCCACCTTCTTGTGGAAGCCTTCATGGCTGGAAAGGTCCCGAAGGAAGACCTTCAGGATGATGCGGTTTCTTTTGGCCTCATACGCGTTGTCCAAAGGAGTGCGGGCAAGCGAGAGGATTTCGTGGACTGTTTGTTCGTACGTCATGGTGACAAATATTTTTTGGTGACACATCTTCCCCGGTGGGGCCGAGATACTAAGTTTCAGGGTATCAACACAAGTGTGTGATACCCTGAAAGTAAAGTATCAGACATGCATCGATAATTATATAGATAATATCAATTTTAAATACTAAATAACATTATTACGTAATTTAGTAATATGGGCGAATGGTTTGGATATGAAAAAACCTCATCCCGTTGAAGTCGGAATGAGGTTCGTGTGGGGGGAGTGGTACTCGCGGTTAGAGCTTTCCCTCTAGCATATCCTGGATGGGGTTATCGGCGGGGTCGCTCTGCTCCCGGAGACGGAGGTTGATGTATTTGGTGTCCTTGCGATTGCGCATCGGCTGATACCAGCCGGACATATCATAGCGTTTCCCATCAATCTGGATGGTTCCGCGGAGAGCTGGCCGGCCATTGGAGGAATCCTTGGCTATGAAGAGTCTACCCTGGCCGTCCTCAAGGATGTATTGCCTTTTTCTTGAAGCGACGTCTTTTCTGCCCTTTGTAGGCTTGCGTTTGGCAGTATCTCGGTTGGGCTCGAGTTCTTCAGGACCGTCTATATGTTCAGTTGTTTCCATAGGAAAGATGCTTTGGTGCAAAAATACAAAAAAACACGGAAGAATCGCATGTAGGAAGGAAATAAGTGCGTCAAGGGGGACTAGCACTCCAGCTCCCATCCGGCAGACTTATGGAGCCTACGAAGGAGCGGAATATTCTCCAGGCAGGATGCGTCCCAGTTTCTTGGATGCTGTTCCATGTCCCGGATGATAATGCGCGAGGCCATGGGGCAATCCGACAGAATGATGCTATTAACGTACTCTTTCATGCTAGCCCCCGGCTTGCACAGGAGTGCGCAAACAATGTCGGCGACGCCTTCGCTGAATCCTTTTTCGCGGACGTACCCGGCGTCCAGGTCGGAGAACCGGGACGCATAGAAGAGAAGGGATGCAATCCTGTTATTCTCTTTCTTCCACAGGGACGAGAGTTCAATGGCGTGAAGGATGGTGGGTTCACCATCGGGGTCCCTCTTTTCATACAGGGTCTCTGCCGCGATGAGGACCGCATCGTCGAAGATAGCCTCGGGCCGTTCCCTTCTTCCCATGTCGCCTCCTATGAAGGCCTCTTTGGGGAGGCGGGAGAAATACTCTTCCCATATCCCGGAGAGAACTGTGGTCTGGGAAGGATCCAGCTTGAAGCATTCCTCACTCCAGGGAAGATCCGGGAGGGAATCATCCAGCTTCTCCTTTCGGATGAGATTCTCATTCCTTCTGACATCAATCATGAACGTTGGCCGGAGGAAGGTCCTGAACCCACCATCGGCATCTCCGGAGTAAGCCTCAGGCTGGGTGCGGAAAAAACCCTTCATGA
>ONTQ01000116.1 GCA_900320795.1 uncultured Bacteroidales bacterium
GACCTATAAGAAAACGATCTCAACCTTGAAAAAACAGTGGGTCCGCAGAGCCCAAAGGGCAGAAAGAAGGAGAAAAGCCGCCGAAGAAGCCGTGAGTCTCGTCCATCAGCCGTACATCGACATGGAGTATCCGGATACGGACAACGCCCCCGTCCGCCTGAGTTCGGTCGTCAACAATCCCGCAAACCGCTATGTCATCCTGGATTTCTGGGCGACCTGGTGCGCCCCCTGCGTGCAATCCATTCCCACGCTGAAGGAGGTTTATGCCAAGTTTCACGACAAGGGTCTGGAAATCTACAGCATCTCCCAGGATTCCAAAGCCAAGGAATGGAAGACCTTTGTGGCGGAGAATGGAATGACCTGGATCAATGTCTTGGCCCATGGAGGCAAGGTATATAAGGATTACGGCATCCAGTATATCCCGACCGTCTTTCTGATCGACTGCAAGACCGGGGAAATTCTGGTCCACGAAGGCCATCCGGACCTTGATGCCATCCTGCCCGAGTTACTTCCGTAAGTCGTGATCCACTGGATCAAAGATTATCGTTGCTGCTTCGCCGATGAATCGCAATCGAATCAGGATAAACAATAAGCATCATGAAAAAACCCATAGGTGCCATCGTCATTTATTCAATTGGAGTGCTTTTCGGCGTGTATTTGCTGATCAGCAGCATCTGCCAGCATGACCGGCCCATTTCCATCATCTTGACAGCTATCCTGCTCCTCATCTTTGCCGCTCAGTTGTACCTGACCTTGAAAGGGGCTCGCAAGCAGGATGATGAGAGTTGCGAGCGATAATTCAATCTCCAAGTCATCCGAGTGCTCGTACAGGTCCATCGACGGGACCCATACAAGCAAAAACACCCCCAAAATGCCCGTACCGGTCCATTCCCTGGACCAGTACGGGCACTTGCAGTTCCGCGGAATTCCTCTGACATTCAAACAATTCCCACTTTTTTTATATCTTTGTGTGGTAGGACTGTTCGAGGAATGACCTCACAGCGAAAATATCTAAAGTTTAAGGACTGGACCTATGGCAACTTGGAAGATTATTGTCAATTCTTTCCTGATTCTGGTGATTCTGGCTGCATCGATTGCCGTTATCGCTGACTATCGGAAGCATAAGGATGATGAAAACATCTCACCCTGGTTACTTTTTGTCCATGTTGTCAGATTCTTCTCGTGATGGACTACTACACCTATACCAAACCCAAGCTGTGGGCCAATGTGATTTGCGCCGCCCTGCTCTATGTCTTGTTCGCCTATGAACTCCATAGCCGTTTGACGGGTCATTCTAAAGGCATCGGTTACCTGCTGTTCTTAATACTGGCTGTGAACTGCACGTTCCGGGTGTTTGCCTATGCGAAGCTGAAGCGATTGGAGAAGAGTATCACGGACGAACGGCAATTAATCCATGCCGAGCGTCGCCAAGGCCTCATCATCACCCTCTTCAGCAATGCTACGGCCATGCTTGGCCTGCTGGTTTTCATGATTCACTCCATCCTCATCAAAGGTCCGGCCGCCCTCGATATCTTCTTCCTGTTCTGTGCCGTCTGTTTCGGCGGGATTCTGATCCTGACCATCCAGAACCTCAGGCGGCTGGACAAATAAAGAACAGCAATCAAAGATTTCTTATGAAACCGAAAGTCAAGAAAACCATCCAGATCGTCTTGGGGAGCGTGTTTTTACTCTCCATTTTTGCATATCTGATCCTGGGCAAGGAATGGGCGAAATTACCCTTTTCCCTATCATTGTGCCTTGTCTGTCTCTATAACCTGTTTTTCAACAACCCCGCTTCGGGCGCGAAGAAAGAGTAAGGCTAGATCAGTAGATTCACATCTTGTCGGTCAAGTCAAAGTTTACACAGGAACCTATGGAAAACGATAAGCAACTGAAAGTAGGATTGATTATCGCACTCGTCTTTGCCCTTTTCTTTGCGGGTATGCTGGGCTATTTCATCGCAGTCAAGAATCTGTGGATGTGTATAGTCTCGGGGCTCATGGTCATTTCATCCTGCACCAGGAGTATTCAACTGTTTAAGAGGATCAAAGAATAAGGTTAGGGAACCCAACACCGTCGAACCATGTGGAAAGCCATCAAATACATCCTCATCTATTTGGCATTTCAAGTGCTTGGCGTGGTGATCGTCATGATTCCGTGTCATATCCTGGACGCGGATGAAGCCGTGATGCTCGTCAGCGCCCTGGCCGTTGCGAACCTGCTTTTCTGCCTATACATTTCCCGGAAAGACAGAATACGTCTCGACAAACAGTCCTTCACAATACGCCCTTGGACCATGCTCCTGCTCACGATCCTCGCCGTTTTCTTTTTCATCCTGCCGGAGGTGGAACTGATTGAACGGCTGGACCTGCCCAACAACCTGGGAGACGAACTCGATGATGTGGGCGGCACGGTCCTGGGGCTGATTTCGATCGGAATCTTAGGCCCGATTGCGGAAGAACTGCTGTTCCGGGGCGCCGTACTCGGCTCGCTGCTGGAGTGGAAGCCGATCCGGTCGATGCCCTGGATCGCCATTGTGCTTTCCGCGGCCATCTTCGGTCTCGTCCACATGAACCCGGCGCAGATGCCCGGTGCCATCGCAATCGGCCTGCTCTACGGCTGGCTTGTCTACCGGACCGGCAGTCTGCTCCCCGGCATTATCGGCCATATCTTCAACAACTCTCTGGCCTGCATTCTCGAAATGTTCCCGGAGGAGGAAGGCAGTCCCGAAACGGTCGCCGAAATGTTCGATTCCCCCTTCCTGGAATTCCTCGCCGTCGCCGGATCGCTCTTCATCTGCATCGTCGTCGTCAAAGCCATTGTCCGTCAGGTCAATGAGCATTACATCCCCCAAGAGCCGGACCTGGTTGCCGATGACCTGTCCGGTCAACAGTAATTACGATAGAATTATGACAGCAACCCGTTTGCTTTGTTTCCGCCATCCTGCTCCCCACGCTGCTGGCCTGTTCCCATTCCAATGAGAGAGGGAGAACGATCCGGACAACGACAGGACGGTCCATTTCTGCGGCACTGTCGAGAATCTGTCCCCCAGGGATGTGAGAATCGCCCTGGCAGGAACGGACGTGTCATCAAGGTCGATCCCACCCGCGAAGAAATCGAGGCCGCCCTGTCCGGCCTGTGACCACCGGTCAAATCAAGAACTGATTCAATAACCAATCATTTGCCTATCATGAAATTGAAAATGACTGACGACTTCAAGAAGGCTTCTAAAGGGATGGTCTTCTATGCGATTACTTCCATCGTCATATTCCCCATCTATCATCTGATCAAGGGTGACTTCGACTGGGGCGACACGCTGATCAATGCCGGTCTCATGATTCTGATCTGCCTCGTCCTGGGCGTCTTTTTCTACTTCGGCATGCAAGTTCCGGAGAAAAACGACCAATCCCAAGAGTAGATGCGACTTAGATCCTTCCTTTTCACCCTGTGCCTGACGGTGCTGGCGGCGTGCGGGCCGATGGCGCGGACCGCGCGGCAGGAGGCCGCGGGCCCCGCGCAGGAGGCGACCGCCGCGACCGCCGACTGGGTATGGAACTACAGCCAGGCCCATCCGGACGGGTTCACCGTGGACATTCGCGATCGGAAGGCACCCACGGAAGGGATTTCCGTCGCGTACGCGGCCACGCAGGACAAGCATTCGAAGGAGGATCTCGGGGACGTGGTTTCCCATGCGCTGGCGCACGACGGCTATGTGGGCGGCTGGTGGAACAGCGAGGATAGCCTGTATTATTTCGACAGCGTGCGCATCCTCCAGGAGAGCGAGCCCGGCGAGGCCGTCTCCTTTGCCCTTGAGAATGAGCAACTTGCCTTCTATGTGCTGTCCACCGGCGAAGAAGTCCGCATCGACAATGTCATCCATCCGCACGAGTACGAGCCGGCGGACCTCCGCGGCTGGACCACCGTCTTCCTGGCCGGCACCATCGACAATGGCCACAGCGAGGACTGGCAGCAGACGGTCGCCGCGAAGCTCGTCGGGCGGGATCGGCGCTACCTGCTCTACAACCCCCGCCAGGAAGAATGGCACCCCGAGCGCGAGGGCGAGATGGACTATCAGGTCCATTGGGAACTCGAGCACCTGGAAAAGGCCGACCACATCCTGATGGTCTTCCTCCCGGGCAGCCAGTCCCCCATCACCCTCCTCGAACTCGGCCTCCACGCCCGCAGCGGAAAACTCCTCGTCGTCTGCACCCCCAGCTTCTACCGCTACGACAACGTCCGCCTCACCTGCGACCGCTACGGCGTCCCCGTCTATGGGTCGCTGGAGGAGGCTATCGAGGCGCTGCCGTAGCAGGTTACCGACTCAGGTGCTCGTACAGGTCCATGAGCGGGACCTATACAAGCAAAAACACCCCCTAAATGCCCGTACAGGTCCCTAGTATGGACCTATACAAGCACCTACATTATCGAATGGACTCCTCCTCAAACGCTGTCCATCATCCGGGCGGCCGCTTCATAGGTGAGGCCGGTCACCCGGGCTATTTGATGGACATTGGAGCAGAAACGCCGTTGGACCTGGCGGAGGGATTCTGTCTGCTCCGCAGGAGTCAGTTCCTCGAAACTCTGCTTTCCAAACAGGCTCCGGTAGAGGTCCGGCAGGGCGGCCAGGATGACCTGGTCCCGGAAGGCCGGATGGTGGTCATCGGCATTCTCGATCTTCCGTTTGGCCTTGGAGGAGTTCACCAGGAAATAGTTCATCCGGCTGGCACGGCGATAGCAACGCTCCACAAACTCCACAGCTACATACGATTCGGGGAGGACATACCCTTCCCCGGAGACCAACCAATCGGCAGAAAAATCCTCTTTGCAGCAATGAAGCAGCCGGATCCGGGCCCGCTTCGACAGGCTCCCCAGGGGCTTCCCGGACCGTTTGGACGCATTGAAGAACAAGGGACCCGTCCCCCACGGATACTGCGATGGATGCGAGCAGATGTTCGCCGCCACACTGTTCATCTGCGTGTAGGCAATCGCCCTCTCCAACCCCTCGTTCAGCGTAGACACCTCTTCGATGGTGACCTTGTTCCGACGAAGGAATTCAGCAGTGCCGTACTTGTGGTTCAGATACTTGGAATGACGGCCTTTGATA
>ONTQ01000060.1 GCA_900320795.1 uncultured Bacteroidales bacterium
GCTGTAGCTCTCCTTGCGGGCACCCACGAACTCCACCTCCATGCCGTGATAGCGCAGCATGGCCGTGCCGAAGTTCCGGAACACGCTCACCCGGCTATGGCACTTCTTTGCCACTGCCTCGGCCAGCAATATCCCGGGCCGCACATACCCCTCCTGACTGGCAGCATTTCCGTCATGCCCGGACTGGGCGGGCATCTCCACCACAATGTCAATGTCCTTGTTGGGCCGTCCCAGAAAACAGTCCCGTACGTAACCCCCTATCACGAAGGCCCGCAGTCCCAATTCCCCGGCTGTATCACTCACCAGTTTGAATATCGGATGAGTCAAGTATTGCTCTGCTAATGTTTGCACGGCATTTCCTCCCACATAGGGGCTTTCTGCATGAACTGCCAGCCATCGGCCGTCCGCTCAAAAATGAACGTTTTGGTGCCATTGGTAACAGTTATGTATTTTACATTCAACTCGTTATTATATCTCAGCGCCTGATCCACCACCTCCTGGTCCAGTTCCACTTCCGGACGCTTGCACTCCACCACCATCAGCGGAGAAGCCTCACGGTCGTACACGACGATATCGGCCCTGTAGTCCTTGGCGCCGTGCTTGAAAGCCACTTCCGAGCCCATCATGTGCTCGGGGACATGCATCCCCTCATGCAGCACGGAGATGAACCATTGCCGCACCGCCTCTTCAGGCGTATTCCGCACACTCTTTTTGCGAAGAGGGTCCCAGATATACTTGCATGAAACCATTTCAATGCCAAATATAAGAAAACTGCGGGAACTTTCCTGCAGTTTTTGTGAAATTACGGAGTTTTTCCCGCAAAGGCATGGCCTTCGATGAAGGTGCATGGCCTGCCATGAAGGTGCGTGGCCTGCCATGAAGGTGCATGGCCTTCGATTTCGGGTACGGGCTGGCAACGTTTTGTAAGATATTGTGTCACAGACCTTTATAAAAAAGCCCCAGCCCGAAGGCCGATAAAAAACGCTTCACAGGCTGGAGATATTTTCGGAAATACATGATTATCAGCAGCTTATAGAATGCGCCAAAGCCTGGCACAAGGTTCGGAGCAGGTGAACGGTGCGGCTGTAGCGGTTTAACGGCACGGCACAAGGTCCGGAGCAGGTGAACGGTGCAGATGTAGCGGTTTAACGGGTACGCGCAAGGTCCGGAGCAGGTGAACGGTGTGGCTGTAGCGGTTTAACGGGCACGCAGAAGGATAAGAAAAAGTTTTTTCGTATATTTAGGGTCATGAAAGCAAAGCATCTTTTCCTGACGCTGGGGCTGATGGTAACGGCCCAGGCGATTTGCGTGGCCCAAAGCCGGCTGCAGCCCATTCCGGTAGATTATAAATGGCTCAATAACAATGAAGTAGCCTTTACCATGGACGGCACTTACACCGACGCCGACGGCTTCGTCCTCAAGGCTGACCGCAAGGTGACCCGCACCGAAGGGGTGAACGCGCCCGAGAGATTCGCCGATTTCCCCGTGAAGCCCGAGGGCGCCGTCAACCTCACTTACAGCCCCGACTCCACGCGCCTGGCTTTCACCCGGGCCAACGACCTCTGGGTGGTGGACATCGCCTCCGGAAAGGAGACCCGCCTCACCTTCGACGGCACCGAAACGGTGATGAACGGCTACGCCAGCTGGGTCTATTACGAGGAGATTTTCGGCCGGCCGTCCCGCTACCGCGCTTTCTGGTGGAGCCCGGACAGCCGGAAACTGGCTTTCTACCGCTTCGACGACACCGAAGTGCCCATGTTTCCCATCTACTCGCCCTTCGGCCAGGACGGCACGCTCCGCCGCACGCATTACCCCAAGGCCGGCGAGAAGAACCCCGAGGTGCGCATCGGCTTTGCAGACCTGGACGGCAATATTGTCTGGGCCGATTTCGACCAGAAGCAGGACCAGTACTTCGGCATCCCGTTCTGGAGCGCCGACAGCCGCACCTTCTACGTGGCCCGCGAGCCCCGCATCCAGAATACCCTGGACCTCTTTGCGGTGAATCCGGAAAATGGCGCCAAACGTGCCATCTACCACGAAGAAGTACCCACCTGGCTGGACTGGATTGACGGTATGCTCTTCAGTGACAATGGTTTATATATGGTACGCAGTTTCGAGACCGGTTGGCAGCAGATTTACTTTCTGAGCTATGACGGCAGCGTGCTCCGCCGCCTCACCGACGGCCCCAACTGGCGCGTATCCCTGGTTAGGGCCGATAAGGACGGCAGCGTCTATTTCATCGCCGAGCGCGACTCCCACGTGCGGAAGGCCCTGTACAAGGTGTCGGCCAAGGGGCAGATTACGGCGCTCACTGATCCTTCATTGGACATTTCGAGGGTGAAATTTTCCCCGGACGGCAAGCACTTCGTCTGCATGCTTTCCAACCTGCAGACCCCGCCGCAACTCCGCCTCTACGGCGGAAAAAAGCCTTACACCGTCGCTGCCATTGAACCGATGGAAGGAGCTCAGGGAGAATTGGTCAGCATTCTGGTTGACGGACTGGAACTGCCCGGCATCATCTATTATCCCAAGGGCTTCGACCCGGCCGGGAAGTATCCCGTCCATGTGGACATTTACGGTGGCCCGGACACGCCCCTCGTGAACGACCGCTGGGTAGCTCCTGCCCGCTACGCCTGGTACTATGAAAACGGCATCATCCAGCTCATCGCCGACTGCCGCGCGGCCGGTCACAACGGCCGCTCCGGCACCGACGCCATCTACAAGCAGCTGGGGACGGTGGAAGTGACCGACTTCATCGAATGGGCCAGGTGGCTCCGGAGCCTGCCGTATGTGCAGCCGGAGAAAATCGGCGTGGAAGGCTTCAGTTTCGGCGGCACCATGACCACCCTCCTCGTGACCACGGCCTCCGACTACTACCACTACGGCATCGCCGGCGGCGGCGTGTACGACTGGATGCTCTACGACAGCCACTACACCGAACGCTTTATGTCCACCCCCGCGGACAATCCTGACGGGTATGCCAGCACGGCCGTCGTACGCCGCGTCGGGGATTATCCCGCCAAGGCCGGGCAGGCCGATGGCTCCGTGATGCTCAAGCTCACCCACGGCACGGGCGACGACAACGTCCACTTCCAGAACACCTTGCAACTCATCGATGTGCTGCACCGCCAGGGCGCCGCCTTCGATTTCATGATTTACCCCGACGGCATGCACGGCTACCGCGGCTACCAGGGCAGCCACTTCCAGAAAGAGAACAACGCTTTCTGGAAGAAGTACTTACTGGACAAGTAGGCCCGCCCGGGACGGGAAAAGGCCGGCGATAGGAATTTCAAAGAAATTACTATCTTTGCATTTGCTATGTTTGTTAAACTCAGAAACTGGTTGCAGGAATTCCGCCTGTCCATGAAGATGAAACTGACGCTTTCGCTGAGCGCCATTGCGGTGGTCCTGCTCATGTCCAGCGTCATTTCAATCCTGGAGTACCGGCGCATGTCCAACTATGTGTCGGAGATGATTGCCGACGACATCCGCAACATCCATGTCACCCAGCAGCTCGTGAACGCGGTAGATACCTATAACCTGGAGCTGCTGGCCGTCATCGGGGATGACAATATCTCCGCTTTGCCGGAATTCGACCGCGCCGCCTTCGTGGACCACTGCGACTCGCTGCGGGCCTCCATCGGCTCGAGAGCCACCATTCCCCTGGCCGATTCGGTCATCTATGCCTACTCGGCCTACATGCTGGCCTCGATGGAACTGGAAGACGTCCTGCAATCGGATTTCATCAATACGCGGGACTGGTACTTCGAGCGTCTGCAGCCCCTTTTCGGCCGTATGAGAGGCTATCTGGACCGTCTCAGCGGCACCATGTACCAGGAACTGGAGCAGAATTCCAAGGATTTCGACAGCGGCTTCTCCCGCAGCATCATCCCCGGCATCGTCGCCGTCGCCGTAGGCATTTTCCTGGTATTCCTGCTGCTATTCTTCATCCTGGTGTACTACGTGAAGCCCATCTATGGCATGCTCAATAACCTGAGGGATTACCTTACCTACCGCCGACGCTACACCTACTCTTTCGACGGCAACGACCAGCTCACCGAGATAAACGGCGCCATCACGGACCTCACGGAAGAGAACCGCCAGTTGCGCCGTCGCATACAGGAACTCAAGGACAAGCAAGAATGAACCTGAAGGTCATATCCAGGAACGTGGGCGTTGCACTCCTCGTGAGCGCGCTGTTCATGCTGTTGTCGGTGTTCGTCTCCCTCCTGGACGGCGGAGACACCGCCCTGGCTCCCCTCCTGATCAGTTTCACCATCACTTTCATCTTCGGCATCTTCCCCTTCTTTTTCGTGCGGAAAACCCAGCAGATTTCCTTGAAGGACGGTTATATGATCATCTTCCTGTCATGGCTGCTGTCCTTTATCTTCGGCATGCTCCCCTATGCGCTCTGGGGAGGGCCGTTTACGGTAGTAAACGCTTGGTTTGAAAGCGTTTCTGGCTTTACAACCACCGGCGCGACCATTCTGGAAGACGTGGAAGCCCTTCCGCGCAGCCTCCTTTTCTGGCGCTCTTCCACCCACTTTATCGGCGGTTTGGGCGTCGTGGTGTTCCTCCTGCTGATTATCCCCAACTCATCGCCGGTGCGCCTCAGGCTCACCAACATGGAACTCAGTTCCCTCTCCCGGGACGACTACCGCAGCCGCGCCAACAAGACGGTCTATATCTTCGCCTATGTCTATCTGGGCATCTGCATCGCCGCATTCATCAGTTATCTCCTGGCGGGAATGCCCTTGTTCGATGCCGTCTGCCACGCCTTCAGCATCTGCGCCACGGGCGGCTTCTCTTCCCGGACGGCCAGCATCGGCGCCTTCGGTTCGCCGGTGATCAGCATCATCACCATCGTGTTCATGTTCCTGGCCTCCATCCACTTCGGCCTCATTTTCGTGGCCCTGATGAACCGGAGCGTACGGCCCCTGCACAACCCCGTGTTGCGCTTCTACTGCATCAGCCTGGCGGTGGTGGCCGTCATCACATCCCTGAGCCTCAAACTGCAGGGCATCGACGATTCCTGGGGCAGCGCCTTCCTGGACGGCACGTTCCATGTGGTCAGTTACGCATCCACATCGGGCTTCGCCATCAGCGACAACATCTCCTGGCCGATGCTCCCCTGCTTCATGCTCATCCTCGTGAGCCTCATCTGCGGCTGTGCCGGTTCTACCACCGGCGGAATCAAAGTGGACCGCGTGATCGTGCTCTTCAAGGCCATCCACATGCAAATCCTCAAGACCCTGTACCCGTCCTCCATTTTTGAAGTCCGGGTGGGCCGGCGCATCCTGCACGACGAGGAAATCTACCCCCAAGTGCTCTACATCGCCATGTATTTCATGCTCCTGGGCCTGTCGGCCATCGTTATCCTCCTGATGGGAGACCCGAACGGACATGCGCTTACCGGCTCGGTGGCCACCCTGGGCAACGTGGGTCCCAGCATCGGCACGATCGGCAGCATGGGCAACTTCAACATGGAACCGGCCCCTATCAAGTTCGTCTATACGATGAATATGTTCATGGGCCGCGTCGAGATTTATCCGGTGTTCGCCGTCTTCTCCAGCATCTTTAACCGGAAGTATTGAAATGACTTCCCGGGCCGGTTTTCTTTATGACTGTTTCCTGCGCCGCTTCCCGTATGAGCCGACGCCCTGCCAGGACACGCTCCTGCAGGCCGTGGCCGCATTTCTCACTGCCGACGACGGTGACATTCTGGTGGTAAACGGTTATGCGGGAACGGGCAAAACGACCGCAGTCGCCTCGGTGGTCGGCGCGCTGAAAGACTTGGAAATCAATTCCGTTCTACTGGCTCCTACCGGACGCTCCGCCAAGGTGCTTTCGCAATACGCCGCCCAGTCGGCATCCACCATCCACAAGCATATCTACCGGCAGAAATCCATCGGGACCGACGGTTTCGGCCAGTTCTCCCTCTCCTACAACAAGGCGCGCAACACGCTTTTCATCGTGGACGAGGTGTCGCTCATCGGCATCGGTTCGGAGGGTAGTTTCGGCTCGGGGAACCTTTTGGAAGACCTTGTGGACTTCGTCCGTTCGGGGGCCGACTGCCGCCTTATCCTCATCGGCGATGCCGCACAGCTTCCGCCGGTGGGCCTGGATGCATCACCCGCTCTCTCCCCGGCCTTCATGGACGGTTTCGGCGGGGTGCAGTACGTCACCATGACCACCGTCGTCCGGCAGGGGGCCGATTCCGGTATCCTCCTCAATGCCACGCACTTGCGTTCTATGCTACCTTACGGTGGAGAAGAGCTTGGCCTCACGGTGAGCCCGGATGTAGAGCGGATTACAGGCGGCGAGCTGCTGGAAACCCTCTCGGACGCCTACAGCCGCTACGGCGAAGACGACGTGGTGGTCCTCTGCCGCTCCAACAAACGCGCGGGGCGGTACAACGCCGGCATCCGCGCTTCGGTCCTCTTCCACGAGGAAAGCCTGGTACGCGGAGAGCGGCTGATGATTGTGAAGAACCACTATCTGGAAGGGCTGGAGGGAACGGATTACATCGCCAATGGTGATATGGCCAAACTGGTGTGGATCAGGCACTTCGAAGAGCGTTACGGCCTTCATTTCGCCGACGCCTGCCTCTCACTCCCGGACTACGGAGACCAGGAGGTGGAGATGAAGGTGCTCCTGGACACCCTGGAATCGGACGCGCCTTCCCTTCCGTACGAACAGTCTCAGGCCCTGTACCAGGGCGTATCGGCCGATTATGCCCACCTCACCACCAAGAAGAAGCGCTACCAGGCAGTCCGGGAGGATCCTTTCTTCAACGCGCTGCAGATCAAGTATGCGCATGCCATCACCTGCCACAAGGCCCAGGGCGGGCAGTGGCGCTGCGTCTTTATTGACAATCCTCTCTGGCAGGACGTTTTGCAAGATGAAGACATAAAATGGCTCTATACGGCATTGACGCGAGCTATCGAGAAGGTTTATCTGGTAAATTTTAGAGAAGCTGCTTTTAATAAGTAAATTCTTTATAAAAATCCTTTGAAAATAAGGACTTTTTTTATTATTTTTGCCAATAACCATACATTTGCATATTTATGAGAGAGACCTTCTTAGAAAAAAAAGACAACAAGAACTCCCTCCTGAAGAAAAATATTCTTTATCTGTGCATCGAACGCGGAGAACACAGCATCGCCTCCATCAGCGAGGCTATCGGCGCGTCTGTACCCACCGCAACCAAGCTCATCGGAGAACTGATGGATGAAGGGTTCATGATCGACCTGGGTAAGTCGGGCACGTCGGGAGGACGTCGGCCATCCATCTACGGACTCAACCCCGATGCAGGCTATTTTATCGGCCTTCAAGTGAGAAACCGCCACGTGAGCGTTGCCGTGACGGATTTCAAGGGGGGGCTCATCTCCTTCCAAGACGACATCCCCTTTGTGATGGAGCCTAAAGAAGAATCCATCTCACAGATTGCCATCAGCGTACGCGAACACATTGACCATCAAGGGATTAACTGGAATAAAATTATGGGCCTGGGCTTGAGTCTGCCGGGGCGCGTGAATCCTGTTACCGGATACAGCAACAGCTATTCCTTCGACAATGCCCGGCCTATCAGCCGCATTCTGGAGGAGCATCTGAACCTGCACGTAGTGCTGGAAAACGACTCCCGCGCCATGACGTACGGCGAATATCTGGGCGGCGGTCTCAAAGAGAAGAACATGCTCTTCGTGAACGTGAGCTGGGGCCTGGGCATGGGAATGATCCTGGACGGGCATTTGTACTACGGCACGTCCGGGTACAGCGGCGAATTCGGCCATTTCCCCTTGCTGGACAACGGCCAGATGTGCCGGTGCGGCAAGATCGGCTGTCTGGAAACAGGGGCCTCAGGCAGCGCCCTCGTGCGCATGATTACTGAGAAGCTCAACGCCGGACGGGCCTCCAATCTGGCCCGCAAGTTCAAGGCGGAAGGCACGGTGAACATCAATGATATCTTCGCCGCCATCAAGAAGGAAGATATCCTGGCCATCGAAACGGTGGAAAAGGTGGGCACCAACCTGGGTAAGGGCCTGGCCGGCCTCATCAACATCTTCAATCCCGAACTGGTGGTGATCGGCGGAAAGGTGGCCGTCGCCTCCGGGGATTACCTCATGCTGCCCATCCGCACGGCCATCAAACGCCATGTCCTGAACATCGCCAACCAAGACACCACCATCAAACTCAGCCAACTGAAACAGAAGGCAGCTCCCATCGGCGCAGCGCTGCTGGTGAGAAGCCGTATGCTTGGAATCCTGTAACCTTCCTATGCCTCAGATATCGCATCGCGGCCTGGAAATGCCGTCATCCCCGATCCGGAAACTTGCTCCGCTGGCCAACGAAGCCAAAAGCCAAGGCGTAAAAGTCTATCACCTGAACATCGGCCAGCCAGACCTGCCCACCCCGCAGCAGGGCCTGGATGCGCTCAAGAGCATTACCCGCAAGACGTTGGAATACAGCCCTTCGGAAGGCTATCTTCCTTTCCGTGAAAAACTTGTGGGCTATTACCGCAAGTTCGGCATCAACGACATCACGCACGAGAACATCATCGTCACCAGCGGCGGCTCGGAGGCCATTCTCTTCGCACTTCTGGCCTGCATGAATCCGGGCGACGAGATGATTATGGTGGAGCCCGGCTACGCCAATTACATTTCCTTCGCCGTGACGGCAGGCGTCAAGGTGGTGACGGTCACCTCCAATATCGAGGATGGCTTCGTACTTCCGCCCATGGAGGCCTTCGAGGAGGCCATCTCCAAGCGCACCAAGGCCATCCTGCTGTGCAACCCCAACAATCCCACAGGTTATGTGTACAGCCCGGAAGAACTTCAGCGCATCAAGGAACTGGTCCTCAAATACGATCTCTATCTCATTGCCGATGAAGTATATAGAGAGTTTGTCTATACGGATGAACCGTATGTGAGCGCACTCACACTGGGCATCCCGCAGCATGTAATCCTGGTGGATTCGGTAAGCAAACGTTACTCGGAGTGCGGTATCCGCATCGGCATGCTGGTCACCCGCAACCGCATGGTGCACGACACGGTGATGAAGTACTGCCAAGCCCGCCTGAGTCCCCCCCTGCTGGGCCAGATTGTGGCCGATGCCTCCGTGGAAGGTGTGGAAGAATATGCCAAGGCCTGTTTTGAGGAGTACAAGGCCCGGCGCGATTTCTTCATTAAAGGGCTCAACAGTATCCCGGGGGTCTATTCTCCTATGCCGCACGGCGCATTCTACACCGTTGCCAGTCTTCCTGTGGCCGATGCTGAAGATTTCTGCCGTTGGTGTCTGACGGACTTCCGCCTGGACAACGAGACGGTAATGATGGCTCCGGCCGCCGGCTTCTACCGCAATCCGGACCTGGGCCGCAACCAGGTGCGCCTCGCCTATGTCCTCAAGAAAGAAGACCTGCAGCGCGCCCTGATGCTCATCCGCTACGCCCTCAAGGCCTACAACAACCGTACTGTCTTCTAGCCCCTCTCGGAGCGAAGCAACGCTAGCCCCTTCCCCGAGGGAAGGGTAACAAAAAAGCCCTGGAGGTCATCGACCTTCAGGGCTTTCGAAGAACCGCAGCTACCTACTCTCCCACCTGGTGGGGCAGTACCATCGGCGATGGTGAGCTTAACTTCTCTGTTCGGAATGGGAAGAGGTGGTTCCT
>ONTQ01000172.1 GCA_900320795.1 uncultured Bacteroidales bacterium
GCTGGAGCCGGAATATAGTCCACGGGCAGGGTCTCGATCTTCATCTTGCCGTTGGCATCGGTCGCAGACACCTGCAGGCCACGATATCCTTCCATATAATCCACATCCTGCTCAAAGCTATAAGTGCTTTCGCCCACATGGAAGGTGGGGCTCAGCGGAACATCAACAATGCCATCGGCCGTAAACAGGGAGGCCTTGACGCTTTCCAGCGTATTGGAGGAAGTCACCGTAAAACGGGTAGTCACCGTACTTGGATCCTCGTTAATCTCATTAATCCGGATGATCTCCTTCTCGAAGGTAATCTCCGGAGCGGGCTGTACAGGGGTAACCTCCACGGGGAGGACCGTCGCCACCATGCGGCCGGCGTTGTCCGTAGCCTCAATGCGGATGGCGGTGATATCGGTGTTCCATGAAGGGGTTTCCTTGAGGGAATACTGGTGGGCGTTCTTAAAGGTAACAATCTCTTTCAGAAGCGTTTGCAGCTCGCCTTCAATCTTGTACAGTTTTACATTCCTGAGGCCCGCCTCGGAGAAAATGACACACACCACAGGCGTATTGTCCACACGGTTCAGGTCCGGCGTGAGGGTAGAATACATGAGCTCGATGGACGGCTTCTTCATGGAGGCGTAATCCGGTTCGGCTTGCTTACAGGCGGCCAGCGCAAAAATGGCGGCCAGAACCAAAAGTATCTTTTTCATAACTGTCTCCTGTTAATAGGGTGTGTCTTCCGTATAAGTCTTCCTGAACATGGCGTAATCGTTCATGATGTGAACCACGCCATTGGTGGGCATGATGTTGGAGGCAACCGAACTGGCACGGCGGCTGTTGAAGTTGCTGCCTTTCTCGTTGGCTACAATGTTGCCGTTGGCGATGGGATAGCCAATGGAGTTGGAAGAAGATTTGTTTACCTTGAGGGTCATCAGTCCCCACTCCCCTTCCAGCAGCGTCTTCACATAGATGGGTTCCACGGGAAGCTGCTGGTTCAAGGCGTGATAGGAGCCCACTACCATGTGATACAGGAGCAGGCGCGTCACCTGGTCCACGTCGCAATAATCAATCTGGGTAACCTGACCATGGGCGTTTTTGAAATTCTCCATGGCCGTGTTATTCAGGAAAAGGTAGGTGATGGTCTGCTCTTTCTGCGTGTAATAATCCTGCATGCCGGTAAATTCCACGGCCGCCACCATCTCTGAGAGGTCTTCCCGGGAATTCATGAATTCCCAGGCATTCATGTTAATATGGGGATCCAGCGGTTTGCTCTCGTATTTGTAGTCGGTCTGCATCTTGAATCCGTTGCAGGCACCGAGCAGGAAGAGCGCCGCCAGGGCGAATATTCTGACTGTTTTCATAATGACAACGTATTAATAACCAGGATTTTGTTGGTAAGCATTCTGGCAGAGGTTGAGCACCGACTGATTGATGGGGAACAGTTCCTCGTTGGGGCTGCTCAGGCCGTTGATGGGGTTCATCACCTCCACTACGCGATGATTGCGCACCAGGTCGAACCAGCGTTTTCCCTCACCTACCTGCTCAATCTGCTTCTGGTCCAGGATATAGTCGATGAGTTCGTCACGGGTGGCGAAATCCGCCACATGGGGCAGCCGGCTGGCCACACCAGCCCGGTTGAGCACAAACTGAACCAGGTTCAGGGCATCCTGCCACTTGTCCAGGTTGGCTTTCACCTCCGCCTGCATGAGCAGCACGTCGGTGTAGCGGTATACAGGATAGGCCACCTGGCAGTTGATATAGTCCTGATACTTCACAGAGGCGCCGTTAGCCATATACTTGTGCACCTGGAAGCTGGAACGGTCCGACTTGGAAGGGCACAGATACTGCTCCATGCGCTTGTCGATGGGCGCACTGGCCACCGACTCCTCATACACGGCCTGCAGCTTGGGCGAGAGCACCACGGTGGAGCCCTGGCCCATTCCGCAACCCAGAATGCTCCAGATCATGGAATAGTTGCTCAGACCGGCCTCGTTAATGTTGTGGTGAATCACAAAGATGAACTCGTTGGGGTCGCCGTATTCGTCCACCTGGGGATTGTTGTCGCTGGCTTTGTTGTTGAGACCCGTGACAAAGGTGTTCTTCAGCTCTTCCAGGTTGGGCTGGAAAACCACCTTGGAGTTGGTGATGGTAGCGTCCGGGCTCCCGTTGGCCGACATGAAGCGGTCAATGGTGGCATCGGCCTGCTCCCACTCGCCCAGCCACATCTGGGCATCGGCCAGGATGGCATAGATGGCATTGCGGCTGATGCGCTTGCGCTCCACGTTGGACGGGTCGATGAGCGATTCGGCCAGTTCCAGGTCCGGAATAATGACATCGCGAAGTACCTCGTCCTTGGACGTACGGCCTTGCACCTTGGCATTGGCGAGGTTGTCCACCGGATCCAGATACACCGGGACGGCGCCCCAAACGCGCACGGCGTAGAAATAGCAGAGCGCACGCATGGCATAGGCCTGGGCCAGATAGTCGTTCTTAAGCGCCTGGTCGGTGATATTGGCATTCGGGATGTTCTGAATGGCGAAGTTGGTATTGCTGATGACCTTGTACAGGCTGGTCCAGTTGGTAGAGGGCAGGTCCGTGGTCATCTGGTTCATGATGAGCTTGCCGTATTCGTTGGGCAGTTCCTGATACAGTACAAAGTTATCCGAGCGCATCTCTCCCCAGCAGAACCAATTGGTGCGAAGCGCCGTACGGAAAGAGGCATAGATTTCTGCGATGCCCGCATTCACGTCGCGCTGGTTCTGCCACATCTGGCTCTGGGGAATTTCACTGACGGGCTCGACATCCAGCATCCTGCAGGAAGGGGCAGCGAGCGCTGCTCCCAGCATGCAAATGAGTAAGGAATGTATGGTCGTTTTCATATTCTTTCGCATGGTTTAGAGGTTGAGGGTAAAACCAAGGCCGACCTCACGGTTACGCGGGAAACGATTGGTATCCATACCGATGGAGAGGGCGCTGTAATTGGAGAATTCCGGATCATAGCCACTGTAGGCCGTGAAAGTGAACGGGTTGGTCACGAAGGCATACAGCGCCAGGCCGCGCAGGTGCATTTT
>ONTQ01000219.1 GCA_900320795.1 uncultured Bacteroidales bacterium
GCATAATCCCGATCATACTCGATCAAGTAGAAGGCCGGGATACCCTTTGACTGTTCGTAAAGGGAAATGTCGTCGATTTCCCATTGGCAGAATTCCCGTGCGGTCTCCAAGACTGAGGCTGGTATGTCGAAGAAAGACAGTTCCGTCTTCGTCCGTTGCCAGGTGCCGTCACTGTCAAACTGGACTTCCTTTTCGCGCCCTTCGTGATAGAATTCGGCTTTGTAGGTGGACATGACCTTTTCCCACTCTACATGGGTGGCGCCGGGAAACATGGAATCGAAGGCGCTTCGGACTGGCTTGGGGGCTTGCCGGATATCAAACGTACAGCCGGCAATGAGAAAAACAATTGTGAGTAAGGCAAATACAAGCATGTTCTTCATATGACATCGGGTTTGCCGCAAGATAGGAAAAGGATGTTTCGAAGTGATTACGATGTGTATTTTCCCCGTTAAAATTCTGTTACAAATGCTTTTTTCCCTTGAGCAAATCGCGTGCGCGATGTATATTTGTACTATAATTACTTGCTTATGCTTATTGCGCTGAAACTCCTGGGCTCCATCGCACTCCTGATATTCGGCATGAAGATGATGAGCGAAGCCCTGCAGAAAATGGCAGGTCCGCAGCTCCGTCATTTGCTGGGCGCCATGACTACCAACCGGCTCTCCGGAGTCGCAACGGGTGCGCTGGTCACCGTCGCTGTCCAGTCATCGGCCGCAACCACCGTCATGACGGTTTCTTTCGTCAATGCCGCTCTCCTTTCATTGACCCAGGCCATTTCGGTCATCATGGGCGCCAATATCGGCACCACGATGAGCGCCTGGATCATGTCGGCAGGATTCTCCTTCAATATTGTCAATGTCGTCTGGCCGGCTTTCCTCATCGGCATTATCCTGATTCAAATCGGAAGGCACCGCTATCTGGGCGATTTCCTTTTCGGTCTCAGTTTCCTGCTCTTCGCACTGGGCATGCTCAAGACCACGGGCATGGAGATGGATCTGGCCGGCAAACCGGCCGTGGTCGACTTCTTTGCGAGTTTCAAGACCAATTACGGGACTATCCTGTTGTTCCTCCTCATCGGGACGATCCTTACGGCCATCGTCCAAAGTTCAGCCGCCTTGATGGCCATCACGATGGTTCTATGCGCTACGGGCGCAATCTCCATCTATCAGGGCATCGCCTTGGTCATGGGCGAGAACATCGGTACGACCGTTACGGCCAATCTGGCCGCCTTGAGTGCGAACACCCAGGCCCGGAGGACGGCCATGGCGCACTTGCTGTTCAATGTCTTCGGTGTCATCTGGGTCCTGATCCTGTTTTTCCCGTTCGTGCGGATGGTGTGCGGCATCGTGGGCCTGGATCCGCGGGCATCCGAGCAGAATCCCACGCAGCTCTCTTTTGCATTGGCCACCTTCCATACCTGCTTCAACCTGATCAATACGGCCATCCTCATCTGGTTCATTCCGCAGATCGAGAAACTGGTCTGCCTGCTCATCAAGCCCGGGAAGACCGAGGAAGAAGATGAATTCCGTCTGCAGTATATCCGCGGTGGTATCATGAAGACCCCGGAAATCTCCGTCCTGCAGGCGCAGAAGGAGATTGCTTTATTCGGCGAGAATACGCGGCGGATGTTCTCCCAGGTGAAAGAGTTGTATTCCACGAAGGACGAGCAGTCCTTCACACGGTTGTTCGAACGCATCCACAAAGGCGAAGAGGGGAGTGACCGGATGGAAAACCAGATCGGACGGTATCTGGGTGACGTGGGGGATGCGCACCTCTCCGACGAAACCAAGGAGAAAATCCGCTCCATGCTTCGCCAGATCGGGGAACTGGAGTCCGTGGGCGACAGCTGCTTCAACCTGGCACGTATCCTTCGCAGGAAGCGGGAGAACAAGATTGACTTTACCCCGCAGATGGAAGAAGGCCTTCAGAAGATGTTCTCCCTGGTGGAGGATGCCCTCACCCGCATGAATGACGTCCTTTCCGGGCGGAAAGAAGATTACGGCATTTCCGAATCCGAAGATATCGAGCTGCGCATCAACGCCTGCCGGAACGCCCTGAAAAAGCAGAATATCGACAACCTGGACGCCCGCCTTTACGATTACGACAAGGGAACCGTATATGCCGACCTGATCGGCGAATGCGAGAAGACCGGTGATTATATCATCAACGTCGTAGAAGCCCGTCTGGGCGCCCCCAGGAACGGCATCCGTTTCCGGGGCATTCAGATCGACACG
>ONTQ01000099.1 GCA_900320795.1 uncultured Bacteroidales bacterium
ACGGTGATAGTTGTACAGCGCCTTGACTGTGTTGACCAGCTTTGAGTTGGTCGAGGTTTGCTGCGCCTTATAGCAGTAGGTCAGCGGGCTGTAGGTCACAGCGTCCGCGCCGTTTACTTTTACGGTAATTGGCTTGTCCAAATCGTATACGGCGATGTCGCGGATACGGATAACATACTCTCTGCCGCTGTGCGCAGTCTTTGTCGTGTAACCGGGACAAGTCAGCTCAATCTCCTGATTGCTCTCAAAGTACAGCGACAGGGTGGTCTGAGATTTCAGCGAGAGTGTCGCGCCGGTGAAGGTCACGCCTTCCATATCCAGGTTTACGTTGTCCGAGGCCACCGTAAGGATGCAGCCTTCGGCACCGGAAAGGGAGGTAGTGAAAACAGTGCCTTCCTCTGCCACCAACTTGAGGGTGATGGCCTGCTCAAAGTCCAGCGAGAGACCTTTCTCCTCCACCGCCAGGTCATAGGTTCCGGCGCTCACATGCACGGTATGGCCATCCAGTTTGGAGGCCGATGCCGGGCTGGAAAGCAGGCTGCGCAGGGCCTCCGGCTCGGTGATGTAGATGTCGCCTTCAATAACCAGATTGTCCTCCAACGATGCGCTCACCAGCAGGATTTGGCCGGCCTGAATAGTGGCCGGTGTCTGGGAAGAAGCCGTTCCAAACCACTTCTCTTCACTCCCTAACTGGAAGCTGAGACCAGCGAGCTGCAGGCCGGGAAGGACAGACAGGTAGTAAGTGCCAGCACCCTCCACCGACACATCTACGGAAGCGCTGCCGGGGTCCGTTTCATACACCAGCTCGGGGCCAGTAGCCACGCTGCCGCCAACGGGCTTGCTGTCTGTCGCCGTAAAGCGCACCTTGGTCACAGACGGGTCCACGATGGAAAAGCGGATCATGCCCACAGCACTCTTGAAGCGGCCAAAATTGAGGGCTTCCCGCGTTGTGTGGGCTACAATGACGGCGCTGTCCTCAAAGAGTCCGCTCTGCGCAGTGGGAATATCCAGCACAAGCTTTCCGTTGGCGCCCACCTGCGCCTCAATGCTGGCAGGATAAACGGCATAATACTCTTTTACTTCGTCCACCACGGCGCTGAAGTAGGCTTTACCACCCTCCAGTTCTGCCGCGCAAACGGCCTCACCGCCGTTCCACAGGATTTTCACCTGGTCTCCCTCATTCCAGGAGACGCTCCAGTCCGCGCCCAACGAGGTTTTGGTTACCACGGCATCGGCCATAAAGGTGAGGGCCTGACGCGGCGTGTCCACGACCTCCTCCGGTTTTACGGAGTCGGGCATTTCCTTGGCAGTACATGCAGCCAGTAATACGGCTGCAAACAGTATCATATACTTTTTCATACGCATTACCAGTTATAGTCAATGGGTTCCATGCCGTCGATGTCACTACCGCCGTCAAATGCAGTTGCCGGGGGATCTACGGTGTTGTAGCGGATACCAATGTAGTTCCATGCCGTAGGGAAAGAACCCGAATTGGGATAGGTGAACGATGGCTCCAGGTATGCGGTCTGGCTGCCGGTTTGCAAGGCAGCATCCGGAATAATCCGTATCCATACCTTTTCCCGGCCCAACAGCTTGGACGCCGGAAGCGGAATGTTCACAGGCTTGAAGCCAGCAGTTTGCCAAAGTTGCGTCATCGGCGTCGTCTGGCAGAATTCCGGCAGCGAATACTTGGCTACCGGCGTCCACTCCGTCCCATCCAGGGAATACTCCACCCACCAGTAACGCGGGCCTTCCAGATAGAGGGGAACACCGCCTACGCTCTGGGTAGAGGAGTAGAAGTAATTCATGGAAGAGATTTGCATGCTCATCCGAGTGCTGGAGATGCCTGCCGTGGAGAACACCAGTGTAGTATATTGAGGCGCACCGTCACGGACTGTCAGGTTGGTGGCCCAGGCGCTCCCCTCCTCCGAGGGGATATCCCCGTAAGGGTGTTCACCGTCAATGGGGCCCAGGTAGGTATAGTCCTTCGCCAGGATGATGGGAAGTTTCCCTGCCCGGCCGTCAGTAATATAAGAACCCGAGTTGGGATACACAAAGCTGTAGTCAAAATAGGCGCTCCGATCACCGTCGGTTGCGTAGTAATGCTCCAGGTTCTTGGCCGCCACCGAGCTCCACTCGCACAGGATGGCAGAGAAGGAGTCCTCCTCCATGGTTTGGGCCAACTGAATGTCCTCCCGGGTGGTATGGCGCAGCTGATAGCGGCCAATGTTGCCCCAGGTCTCGGCGTCTGCACTGGCATTGTCCTGATAGCTGAATCTGGTGTACAGCTCGTGCACCACCACACCGCTCACCTTGCCGCTTCCCTGCGGGAGCATGGAGCCGTCGCGCCGATAAGGGCAGGTGGTATTGGTATACAGGTACATGCTGCCGCCACAGATGTCGTGCAACAGGATGCCGAACTTGGCTACCTTGTCCGCCCCGGTCTCCCTGGTAAACTGCTCGCTCACCGGCGTGAGGGGGCCTTTGCGGACCGGCAGTTCGCAATCCTTCACCGTCACGTAGGTGAAAATGTCGTCATCGTCAATGGCGCCTATATACTTCTCTTTCACTGGGATGCCTTCACGGCCCAGCGATTCGCATGCCAGGGCCATGTTACCCTTTACGCCGGTAAGCGTATAGAATACGGGATCCGTCTCCGGATTCACCACCCTGGATTTGTACAGCACGGCACCCCGGACACACCATTTTACCCGGTCGCCCTGGGCAAAGACGTTGTCGTCGGCCGTTCTGGTTACCATGCACAGACCCTTGGAGCCGTCCGGTGCCTCCAAATAGAGCGTCCGCCTGCATACGGTATAGTCGATGGATGTAACGGACAACTGCGTATTGTCGCCGCTATTGCCGTTTTCCTTGTCACTCACCACGATGCCTTCAATGACCATGTCGTTCTCAATCTCCGTTCCTTCCTCCGTCGCCAGGGCAAAGAATTCCTGCAGGGAGAGGGTTTCGCCGGCCGAATCGGCATTGGAAAGCTGGCTCACCTGGAAGGGGATGAGCAGCAGATTGCCAAAGGCATCCGTATAGCTTACGGTAATGCTGCCGTGACGGGTATAGGAAAGCGGATTGGCCTTGTAGTTGAACTGGAGTTTGCCTCCCTCCACCTTTACGTCCTCTATCCAGTTCTCGTTCCCCTCGCTGTCCCAGGCAAGCACCAGGTCGCCGGCAGGCAGGTTGGTCTGGAGCTCCACCTCGCATTTGCCGGCGGCGGAGCCCTTGACCGCAATGACCGGGGAGGCCGTTGCCAGTTCCGGCTCCACGTTTCCCTTCTGGCGCAGCGTCACGGTGTCCCGGTGATTGTCAATGGCAATCACCACCTGCGCGGCGCGCGGCAGCGAGGTATTGGCCGAATAGCGGGCCAGAAAGCCCTCACGGCCGGCCGGGGCCGTCTGGGGCACCGTAATCCAGGAGGCCTCCGTGGTCACGCTGAACGCACGGGTGGCAATTACCGGGATGGCCAACTGGCCGGCCTCCGCCTCCAGGGTATACACCTTCTGGGGGAAACCCAGACCGCTGCCCTCGTGGATGGTGCGCTCGTTAATGTCCTTGGTGCAGGAGAAGGCCAGAAGGGCGGCCGTTCCCAGCACAATCATATCACGTAGTATTCGCATGGCTACTGAACTTTTACGCATCTTACATTTCCGCCCCAGCGACGATGCGGGTATGTGCTGTCGATACGGCGGTTATTGACGTTGCTCTGGTACCACAGGCGGTAGGAGCCCCGGTACGGAGTGATGTCGATCGGCGTGGAAGACCAAATCCAGCCGTCGCTCATATTGGCCAGTTCGCTGGCCGTGGAAGTACTTCTGCGGTAGGCGCCGCCGGGGACAAAGAGCATCTCCTTTCCGTTGTCGTCCTGGATGGTGATGCCCACCTTGGACACATACTCGGCCGCTTTCAGGCGCTCCGGGATAACGCCCAGCGCGTCGTTGGACGGGACCATCCAGCCATAAGGGCAAGGGTTGGCATTGGAGGTGGCCGATGCCCACAGCGCATCGTCCTGGACATCCCGCCAGTCCTGTTTGCCGCTGGCGCCGCTGCCCCAATAGTAGGTGTTGGGGGTGGCATCCGCCACTTCCTGGCTTACGCCGTCCTGGGCCGTCACAAACACAATGTTGTCCGGATACACCTTGGCGCGCATGCCGTTGCCGCTGGCGGCCGTTGCCTTGGCCGGCGGGAACGGGTCCTTGCGGCCCCACTGGTAATGCATGCCGATAGAAGCGTTGGAGTAATCCCGGGCATCGGCCTTCACAGCACCCACATTGCGGTCCATGAAGGTCCAGGAGCCAATGACACGCTCCTCTACAGGCGTTGCCGGCGCCCAGATGTGATAACTCCAACGGATGACGCCGTCGCCGTTCATCACCGCCACATGCGCACTGCCCGGGTTGTCCTGGCTCTTGCGGAAATACAACCTGGAACCGCTGGGATCCAGGGCCAGATAGTCTATCACGCCAGGGGCTGTTTGCCACAGGACGGAGCACAGTTTGATGTCGGAGGCGGGAACCGTTCCGTCGGGACGGCGGACCGCCACGCTGTAAACAGCCTCCTCGGTTCCACTCACCATGAAGCAATTGGCCCATTTGTCGCCTTGGGTAAGGTCGATAGCCTGTCCAGGTAAGCTGAAACTGAGTTCAGAAAGCGGAATAATCGTACCGGCGGTTCCGGCCTCCTGGGCCTTGCCGCTGACGCAGCCGCTCCAGGTGCTGGTGATGGCATTGACCAGAATGGTGCCTAAATCGCCCTCGGGGACCGCCACATACAGCTGTACGGGAAGAGCAATGCCCTCCTCCGGTAACGTGAAGGAGATTTGGGGGCTGCCGGTGTTACCGGGAACATACGCCGGATTCTCCAGGGACATATCCACCGTACCCATACCGGCAATGGGGGTTTCTGCCACCATGCTCAACTGCTGCAGCGTTCCTTCTCCCTGTAAATTCAAGCAAAGCAGTGCGCAGGCGCCCGCCAGCGTCACCGTTTCTCCTTCCCGTTTTCCGGCCATCAGGACCAGGTCCTCCGCGGTTGCCAGGGAAGTAATGCCAGGCCGGTTCTCGGGCAGTTGGACATACACCTTTCCGTCGCTCCAGCGGTTCACATAATCTTCCGGATACACACCACCCATAATGCCACCTTGAACAGCTTCGGCATTGAACAGGAGGGTGGCCTGGGAGCCGTCGGCCGTATAAACCTCCGCCGGAATGAGGCCGCTCCCGTCACTATCCAGCAAAAGCAGGCGGTCGCCTTCGGCCCACGCCGGTGCCTTGCCGTCGGAAAGAGGCTTCACGCTTGCCTGGATTTGGGCTGGCTCGGCCACCGATTGGTTCACCGTAAAGAAGGCCTGTATGGGATTGTCCCAACGGGCCAGGGGGAAACTCAGGTGAACTACAGCGCTACGGGCTGCACCTGAGGTGTTTTCATCCACCTCGAACGTAACACGGGAACGGCTCACCTGAATGTTGTGAATCCAGGGCTCCGTAGCATCTTCTCCATAATCAACGGATGTTTCCACATTGGAGAGCGTTTCCTCGTCCAGGTCGGTCCCGGCAGACATGCGGCCTACAGAGGCTCCCCGGAGCATTTCTATGCTTTCTTTTATCAAGTTGTAGTTGCCGATCTCGCTACTGCCGCTCTTCTGGGAAATATACATTTCCTTCACGGAATCTCCGCTCCGAACTCTCCGCTCCGAACAGTGAGCACCACACCGCGGGACACGCCGCGGTTCAGGTCTGCGGACACCATGATTTGGCTGTTCCCATGCCCGGAACTACGGGAAAGGGAGACCCAGGGGACGTCTTTTTCCAGGGTGGCGGTCCAGTCACCCTGGCAATAAACCAGCACGTAGTAACTGTTGCCGGAAGCGTCGAAACGCATTTCCGTCCGGTTCAGGGCCAGGGGCAGGTTGAGTTCATAGCGCTGGGAGCAGCCCGCGGCCGCCAGGAGCAGTGCCAGAACAGGCAAAAGTAATTGAATCCGTTTCATATTACATTCCGTAGGCGTTATATTCGTTGTTGTCAAGGGCATAGCCCGAGTTCACCACCTGTTCGATGGGAATAGGAAGATAGCGGTGGCAGCGCTGCAGGTGCGTAGGAATGGCGCGCGCCTCCATTTCCACCTGCCAATATTCACGCACGCTGTCGTACCAGATGTTCCAGCGAACCAGGTCAAACTTGCGCTGGAACTCACCAAACAGTTCACGGGCGCGCTCGTCACGCACTTCCTGCGTGGTCTTGGCCCAGTTGCCCGCCACGTAATCCGGCAATCCGGCACGAGAACGTACCATGTTCAGGTATTTCTCCGTATTCTCTTTGTCCTCCTTGGCACAGTAGGCCTCGGCAAGCAGGAGCAGGGCATCGGCATAACGGAATACCGGATAATTGTTGGAGTCATAGGTGGTCTTCATGTAAGGGCACCAGAATTTGGGACCCATCCACGGCTTGGCCAGTCCATTGGAGAAGGCGGTTCCTTCAAAGCGACGGCCCTGGTTCACATCCACACGCCGGTCCTGGCCATTGTCCGGCTGCAGGGCGCCGTAGAAATAGGTGCTAGGGCGGTTGCAGGTGCCCACTTTGGCCTCCGTTCCTAACCAGGGGATGCTCACTCCGTCAAAGAGCTGGGTGGTGCTGTTGTAGGAGGGCATGCAGTTCTGGGCCAGGGTACCGGCGTAGGAAAGCGTACCTTCCGTGTAAGCGTGGCGAATCTCGAAAATGCGCTCCGGCGTGTCTTTCACACTGAAGTAAAGGTCGCTCAGCGGATACTGGGAAAGCTCACCGTAAATGGGCACCAGGCGCTCCAGGGCGTCGATAGCGGTCTGGAACCAGTCCGTGCCGGAAGTGACATCGGCGTAGGCATTCCAAAGGGCCAGCTTGCCGATGAGCATCATGCCCATAGCCCAGCCGGCGCGGCCTTTTTCTTCGTTGTCATTGGCCCGCACCTGCGTAAGTGCGCCGGTATAGACGTCGCCGTTGTAGCTGTAGCAGTCCTGCAGCTCCTTGATTAGGGCTGCGCGGGTTGCTACGGCATCCATGCGTCCCAGGTGGGCGATGCGGTCCATAGTGGGCTGGTCCACCACATCGTCGGTATAGTAAGGCACATCGCCGAACAGGCCGGTGAGCAGGTAATACCAGAAGGCCCGCATGGTCTTGGCTTCTGCTAAAAGGTCTTTCTGCACCCCTGCATCAATGGTGGTGGATTTCTCAACGCCGGCAATGGCGGCATTACAATACATGATAGCCTTATAGGCCGTACTCCAAACGGTCTTGGAAATATTGCACTGGGAGGGATTGATATCCAGAATGGCGTTTACGTCCGAGATGGACGGCACATAACAGATGTCGGTAGTCCCCTCCAGATGCGTGAACAACGTGGTGGAATACACGGTCCTGAGACCCACATAGCAGGAATTCACGGCCGTACGGCACTGGGCTTCGCTCTTGAAGTAATTGTCCCTGTCCACAAAGGAAGAAGGTTTTTCCTGCAGGAACTTGGAGCAGCTGGCAAGGCTAAGGGCCAGGATGCTTGCAAACAAAAATACTGTCTTTTTCATACGCCCTTAGAATTTGATTTGAACCATGCCGATAATCTTGCGCGGACGCGGGTATGCGCCAATATCGGCCCTTCTGATAGTAGATTCCTGATCCTCCACCTTGGACGATACATCCGGATCGAAGCCGTTGTACCGGGTCCAGACAAAGAGGTTCTCGGCGCTGATGCCCACCGTGATGCTGCGCATCCACTTCACCTTCTTGTCCAGGTCGAACTTGTAGGAAAGTTTCACGCTCTTCAGGCGCAGGTACGAAGCGTCGTGCACCATGAAATCACTGGGGAGCATACTGGAGCCGCTGGCGCCGGCCGCCGGGAAGTTGGACTCCGGATTGCGGTAAGGATGCCAGCTGTTGAGCATGTAGCGGTACTGGTTGGAGCAGTAGGTACCCGCCATGAAGAATTCAGAATAGTTGTAAATGCTTCCGCCTACGGAATAGGCCAGGAAAATGCCCAGGTCGAAACCGTAGATGTGGAAGTTGTTCTGCAGCCCCCCGTAGACAATAGGGTCCGCATTCCCCAAATAGGTGAGGTCCTGGTTGTCCAGGATGCCATCGTGGTTCTGGTCCACGTACTTGGGACGGCCGCACTTGTAGGGCTTGGCGTAGTAATCTACATACTGGTGCGTGATGTCATTGTCGGCAATTTCCTCCTGATTGTGCCATACACCGCCGTACTGGAAGCCCCACAGCGAGTTCAAGGGATAGCCGGCGCGATAGCCGTAAATCATGTAGCCCTTCTGGTCTTTCATGGCCACCACCTCGCTCTCGCCACCAATGTCCTCTACCATCTGACGGTTGTGGGAGATGTTGAACGAAGTGGTCCAGGAGAAGTTTTTCTTGACGATGTTCCGGGTTTCCAGACTCAGTTCCACGCCCTTGTTGGAGGTGCGGCCCAAGTTCTGGGTGAAGTTGCTGTAGCCGGTCTGTTGGGCCTTCTGCACGCTCAGGAGCAGATCCCGGGTGTTGGCAATATAGCCTTCCGCAGTAAACTTGATGCGGCCCTTGAGCACGGACATATCCAAAGCCAGGTTATACAGGTCTGTCTTTTCCCAGGTGAGGTTGGGGCTGTCTATGCGGGAAGGATAGTAGTAGGTGGACTGGCCGTCGCCCAGCAGATAACCGGCCGTGGAAGAGCTCAGCTGCTGCAGGGACTTATACGGGGCGATGGCGTCGTTACCGGTACGGCCGGCACTGAACCGCAGGGAGAGGTCCTGGAAAATGCGGGTACGCTTGAGCCAGGGCTCGTTGGCCAGGTTCCACTTCAGGGCCATGGACGGGAAGAAGCCCCACTTGTTGTTGGCGGCGAAGTTGGATGAGGCATCGGCACGGCCGGTAAAGGTAACGTAGTAACGCTGCTTGTAATTGTAGTTCACGCGCGCCAGGAAAGAGAGCTTGCGCACCTCCTGGTTGCCGGAGGTGAGGGTGTAATTGTCCTTGTCGGCAATGGCGCTGAGGTCGTTCCACATGAGTTCGTCCACCAGCATCCCCTTTCCGGTAATGTTCTGCTGGTTTATCCGCTTATAGTACAGCGACATGCCCGCCATGGCATCCAGGTGATGCACCCGGGCGATGTCGGTCTTGTACGTCACCGTGTTGTCGGTATTGAGCTGCACCAAATCATTGTCGGCACGGTCCACCTGGCCGCCGGTTCCAGAAAGCCGGCGTACGGGAAGGGTTCCGGGCAAGTACTTGTACAGGTGGGTATCGTACTTGTAATACGTGTTCCGGCTCTGGATGGTGAGGCCCTTGACAGGGGTGAGCGTGAAGGAGAGCGTCTGAGTGTTGGAGAAGCTCTTGCGCTGGTTCACGGACTCCTTGATGGTGATGTAAGGGTTGTTGAAGGGACTCCCCTGCCCGTAATTGTACAGGTCGTTCACCTCGGAATCGATGCCCAGCACCGGAGAGATGTAAACGGCCCCGGACCACACGGCCGTACCGCCAATGGATGTTTTGTTGTTGTTGTTGAGACGATAAAGGATATTGGCGCTATAGTCCACCTTGAGCCACTTGTTGAAACGATGGCCCAGATTCAGGCGGCCAATCACACGCTTGGCACCGGAGTCCAGGATAATACCCTGGTCGTCAGCATAGGAAATGGATGCGAAATAATTGGTTTTCTTGCTGTTGCCACTAACTGAAAGCGCGTATTCCTGGAACGCAGCCGTGCGGGTGATGGCCTTGAGCCAATCCGTGCCGGCACCCAGCGCCTCCGGATCCGCGTACTTCTGCGTATAGCTGGGCGTCACGGGATACACATCGCCATGGGCACTCTTGGAGAAGTCGATGCGGTCGTTGTTATAGGTAGCAAACTCTGCTGCGTTCATGTAGTCCAGGCCACGGGCCAGTTGGGAAAAGCCCGCCTTTGCCGTAAAAGTCACCGTAGGTTTTGACGCCGTGGGCGACCCTTGTTTGGTGGTGACGATGATAACGCCGTTCGCACCCTGTGAGCCATAAATGGCCGTGGACGATGCGTCTTTGAGCACGGAGATGGACTCAATGTCGGAGGAGTTGAGGTCGCTCAGGTCCTGGACGGCATTCATCACGCCGTCCACCACAATGAGCGGCTCATTACCGGCGGTAATGGAACGGGAGCCGCGAATGCGGATGGAGGTGCCTTCCGTAGGGTCTCCGGAAACGCTCATGATGTCCGCTCCTGCCACACGGCCCTGCAGGGCCTGGTCCACGGAAATGGTGGCTGTGTTTTCCACATCCTGCATCTTGACCACGGCCACGGAACCGGTAAGGTCCGCCTTCTTGGCCTCGCCAAAGCCAATCACAACCACCTCGTCCAGGTACTCGGTGTCTTCCTCCAGGACAAAGTCAAAACTGCGGCGGGTGCCAACCTTCATTTTGACACTCTTGTATCCCAGGGATTCCGCTACCAGGAGAGAGCCCTCCCCAGGCACTTTGAGGGAGAATTTTCCGGTGGCGTCGGTTACGGTTCCGTTTGCAGTGCCCTCTACGGATACCGTTGCTCCCGGCAGCGGCGCTCCGCTTTGGTCCCGCACCGTTCCCGTCACCGGAAGTGAACCGTTTTGGGCCAGCGCCGGCGTGACGCACAGCGCGAAGGCCACGGCCAACGGTAAAAACATTCTGTTTAACATGGGAAACATGGGTTATAGTTTTTTGTGTTGTTGTCTATCGCAAATTTCGAAAGAATTCAATCCATTTCCCATATGCGCGTACGCGATTATAAATGGATGGAAGAAAAAATATAAGTCGAAATCCGCGTTACAACTACGTGCAACGCGGATTTCTCGTCTAAAGTTCGATTGTTTCTCTAAGGGATTTTATAGGTTTTTTACGGCCTAATAATGTAGGACATCCTTGACGGAATAAATCCGGCTAAGAGCATCGAAGGAGAAGTACTGGTCATCCATAATCATATAATCCTCCCGTTGGGCTCTGGAGAGCCGCTTTATGTCCGGAAACATCGAAACGGGGACAATTACAATCCGGCCATCGGTAAGGAAGAATGCCATATTCCCACGTTTTATAGTAAAATCAATTTTCTTGATTCCAAGTGTAGTATCTTTATATTTGCACATATTCCTTCCTCCTATTTATTGAATTTCTTGATAGTTATTTTCTTGCCGGCAAAAACATCATCTATCATCTTGTTGAACTCTTCCCAGTTTTTGTCAATGATGTCATCATACTGCAAAATACGCGCCCCATGTTCCGTATAAAAAGTCAAGCGGCACCGGAGATTCCGATGCCGCCTGGCTGTTGTCATTTTGAGCAAAGTGAATAATCTGCCCTACTCGGTGAGCACATACGCACCCATGATGGTTCCCGCACGGTTATTGCCCTTCTGGTCCTTGGCAAGGAGAGCCTTCTGCTCGTCGGTGAGGGTGATGTTGTCAAAAGTCAGCTCTTGAATCGCCGCCGCAGTCATTCCTTGCGTATAACGACTTGAATAGGTTGATTTCAACGGATAAACACCATCATCATACGTTCCAAGTGAGAATTCAATATTTTCAGATGTTGCCGTATTAGAATAATTCCCATTCCCCTGAAGCGCAGAGGCTCCGTAAATATTCAACTGATTACCTGTTCCCCATATTGAATTGTTGATAGATAGATTCTGCGCAGTATTCGTTTTATTTCCGATCACAATAGAGTTATATACAA
>ONTQ01000193.1 GCA_900320795.1 uncultured Bacteroidales bacterium
ATGATTATCGCCTATGGCGGAGGGGCCAACGGCAAGAGCACCTTCTGGAACACCATCGCACGGGTGCTGGGCAACTACAGCGGCAAGATCTCCGCAGAGGCGCTGACCATGAACTGCAAGCGGAACGTGAAGCCGGAGATGGCGGAACTGAAGGGCAAGCGGCTCATCATCGCGTCGGAGCTGGAAGAAGGAACCCGGCTGAACACGGGCATGGTGAAACAGCTCTGTTCCACCGACCCCATCCAGGCTGAAAAGAAGTACAAGGACCCGTTCAGCTTCGACCCGTCCCATACGCTGGTGTTGTACACCAACCACCTGCCGAAGGTATCCGCCAATGATGACGGAACATGGCGCCGGCTCATCGTCATCCCGTTCAATGCGAAAATCACAGGCAAGTCCGATATCAAGAACTTCGCCGACCACCTCTACGCGGAGTCGGGCGGGGCCATCATGAAGTGGGTCATCGAGGGCGCGGCGAAAGCCATCGCATCCGATTTCCACACCAGGAAACCAAAGATTGTCGTTGACGCTATCGAAGCCTACCGCGAAGAGAACGATTGGCTGGCCCAGTTCCTGGATGACCATTGCGAAATTGACCCTTCCTATACAGAGAAGTCCGGGGAGCTTTACCAGACGTACCGCAACGTATGCATGGCGAACGGGGAGTATGTCCGCAGCACCACCGACTTTTACGGGAGCCTGGAAAAGGCCGGATTTAACCGGAGGAGGGTAAATTCTGGCAAACTTGTCATCGGGCTTCGGCTGAAAGACGGGCAGGATTTTTTGGAGTGATGGTCGTGTTGGTTAAAGTGTAAAAGTGATTGGCTTTTCGGGAGTGGCGGTCGTGATGGTCATTTTGACGGTAATGTATCCGCAGATGTGCAGAAGTGCCGGTTGTGGCAGTCATTTCTGAAAAGCTCTCTTATTGTAAAACAGTATTTGTGTATATCGTGTTACTCCTACCTAAAAAGTCGCTATAGGGGAAAATATGAAAATATTGCTATAGGAGAGTTTACGGGGAGAATAACACGACCTGCACGGCTTGAAATAACGGCCAACTGACGGAGGAACGGACATGGGAAAGGAAAAAAGCATCGAACAGAAACTGGCGCGCGCCACAAAAGGCCGCGGCGGCATCTGTCCCAAACTGGTCAGCCCCGGATTTGACGGGATGCCAGACCGGCTGGTACTTCTCCCACAGGGGAGGATGGGATTTGTGGAAGTCAAAGCGCCCGGTGAGAGGCCGCGCCCGCTTCAGGCGGTGCGCCACCGGCTTCTCCGGAGGCTGGGTTTTAAGGTTTACGTCCTGGACTGCGGGGAGGACATCCCCCGCATCCTTGACGGGATTGGAGACAAAAATGGCAACAGTGATAACGCTGCCGGACGGCAGGAATGAAACGGTATGGAAGGAGGCCAACGGGTGATGGAATTCAAGCCACATGCGTACCAGGAATACGCGATCCACTACATCAAAACACATCCCGTCGCCGCCATCCTGCTGGGATGCGGCCTGGGCAAGACAAGCATCGCCCTGACCGCCATCGACGATATGCTGCACGACAGCTTTGAAATCAGGAAAGTGCTGGTGGTGGCCCCTATCCGCGTCTGCACCAACAGCTGGCCCGATGAGATACGGAAATGGGACCATCTGGCCGGTATCCGTTTCTCCGTGGCGGTTGGTACGAGGGAAGAACGGTACGCCGCCCTGAAAGCGGATGCCGAGGTTTACATCATCAACCGCGAGAACCTCCCCTGGCTGGTAGAGGAGAGCGGGCTTCCCTTCGATTATGATATGTGCGTCCTGGACGAGCTTTCCAGTTTCAAGAACTGGCAGGCCAAACGGTTCAGGGCTTTCATGAAAGTGAGGCCGCGGCTCAAGCGGGTCGTGGGCATGACGGGGACGCCCAGCAGCAACGGGTTGATGGACCTGTTCGCGGAATACCGCTGCCTGGACATGGGCGAACGGCTGGGCAGGTTCATCGGAAGGTACCGCGAAGCCTATTTTGCCCCGGACAGGCGCAACGGGAACATCATCTATTCCTACAAGCCGCTGCCCGGGGCGGAGGACGAGATTTACCGGAAGATAGGGGATATTACCATCAGCATGAAATCAGCCGACTTTCTGGACATGCCGGAACTGGTTGCGTCGGAATATGCGGTCACCCTGGATGACGGAGAACGGGATGTGTACGAATCTATGAAAAAAGACCTCATCCTCCGGCTCCCCGGAGGCGAGGTCACATCGGCGAACGCGGCGGCCCTTTCAGGGAAGCTGTCCCAGATGGCGAACGGCGCGGTGTATCTGGACGACGGGAGCTATACCGCCATCCATGACAAAAAGCTGGACGCGCTGGAAGATATCATCGAAGCGGCGAACGGCAGCCCCGTCCTGGTGGCATACTGGTACCGCCACGATTTGGAGCGGATTTCGGAGCGGCTCCATAAGCTGCGTATTCCCGTAGCCCGGTTGGACAAGCCGGAGGACATACGCAGATGGAACAACGGTGAGTTTCCCGTGATGCTGATACATCCGGCATCCGCCGGACACGGGCTGAACCTCCAGGGCGGCGGCAGCACCATCGTCTGGTTCTCGATTCCCTGGTCGCTGGAGCTTTACACCCAGACCGTGGACTTTTCCGCCAGGGCCAGGAATCCGAGACCGTGGCCGTTATCCACATCACGGCAAAAGGTACGATTGACGAAAGGATTATCAAGGCATTGAAAGATAAAGATGATACGCAGACCGCATTGATAGACGCCGTGAAGGCGGTGCTGGAGGTGTGACATGAAAGATTTCGGTTATTGTGACGAAGGGTACGCCCGGCTGGCATCCGCCGTTATTTTGCAAGCGTTGAAAGACTACAGGCGGCTCTCCGGTACGGCGGAAACCAATCCGGAAAAGAAGAAAATCATAGATTGGATACTGCACGGGAACTTTGGCGATATTACAGACCTGGACCCGGTGGCGGTGGTGGAGCAGTTACAGAAGGAGGATGTGGGAAGATGCAGAACGCGGTAGGATTTTTATCCCAGGCGCGCCATATCGATGTGCAAATCAACAGCAAGCTGGAGGAACTGTATTCCCTTAAGGCCCTGGCAGAAAAAGTTACGACTACATACCAGAGTGATATGGTGGACGGGAGCCGGGATGTGCACAAGAGGGAAGGGATTATTTGCAAGATCATAGACCTGCAAAATGAGATCAATTCGGACATCGACAGGCTGGTAGACCTGAAGATTTCGATACGGCAGATCATAGAATCCCTGCCGGATA
>ONTQ01000154.1 GCA_900320795.1 uncultured Bacteroidales bacterium
TGAAGGACCTCAGGACCGGTTATAATACGGCCGATACGCAGGGTGTCCTGGACGGAGACCTGAACGAATTCATGAAAACCTATCTGATGGGCAAGGGCAGCGCCGTTACCGATCCTGACAATCTGGACTGATGAAAAAAATCCTCCTCCTTTGCGTCCTGACGCTTACCGCTTGTACCAAGTGGAGCTCCGTTGTGATTTTCCAGCCCTCGGGCCATGGCCCCGTTTCTGGCGCAGAGGTCCGGCGTACCAGTATTTTTGTGTCCTCCGACCGCCATGACGGCCCTGCCGGAAACCATTTCGCCGCAGTCCTGCGGGCAGCAGTGGAGGGCTCCGACGTTACTCCCGATGTGGTGCTTATCAATGGGGATTTGATGGGAAACGGGAGGGACTTTAGTCCGGCGTTCTCCGTGGCGGATATCTATCATGAGATGGACTCGGTGCTGGATTCACGCACGCATGAGCTGCTTCTTACTTACGGCTCCCACGATGTCGGCTGTCAGGAAGGGTATTCGGCCTTTCTCAGCGGTCCACACCGTTGTGACGGCTATTATGTTTACGGCCTCTCTTTCGCGCAGATGACCTTTGCCACCGACGAAGCGGCACAGAAGGCCATCGCCCTTGCCCAGGAGGATAGTACCGGAAGAAACCGCTTGGCCTACAGGGGAATAGACGCATCCGACAGGCTGGGCATATCGGCCGAGTCGGGCTCCGAGAGTTTCCTTCGCTGGGTGTCTTCGCTTACGGACAACGCACCCGTCCTGGTTGTTTCGCACGTGCCGCTGCATGCCCATCGCCATGACAATGTCGGGGCGCAGACTTGGTTCAATGCCCTTTCGGAGGCATCCCTGCGTCGTGATATCATTTTCCTCTGGGGACACAACCATACGCTGGAGGAGAAGGGAAGCGCACCGTCTCCCGACGGCAATTCGGACGATAATCCGCTGCTGGACAGGGATTATTATCTCCTTGTGCCGGGAGAAACCCTGACGGTCCAAAGTGCCGTGGACAGCATAGGGGTGGACGTGCGGCTGAACTTCACCTATTTGAACGCGGGATATATCAAACTCGGATACGGCTCGGTTATCACCTTCACCGATTCCGGCCGCCATGGACGCTATGACCGGATGCGGATTCAGCGCTTTTCCATCAACGAGGCGGACACGCTTGCCGGCGTTTTCGGAAACACACGGAAAAAGACCCCCTATGAGACGTCGCTCTCCGGGCCTTACCTCAAAAGGCGCTGACGCTTCCTCCGAATCCCAAGTCAAATCGGCCTGGGAGAGGAAGCCGGCGCGAGTTGTGCCCTTCTCCACAAAAAAATGGAATAATCCCAAAGAAAATGTAATTTTGTGCTAACCAAGAAATAACACTATGGCTCAATCAAGAAGAAACTTTATCAAGAAGGCGGCGGCTGGCATCGGCCTGTTCACCATCCTTCCGAGGGAAGTGTTCGGAAAGATGGGGGGAGACAACAACTTTGTGGCGCCCAGCGACCAGCTGACGCGGGGCATTATCGGCACGGGAGGCATCGGCATGAGCGGCCTCCATTTTGCCAGTGACCAGCGCTGCCGGCTGGTGGCGGTGTGCGACGTGGACAAGTATCACCTGCGCAAGGCGCTGGATGCCGGCGTGGAAAAGTTTGACACGCATCTGCAGCCCTATTCGGACTGGAGAGACCTGGTGCACGACGCCAACGTGGACATCGTGCACATTGCCACACCTTCCCACTGGCACGGCATCATGGCGGTGGAAGCCGCCAGGGCCGGAAAGGACATTTTCTGCGAAAAGCCCATGACGCACACCATAGGGGAAGGGGAGAAGGTGGTGAAGGCCGTGCACGATTATGGCCGGATCTTCCGCCTGGATACCTGGTTCCGCTTCACGGATACGTTCTACGGGCTGGGAACTACGGTTGAGCCCCTGAAAAAGCTGGTGGAAAGCGGCGTGCTGGGCTGGCCGCTCACCGTGCGCATCTCTGGCGCCACGGGCTTTGCCTGGAAGTTCTACTGGACGGGAAAGACCGGCCTCACGCAGGAACCTATTCCGGAGGAACTCAATTATGATATGTGGTTGGGGCCGGCTCCCTACAAGCCTTACAATCCCCACCGCGTGCACCAGACCTTCCGCGGTTACTGGGACTACGAGAGCGGCGGCCTGGGAGATATGGGCCAGCACTACATAGACCCTGTACAGTACATCCTGGGCAAGGACGATACTTATCCCGTAAAGGTGGAGGTGGACGCCCCCGTGCAGGATGCGGATGCCGTGGGTATCTGGAGAAGCATCACCTACACCTACGAAGACGGCTGCCGGATTATCCTGGAAGGGGAGGGCTTCGAGTCCCAGGGCAAGGTCCCTTATCTGGAAGGCCCTAACGGCAAGGTCTATCAGGGCTTTGAATGTGACATCCAGGGCGTGCAGGACGTGCAGTCCTTCCTGAACGAGCTTCCTGCTCCCGCACCCCGCCATACGGATTTCCTGGACTGCGTGCGCACGCGGCAGCACTTTGCGCTGGACGAGATTATCGGCCACCACAGCTGCACCATCGTGAATATCGGCTCTGCTGCCCTGCGCCTGAACCGAACCCTCCACTTCGACCCCAAGAACTGCCGCTTCATAGGCGACGACCAGGCCAACGCCCTTATTAACCAGCCCATGCGCGCTCCCTGGGCACAATACATGAGTGTATAGTTATGAAAAAGACAGTATCTATCCTTGTTGCCCTGTCCCTGGCCGTCGTAGCCTGGGCACAGAATCCCATGGAAAGGTCCATGGAGGCCTTCCCCGTTGCCAAGGAAACGCACATCCTGTGTCAGGAGGCCTGCGTACTATTGCAGAACAATCCCGCGCTGGCGCCTCAAATGGTGGTGGAGGCCCTTCAGGGCGGCAACCGCCAGTATGCCAACGCCGTGCTTACCTATGCCGATGAAACCGCCGGCGCCAAGGCCCTCGTTAAAGCTGTCAAAAAGGTTTACCCTGCGCTCACGGACGCTTCCAAGGCCGATGTCCTCTACTGGATTGGCCGGAACAAGCTCACCGCTCTGCAGAAGTTCGTGGATGAAGGCGTTGCTTCTCAGGAAGTGAGTGAGGCTTCCATGGCCGCCGTGTTTGCCGCCGTGCAGATGGGCGGAAAGCACAATGTGGCCCTGCTGGACGGTTGCATCAAGGCCGGCAGCCCGCTGGCTCAGGAAATCCAGCGCCTGCGTGGCCAGGTGAATGAGGATGATGACGACTCCACCCGTAATGAGTTAAGAGATCAAAAGTAAATGGATATGAAAAAAGTACTGATTGCATTATCGGCCCTTGCGGTGGTGGCCTGTTCCACCGAACCCAAGGACAACACCCTCACCAAGGCGGAGAAGGCCGATGGTTGGGAGCTTCTTTTTGACGGTCAAACCCTCAATGGCTGGCGCAGCTTCAACGAACCCGCCCTGGTGGGAGAATCCTGGGTGGTGGAAGATGGCACCATCGCCGCCACCGGCAAGGGAGACGATGCCCACGGCTACATTGTGACGGAC
>ONTQ01000045.1 GCA_900320795.1 uncultured Bacteroidales bacterium
ATGGTGCAGATAATGGCATCGATCATATTGTTTCCGTTGTTTGTTTCTCTATGAGTTTCAATAATTTAGCTATTGCCAGTGGGTGTAGGGAGGTTTCGATGAGACTGGCTCCGGCCAGCAGTTCTTCCATCCCTTCTTCCGGCGACTGCGCTACGCCGATGACTGGCAGCCTTCCTTCGCATTCTTCCAGGGTAAGACGTACTTTCTGCGGTGTGGGCGCCACGATCCCGTCCAGGCCGGCAAGCCTTGCACAAGAGATCAGTGCCGGGATTTCATCGGGCGTATCGGCATGGGAAAGCCGGAGGAAAACAGGGGTGTAACGCTCGTAACACATACGAAGGTTGACAAGCTCGTCCAGCAGTTCGGCAGTGTCGGATATGTCAGGAGAGGAAATGCCGTTATCGGTATCCGGGTCGATGATGATGAGGTCTGCAAAATCATAGACCAGTGAGAAGCAGCGGACGATGTCGGAATTGATGTTGACGGCCAGCAGCGTATCCTTCCTGTAATCCTGTAGATTCATGATCCATTCCAGGACACTGTCCTTAGGGGGAGTAAGCGTCACAAAACCTGCTTTACACCGCCTTCTGTGCCATTTAGTTGACAAATCAAGCGTCTCAACTACCCCTACAGGATTCGAGAATTTGAGGCCGACGAGTTCTACATCGGGTAATTTTTTGTTTTTTCCGCTGAAAAGCATCACAATAATAATCTGTAATGCAAAAATACGAAAATTATTGGTTTGCGTGGAATTCCTGGTAAGTATTGTCATCGTAGAAGACCAGGATTCGTTCGATTTGACGGGGTTCTGTAGGATTCGGAAGCGGGAAAAGTGCCAACTGAGCATTGTCAGAGCCGTCATCGGCTGAAATATCCCGGTACATTCTTCCTTTTCCTGTAAGCAACCATTCCAGATTCAGGGAAGGGTAATGGAGCAAAAGACTCTCTAGAAAATCGTATCCGGGCTTGTTTCTGCCGGATAGAATATGTGAGACACTTCCACGCGCGACAGAGAGCGTGTCGGCAAACTGTGTCTGCGTCAAATTCTCTGCCTGCAAAAACTGTAAAAGACGACGATTCATTTCTCTAACATTTCTATTTACAAAAGTAATCACCATTTTTGGAAAAAACAAATGAAAAGCAAGTTGGGAAGGGAGAAAAAAGGATGGATACTGGATAGATATTATATTAAGCATCGCTTTATTAAAAGAATATAATAAACTGATTACTAAATTATAAAATACAATTTAGCAAAATTAATATCCCAGATGGACAGGCAGATGGAAGGCTTTTGCGCCCATTTTAGTCGACATTACTTTCAGTAAAGATGCCGCTAAATCATGTAATTAGCTGATTATGACGTAAATAAATTAATGCTATTTTATTCAATAAGTTTTTCTTATGTGATTTTAGCATATTCAACGAACGCGTTGTGAAGAACACGAAGTAATTATACACATGTGAAGATGTTTCTCGGGTCTGTTATTTCATTTTTGTAAACATATAAAGCCTGGAATATGGAATTTCGGAAGAGAATTGAGTATTTCCGATAAATAGTGTAACTTTGCGCCGAAAATGGAATTCTGATGATACCTGAGATTCACATAGAGGATTATAATTATGGCTTGGACGACGCTAGAATAGCGAAATACCCCCTTCCTGAGCGGGATGCATCCAAACTGCTTCATTATAGAAATGGCGTAATCAGCGAGCATATTTTCAGGGATTTGCCTTCTCTCCTGCCGGAAAGCGGCCTTATGGTCTTCAATGACACGAAGGTTGTTCCCGCCCGTCTGCATTTTCAACGCGATACCGGTGCCCATATCGAGATTTTCTGCCTCGAGCCTGTGGACCCCGTCGAATATAATACCTCGTTCGCCTCTACGGAGGAAACGGTCTGGAAATGCGTCATCGGCAATGCGAAGAAATGGAAAGAAGATGTGCTCCATCTGTATAATCCTGAGGCGGATCCTGTGATTGCAACGATGGGGCTGGAGGCCCGTCTGGTACAGCGTGATGGCCAGACTGGGCTCGTCCGTTTTTCCTGGAGCGATGGGGCGCCTTTCTCCCGTGTGCTGGAATGTGCCGGGACCGTACCCATTCCACCCTATCTGAATCGGGAATCGGAAGCAATTGATGCGGAACGATATCAGACTTTATATGCCCATATCAGAGGGTCTGTTGCAGCTCCTACGGCCGGCCTCCATTTCACTCAAGCCGTACTGGATGGAATCCGGGCGAAAGGAATAGATATGGAAACCGTATGTCTCCATGTGGGTGCCGGTACTTTTCTGCCGGTGAAGAGTTCCCTTGTGAGTGAGCATCCCATGCACCGGGAGCCCTTTGTGGTATCGAAAGCCCTCCTGGAGCGGCTGCTGGGCCGCACGGGCCCTATTATCGCCGTTGGAACCACTTCCGTACGTACGCTGGAATCGCTTTATTATATTGGCGTCAGTTGCCTGGAGAACGGAACCCCAGCTGATGTGGAGCAGTGGGCTCCCTATATGCGCACGTATCCATACAGCACGGAGGAAGCCCTGGAAGCCATTGTCTCCTATCTGGACCGGAACCGGCTGGACGCCCTGGTGGCCGGCACCCGGATCATTATCGTACCCGGTTTCCGCTTCCGTCTTGTCGAAAGACTGGTAACCAATTTCCATCAGCCTGAAAGTACCCTCATCCTTCTGGTATCGGCCTTTGTGAAAGGTGATTGGCGTTGCATTTATGACTATGCTCTTTCTCATGATTTCCGTTTCCTCAGTTATGGAGACAGTTCTTTATTGGAAAGACGATAAGTTTTGTGGAATACATTTTGCAGTTAAAAAGAGAAGCTATTTAACAACGATATGATGGATTTGACTGAATTCAGCGATATTGCCCCCTTCACCGACGAAGAGGCCGATGCTGCCTTGACACGGCTTTCCAACCATCCGAATACCAAGTGGGTTTCCAAGTTCATCTTCCCGGACAAGCCGGAAACCTTTTTGGGAGAGGTCCTGCGGAACATCCACACGGTGGACCAGTTTCAGTCCGTGGTGATGGCCAAGGCCATTCAATGGGTGATTGATACCAGCATGACAGACTTCACTTATGAAGGTATAGAGAATCTGCAGGCGTTGGATGGCAAGTATGTGGCCATGTCCAATCACCGGGACATCATTCTGGATCCCGCATTGGTCCAAATTATCCTGCAGCGGAACCATCTTCCCGAGACGCAGATTTGCGTGGGCGACAATCTCCTCAAATTCAAGTCGGTAGAGCTCCTGATCCGTTCCAACCGTATGATTAAGGTCATCAGGGGCATATCGGCCCGGGAACTGTATCTGTCATCCCAGCTGTTGTCCCGCTATATCCGCGAAACGGTTACCTCCGGCACATCGGCCGTGTGGATTGCCCAGCGGCAGGGACGCACCAAAGACGGCCTGGACACTACCGAACAGGGTTTACTGAAGATGCTGGATATGAGCGGCACCAAGGACTTCGTGGAGAATTTTAAAGAGCTGAACATCGTTCCGATGAGCATTTCCTATGAATACGAACCCTGCGGTATCATGAAGGCGCGCGAACTCCTCATTTCCCGTACCCAGAAGTATGTAAAAGGGGAAACCGAAGACCTGGAGAGTATCATGACGGGAATCCGTCAGCCTAAAGGGCATGTCCATCTCACCATCGGAAAACCGATTACGGAGGATGAGATCCATGCGGCATCTCTATGTGACAAAAACGACCGCTACCAGCAGATCCGGCACGTGGTGGACCGTCGGGTCATCGAGGGTTACAAACTCTGGAAGACCAATTACATGGCTTATGATCTGGTTCATGAAACCAACAAATATGCAGGCGAATATACGGCCGGAGACATGGAGGCGTTCAAGTCTTATATTGCCAGGCAGTTTATGCGTGTGGAGCCCAATCTGAACCGGCAGGAACTGACGGATATTTTCCTGCGCATTTACAGCAATCCGGTCTTGTCCAAGGAGCAGTTGGACTGATTACAGATTCACAATCAGATAAGCCATATAGGCCGCCCACAGGATCAGGAACATGCTTCCGTCCAGGCGGTCTATTTGATTTCTTTTCCCCATCCAGCAGGCTGTCAGGAGAGCCAGGGCGCTGACCAGGAGAATTCCCAGGTCCACATAACTGATTCCGGCGAAGGATAGAGGATGGATCAGGGCCGATCCGCCCAGGATCAGGAGGATATTGAAGACATTGGAGCCGATGATGTTTCCCAGCGCCAGTTGTCCTTTCTTCTTGACGGCAGCTGCGACACAGGTGGCCAGTTCCGGCAGCGAAGTGCCTCCCGCCAGGATGGTGATGGCAATGAATTTGTCGCTCACGCCCAGGGCACGGGCGATGTACGTGGCGGAATCCACGAAGAGATTGCCTCCGAAGACGAGGGCAGCCAGCCCTCCGATAACCATCAAAACGGCTAGCCAGGGCTTTACAGGCTTTGAATTCTCTTCTTCATGGACCGGTTCGTTCTGCCGGAAGGAAAGAATCATGTACCCGATGAACAGGGCCATGAGGATGGCGCCGTCCACACGGCTGAGTCCGTCTGATCCAAAACCGAAGAGCGTTGTCTCCAGTCCCAGGATAATGAGCAGTACCGTGATGAAGATATTAACCGGAATGTCCTTTTTCCGGTTTCCCTGCGTGATGGGCATGGGGAGGATCAGCGCGGTAATGCCCAGGATAAGCAGCGTATTGAAGATATTGGAGCCGATGACATTGCCGATAGAGATATCGGCATTTCCTTGAACAGCGCCGATGAAACTGACTACCATCTCCGGCGCAGAAGTACCCATTCCCACGATGGTGAGGCCGATAACGAATTCACTGAGTTTGAATTTGCGGGCTATGGAAGAGGCTCCCTCCACCAGATAATCAGCCCCGAAAACGACCAGGGCAAGGCCGGTGAGCAGCAGTATAATTTGGACAATCATAGTTCTTTAATTGAAACACAAAGTTAGTATTTTTTAAAGATATTCTCTACCTTTGTGTCGTACTGGAACCTGAAATATGAGATTTTGTTCTTTGGGCCGCATTCTGTTATGCCTGCTGGGATTGCTTTGCCTGGCGGGCTGTGACACGCGGATGGTTCCTGAAGATGAAGATAACGCTTTCGTCGTCAACGGCCGCATCGGAGACTCCGAGTTTCATCCTTCGGCTGATGTGCAGACTCTTCGATTCGAAGTCTATTCCGAGAACAAGTGGGACTGCGTACAGGAAGGATTCGAGCGCAGGTGGATCTCGTACGAGATTGCCAAGGTGGAGAAAAAAGATACCTGGAGGATTTCGATAATCCTGGCCGAAAATACCGGTAACTCGCCGCGGACTGCCGTTTTCTTGTTTACGAGCGGCACCATGCGGCGTCGTGTCACCGTGACCCAGTCGGTGGAAGACCCTATTTTCCGTACCCACACCATCGGTGCATACGGCGTTCCCGGGGGAGATGTTGTATTTGACCGGGACCGTTTCCAGTATGGCCGTCTGCAGTATGGTGCAGACCGCCTGTCTTTCCGCCTGTATGAGCCATCCTCGGCACGGGTCTGTACGTTGAGCGGACTATCGAGCCACATGGAGCCGGGCATGCAGTTTACTGTCCTCTACCGTGTACAGGAGGGTGGATATACCCGGGTTTTGGAATCCTGTGAAGTACAGGTAATCCGTGTCCGGGATAATCTGGTCTGGCTCAAGAAAGATGACAATACCTATTTTGTCGTTAAGAAGTGAAACGCCTGCTGCTCATATCGCTTCTTCTCCTGTCGTGCGGACTGCTGCCTGCGCGGAACATATATCGGCAGGTGGACCCCAAGGGAAGTCCGCACATCTTTACCGTCCTTGTTGAGTTCCGTAACGTCCGTTTCACTTCGGATGATCCCTGCGGGCAGTTTACCAACCTGCTTAACGGGCCCCTTCGGCAGTATTTCTCCGACAATTCCCATGGTAACTTCGTTCCTTCTTTCGATGTCTTCGGACCGGTCCTTCTTGACGCGCCCATGGCCGATTACGGAAGGGATCTCGTGGAAGAGGGCGCCCGTGTGGCCGACCAAGCCCCGGAAAAGGCCCTTCTGGAAGCCTGCCTGGCATTGGATGAAGACGTGGATTTCGCCCGTTATGATGCCGACGGAGACGGGCTCATGGATATGGTGCTTTTTTATTTTGCCGGCTATGACCAGGCTGCCGGAGGCCCGGCGGACGCCATCTGGTCGCATCACCAGGATGCGCAGATCAGCCGCTTTCCAGAGGTCTCTGCAACGCTTTTCGACGGTGTCAGGCTAGGTTATTATTTCTGTACCGGCGAACTGAAGGGCAGTTCGGGAAGCGAGAGCGTCGGTATCGGCTCCACCGTGCATGAAATGGGACATGCACTGGGACTTCCGGACTTCTATGACACCAATGCGGGCGAGGAAGGAATGGCTGGAGGCCTTTACCAGTTTTCGCCGATGTGTACCGGTATGTACAACAACGGAGGAGATACGCCGCCGTATTTCACTGCTTTGGAGAGGATTCTCCTGGGCTGGATGGATGAAGAAGATCTGGTTCCGATGCAGGAAGGATGGATGGAACTGGCTGCTGTTTCCGAAGGGATGGCCGCTATCGGCAGAACTGCAACGGAAGGGGAGTATTTCCTCTATGAATTCCGAAGCGGCAGGGGATGGGACGCTCCGCTTCCTGCCGGGCTCCTTGTCTATCATGTGGACCGCTCGCAGCGGGAAGTGGGCGGCGTCCCCGCTTTCCGGCTATGGGATGAATGGCGGGACTCCAATCGCCTGAATGCCCAGGGAGACCATCCCTGCTGTTACGCCGTTCCGCCCATGGCGCCCAAGGATTTCAATTACGCTCCCGCCGTGAATCCAGCCACGCTGGTTTTGCCGGGGGCAGGGGAGGTGCGTTGCTTCGAGCCCGTTGACTGGGAGAATGTCCGCACCGGTATCCAGATTACCTGTGTTGATATTCTGGATGGAAAGGCCCGTTTCCGTGTGCTGGAACGCAAGGGCGCCCTTGTGAGCGGTCTGGTACTGGACGATGTCGGCGGCCCTTTGTCCCATGTCACAGTGCGGCTCCTAAAGGACGGTGAAGTAGTGGCGGACGACGTAACCGGAATGGATGGCTGCTATCTGCTGCCCGTCCGGGAAGAGAATGTGGGACAGCTTGTGCTGCTGGTGGACAAAGCCGGTTACCGGCGCTTGAACGAGTCGATAGAGGTCGCAGATAACGGTCTTACTTGCAGGTATTAGCGCTGATTTCCCAACGAGTCGCCCGCCAGTGTCCGCCTGGTTAAATATAATCCATCCTTGCGGGCGGGTTATTACCCCTCCGGCGAATCGCTTATCGGTGCTGTCCGTTATTCCCCGGAAGAGCTGGTCCCCTTTGTCGGCGGCCGCCTGGACCGGGTGGTCTGCTATCCATTTGTCAGCGATCCTAAGAGCGTCAGCGAACTGTACATTACGGTGGATATCGGCGGGAAAAGAGTGCTCAACCACCTGGTGGAGAACCCTGAGTTGGGAGAGTATCTTCCTGTATCCGTATCACTTGCATCGTTTAATGTAAGAATTCCTGAAGGTGTTGATGTCTATGTGGGGTATGGCTTCCGGGAGCAGGGGGAGAACGCCCCCCTGGCCGCTGTTTATCCGGGGAAGGAAGGAAACAGTTTCTTCGTTCCCTTCGGATTTGATGCACAAGCCTGGCAACCGCTCTATCTGGAAAAAGCGGGTTTTTACATGGACATCATGCTGGAAAGCTTCTTGCAGGAGGTTCCGGCGGGTACGGTGGCCGAGATGGGTTATGCCACCATCCTTCTGCGGGAAGGACCGTATAAGACCGGAGAACGGCTGGACTTCGAACTACAGCTTCCCGAAGGAACGCAGATTTTAAGCCGGGCCTGGACCTGGGACGGAGAAGCGTGCTCCGGTACATACGTGACGCTTACTGAAGGGGAGCACACGCTGGAGGTGTGCCTGAAGCATCCTGACGGCAGGGAAGAATACCTGACGGCGGAACTGCTGGTAAACTAGTTCTTTCTCACCAGGGCCACAACGTTCTCCACATGCATGGTGTGGGGGAACATATCCACCGGTTGCACTGCCGTAATCTTGTAATCACGGCACAGGATGGCCAGATCGCGGGCCTGCGAAGCCGGATTGCAACTGACATAGACCATCCGCTGCGGGGCCGCTTTCAAGATGACTTGGGCCACGTCCGGGTGGATACCTGCGCGGGGAGGGTCCAGGATTACAACATCGGGTTTCCCGTGCCTGGCGATGAAAGCCTCGTTCAGGACATCTTTCATGTCTCCGGCAAAGAACGTACAGTTGGTAATGCCGTTGGCTTCAGCGTTCTGCCGGGCATCTTCTATGGCTTCCGGAACATACTCGATACCAATCACTTTGCTGGCTTCAGCACTCACGAACTGGGCGATGGTGCCCGTGCCCGTATAAAGGTCATAGACCACCTCGTTTCCATGGAGGGCGGCGAATTCTCGTGCGACACTGTACAACCTGTGCGCCTGTCTGGAATTGGTCTGGTAGAAGGATTTGGGGCCGATCTTGAAGCGCAGTCCCTCCATTTCTTCGTAGATGGCCTCGTTTCCCTTGTATAGGATGGGGGACTGGTCTGCGATGGAGTCGTTGAGTTTTTCATTGATCACGTAATAGAGGCTGGTGATCTGCGGAAAACGGGCCGATACGGCATCCAGAAGGGCTTTTCGTGCCGCTTCGTCCTCCCGGGCGAAGCACAAGATGAGCATTACATCGCCTTTTTCGGTGGTGCGGACGAACATGTTCCGGAAAAAGCCGTGATTCTCGCGGATGTTGTAGAATTCAAGGCCGTTTTCAAAGCAGAACTGCTTGACAAACAACCTGATGGCATTGGAAGGCTCCGGTTGCAAGTGGCATTCCCGGATGTCCAGGACTTTGTCGAAAAACTTGCCCACATGGAACCCCAGGCCCATCCTGTCGTTTTCCGGAATGCTGGCGGGATCCTCGTCCTTTAGCAGCCAGCGTTTGCTGGATGCGCTGAATTCCAGTTTATTACGGTAATACTGAATTTTCTCGGAGGGGAGGGTAGGCCGGATTTCGGGAACCTCCAGATGGCCGATCCGTACCAGTTGGTCTTCTACCTGCTGGCGCTTGGCTTCCAGTTGCATCTCATAGGGAAGCGGTTGCCACCGGCAACCACCGCAGACGCCGAAATGCTCGCAGAAAGGCTCCAAACGGTGTTCAGAAGGCTTTACAATGCGCTTGATAAAGCCTTCCATGTAGTTTTTCTTTTTCTTGTAAACCTGGATGTCGACGATGTCTCCGGGAACGGCGAAATCGACGAAAACCACCATACCGTCCACGTGTGCAAGGGCTTTTCCTTCGGCCGCGACGGATTCGATGGTGACATTTTCCAGCAGGAGATCTATTCTTTTCTTGGACATTTTTCTCTAAGTAGGATGCTTTGCAAAACGTAGTCGCAAAGGTAGTGAAAAAAGTTCATTAACAGAACTCACCGTATTCACATCCGACGTTAGAGTCGGCAGGCGTCGCGGGCGATATCATGCGGAATGAAACCGTGATTTTCTCTTCCGGCGGATTTTCAGTATATTTGTAGGAATAAAAACTCATTTCGACATGAAAAGAATTGTTCTTATTGCCGTAGCCGCAATGATGTTCGCAGCCTGCGGCCAGCCCTCCGGCAGGAAGGAAGCCTCCGTGAACCCCGCCGAATACACATCTACAAACCAGGATAATATGCAAAGAGTCAGAGATTTCCTGCACGAGGCAGGCGTTTATTTCCTCGCTACGGTGGACGGCGACGCCCCTCAGGTGCGTCCTTTCGGCACGGCCGAAATCATCGAAGGCAAACTTTATATCCAGACCGGGTACGTCAAGAATGTGGCCAAGCAGATTGCCGCCAATCCAAAGGTGGCCATCTGCGCCTACAAGGCCGATGAAGGCCGTTGGCTTCGCATCAGCGCCACGCTCGTGGAAGACCCTCGCGTGGAAGTGAAGAAGGCCATGCTGGATGCCAATCCGGGCCTTCGTTCCATGTATGATGAGAACGACGGCAACACTGCCGTCTTTTTCCTCAAGGACGCCAAGGCCACCATCAGTTCCTTCACGGCAGACCCCATAGAGATTGATTTCTAAGGGATGGCTCTTGAGTTCGGAATGATGAAGCACGGGGAGATCCGTCAGGCGGCGGAACTGGCCACCCGCGCTTTGATTACCGTACCATTGAGCATGAAGGAAAGACCATGGGAAGCTGGAGCGTGAAAAAGAAACTGTAAATAATGTCGGATTCCAACACCATAGAAAAATACCGTGAGGACCTGACCGCTTATCTGCTGGCTTCATGCACTGATGCGGGTCTTCTCAAAGGAACGCTCCTGTCTTCTCCGGACATAGACGACGCATGGCTTCGTTATGCCCCGTCCTTCTACGGGGATGCCGTCCGCAATTTCAACTCCTATCCCGAATTCTGCCTCGGCTGCGCCGGGTACCTTGGCATGGCCGTGGCATTCCTTTGGGACAAGGACTGGGCCAGGTATATGGACAGCTCCTATGTTTTCTTTCAAGGAGAACGCGGCTTTGACGACATGGACGACCATATCACGGACACCATCCTGAAGGACCGCAGGCACAGCGTCCCGGCCATGCAGTCATGTGCCGCCAATGCCTATCATTTCCTCATGCGTGAGAGTCCGGAACCGGGAACAGCTGAGGCTTACAGGCTCTTTCTCGCCACCGTGGAGACCCTTTACAAAATCGGCGCGGCGATAGAGCTCTGCCGCCTCGGATACAAGTTTGAAAAAGTAAGCCTGACCAACCAATGAAAGCACTTGCAATTGGCGCCACGGGCGCCGTGGGAAAAGACCTCGTCGGACAGCTTCTGAAAGATGATTCCTTCGACCGGGTGGACGTGTTCGTCCGCCGGGAGGTCAAAGTCTCGTCCCCGAAGCTGGTCCCCCATGTGGTGGACTTCGACCATCCGGAGACGTGGTCGGACCTGCTCACCGGTGACGTCCTGTTCTCCTGCCTAGGGACCACCATCAAGGCTGCCGGCAGTCAGGATGCCCAGTGGAAGGTGGATTACACCTACCAGTATGAAGCGGCGAAGGCGGCCCGGGAGAACGGTGTTCTCAAGTATGTACTCGTCTCGTCCATCGGAGCTTCATCCAAGTCGAAGATCTTCTACTTGAGGATGAAGGGTGCCCTTGAGGATGCTGTAAAAGGCCTGGGGTTCCCCGGCTGCTTTATCCTCCAGCCACCGTCCCTTGTCCGCAAAGGGAGCGACCGCTTCGGCGAGAAAGCCGGTGTGGCCGCGTTGAAAGCCTTCAACGCCATCGGCATTATGCGTTCCTGGAAGCCCATGCCCACTGAAGAGGTGGCCGCGGCCATGATACGGCTTGCCAAATCTGACAAGAACGGCACTAATATCATCACATCCCAAGAAATCCTGTCCGTTTGAACCCCGTATCCGCACGTCTACTGAGCCAGCAGCTCGCAGCCCCGCAGTTCAAGGAACCGGCGGAGGTGGTGTCGTGTTTCGGTGCCATCCAGGCGCAGGACTACAGGGCAATGCGCTGGGCGGTGGCCATGAGAACTGGGAAGCCCTCTTACAAGGCCTTCAAGGCAGCCTTTGATGAAGGCCGGATTCTCAGGGCGCATCTTCTTCGCGGCACCTGGCAGCTGGTGTCGTCCGGCGACTACCACTGGCTGCGTGCGCTTTGCCATGACAAGGGAACGGCTGTCCTGGACGGTTGGACCAAATCACTGGGGTTCAATTATTCCGGGAAGGAAAAAGAGCGGATTCTCACTATCATCGAAGACACGGTCGCAAGCAGGGGAGAGGTCACGGAAGATGTCATAGGGGAAGCGCTTGTCGAAGGTGGCATCCCGAAGGAAAAGCTTCTTTACAACCACCAGCTCCGTATGGCTGAACTGGAGGGAATCGTCTGCAGCGGGTCGCTGGGGCCGAGGAACACCTACAGGCTGGTCCGGGAAAGAGTTCCGGTGGCATCACCTGTCAGCAGGGAGGAATCCCTTGCCCTTCTTGCACGGAAATACTTCAGGAGCCACGGCCCGGCGACTCTCGAGGACTTTGTGTGGTGGAGCGGGCTCAATTCCGGAGACTGTCGGCAGGGGATCGCGTCACTTGGTGACGAACTTCGTCCCGAGCGATGGAAAGGAAGAGACTTCTACATCCATGGTGAAGCCCGCACGAAAGGCGTTCGCAGCGGCACAGTACTCCTTCTGCCGGCATACGACGAATATCTCATCGGATACAAAAGCAGGGACATCGTCCTTCATCCCGACAAAGCGCATCATGCTCATAACAACTTCGGTATCTTCAAGTCCGTGGTAGCATGGAACGGCAAGGTTGTCGGCAACTGGAAACCTTCGTCTAAGGACGGGGACGTGTCGCTTTTCAAGGAGGGGCTTGACATCCCCGCGGAATCAATGGAAAAAGCAATCAACACCTATCATGCAGCGCAGACGAAATAAAAGACCGAATCCCTACAAGGAAGCCTACTCCCCGAAGCATTGTCTATGTCAACTACACCGGAAGGCTCATCGACGGGACAGTCTTCGACACCACCGAAGGCCAGCCTCTCCTGGCCCACCCTGTCGGCAGATGTCCAGAACCCGGATCTGTTCGACTTCGCCATCGGCGGAATCACCATCACGGAGGCGAGGCTGGAGACCATGGACATGTCCGAGGGCTATCTCTGCAACGGCAAGACCATCCTCTGCAGGAAGGAAGATGCCGGGAAATACAAGTCGCTGGAAGACCTCAACAAAGCGGAGGTCCGTGTGATGGTCAATCCTGGAGGTCTCAATGAGAAATTCGCCCGCGAGAACCTGCCGTCATGCACGCTTGTCGTCTTCGGGAAGAATGAGGAAATCCCGTCTAGGGTGGCTGAAGGGGAAGCCGACGTGATGATTACGGAAATCACCGAGGCCCCCTGGTATGTCCGGAATGACAGCCGGCTCGCAGCGCCTCTTCTTGACAGTCCCTTCACACGCGGGCAGATAGGTATCCTGATGCGCAAAGGGCAGGACGACCTGCTGAAGAAGGTCAACTCGATCATAAAGGAGATGAAATCCGGCGGAAAACTCAAGGATTTACACGACAAATATGGATTAGTTTACGGATATTGATTTATATGAAAAAGGTACTTATCGGCGTATTGTCTTCATCCACGGGGTAGGGGACGGTATTCTCGCACAGGCCATCCGAAAGAACCTGGATGAAGTCTTCGCCCTTTCATGCAGTTATACTTACGGCCCGATGGGAGCCACAAACGTGACAATCAAATAAAAGATGATGAGACAGGAACTCATAGATTTATCGGAGACATACAGGAAAGCCGGTGACGCCATTCACGACGCCATCAAGGCAAGCATTCTCAAGGCAGACGGATTTGTCAACTGCTCCAACAACCGTTTTGACAAGAAGGACATGCTGGCCCTCGTTTATGACAGCAAGAAGGGCTATACTGAATCTTTCCCCATCCGCGCCATGCGCATCAACACGGCGGGAAGCGTTGAAGTCTATATCGGAACATTCAGGACGATTTACACAGACAAGTACCTGAGGGGACGTAGCGGCGAAGAGCACTGGATGCCGCTGAAAGGCTCTAACATCCTTTTCTACCAGACCATTCTGTCGATTGCCGAAGCCATCGACGAATATCTTCCAGACGAAGGATAAATGCCCGAAACCCGATTCAGATTTCACTTGCTCGCGCTGCTGATTGTTGCCGTCTGGGGCGTAACTTTCGTAGGCGGGGGGATTATTTAGTATCCATAAGTTAACATAATATAAATTGTGTAACAAATCGCCATTGGTAAAAAAGACAAGCATATTTATCAAAACATTGATAGAAATACAGATAATATTTTTATATTTGCATAGTTAAAGATAAAACATTGTTTCTTAATAAAAATTTGAAGCCTATGAAAAAGACTTTCGCTATTCTGGTAGCCCTGTCCGTTTCTCTCATGAGTTTCGCTCAGGACAAGCAGTTGTTCAACCATCTTTCCGTCGGCGTATCGGCCGGTATTGATGGCCTGGGCATCGAAGTGGCTGCTCCGCTCACTCCTTATGTGCAGCTTCGCGCCGGTTATTCCCTCTTTGTACCTACTAAAGTAACCACGAAATACAATTTCGGTTCTTATGACGTTTCCGGCAGTACCCGTAAGATTGACTTGACCAATGTGCCCATCTCCATGGGTGCCTGGAAAGGCGGTTTGGGTAAACTCATTGCCGATATCTATCCCTGGCCCAATATTCCTTTCCATTTTGCCGCCGGTCTGTTTTTCGGCTCTGGAAAAATGCTGAGCACATCCCTGGATGCCAGCACAATCCTCAATCCTGACGAGTATGCCACTTTGGCATTCGGTTACAACGGTGCCTCCATCTCCTCCGACAAGAACGGTTTCATTAACGTGGATGCCGTGACCGGCAAAGTGCTCCCGTATGTGGGTATCGGTTTCGGACACGCCGTGAATTCCAAGAACCTGGTGAGCGTGACTTTCGATATGGGTGTATATTTCGGCGGTGTTAAAGCTCAGAGTTACAACTACATCCGTAGCGCTGAAGGCACTCCCGTAGAGCTTACCAGCGCCGTACTGGACAACAAGGACAACGGCATTCTCGATACGCTGAACAAGATTCCCGTCATGCCGATGCTTAAATTGAATGTATTCTTTAACATTTTTTAAATTATGAAAAAGTTTTATTTTCTCCTTCTTGCCTTTGCGCTGGTACTCCCCTTCTCTTGCACCAAGAACAATGGCAACAATAACGAGAACAATGGAGTAAAGATGCCGGATCCTGCTACCAAGGAAGTGGCTACCGTGATATCTTTCCCGAATCCACCTGAGGTCTTGTATAAGAATGACAAGGTGAATGTCAAGAAATTCGAGCTTACTGAAGCTTCCCGCTATATCATGACCTATGTTCCGGCCACCAAGGCTGCTGGCGATATTGTGGTTGTAGGCAGCTATTCATACAAGGACGGTGTTTATACCCTTTCCGGCCTGGGTTCCCTGAAAGTGAGTGGAAACAATGTCATCCTCACTCTTTCCTCTGGTAATCCCCTGACGATTAATGCAACGATCACCGCTATCAAGACGTCCTCGGACTTCCAGTCCAATGCTTCCCGTACCTGGAAAGTGAATTCCGTCATCGTGGGTCTTTCGGGCGGAAGTACCAACATTGAAAAGAAATTCTCCGGCGGCTTCCTTCAAAGGCATGAAGATGACCGAGGTCATTTTCACGGGCGCCAACACCTTTGCCATCGTTTTCGGCAACGGCAAATGCTTCATTGGTACCTGCAGCATTTCCCCCAGCAAATCTTTCAGTTATAAACTGGATGAAGGGAACGACCTTCTCAACGTATCCGCTACAGGCAGTATTGACTTCCCGGCCAATTCCAAGTGCTCCCTTACGTTGAGCACTACTGCCGACCACAACGGAACCACCTATAAGGGCACCCTCGAGTTCGACTTTACCGAACAGAAGTAAGCTTCTCATACTCAAATTAAAACTGCACTCCCCTTTTGAGTGCAGTTTTTTTTGTATCTTTGTATCGCGTTTACTTTAAACCGAAACTTTTATTTATTCCAAAATGTCCATTGTCATCAAGACTGTCGAAAGCAAGGCTGATCTCCGTTCGTTTGTGAAATTCCCTCTTTCCTTGTACAGGAACTGCCCGTACTACGTTCCCAACATTTACACGGACGAGATGTCCACGCTGGATTCGAAAAAGAACGCCATGGGCAAGTACGCCAAGTCCAGAAAATTTCTGGCTTATAAGGACGGGAGAATCGTGGGGCGCGTCATCGCCATTATCAACGAGATCGCCAACAGGGACTGGAAGCATAAGGAGGTACGTTTCGGCTGGATTGATTTTATTGATGACAAGGAGGTTTCCCAAGCTTTGATCGACGCTGTTATTGCCTTCGGTCGGGAAAACGGTATGGATACGGTCACCGGTCCTCTGGGCTTCACGGATTTTGACAATGAAGGCTGTGTGGTGGAAGGCTTCGACGACATCTCTTCCTTCATGCTCAAATACAATTATCCGTATTACGGAGCTCATTTCGAAGCGCTGGGCATGGAAAAGGTCAACGACTGGCTGGAGTATCGCATCTTTGTCCCGGACCAGGTCCCGGACAAGGTGGTCCGGGCTGCCAAGCTGGTATCCGAACGCTACAACCTGCATGTTCGCAAGATTACCAAGAAAGAGGTCCGGAAAGAGAATTACGGCCGGAAGTTATTCGACCTGGTGAACCGTACCTACTGCGAGCTCTTTGACTTTACGGTGCTTCCTCCGGAAGTGATTGACCAGTATGTAGATACCTTCCTTGGGCTTCTGGACCTCAAATATGTCACGCTGGTGGAAGATGCGGAAGGCAGGCTCGTTGCTCTGGCTATCTCAATGCCTTCCCTGGCCCACGCTGTTCAGAAAGGAAAAGGTTACCTGTTCCCGCTGGGCTGGTGGTATCTGTTCAAGTCCATGTATCTCAAACATGAGGATGCCCTGGAACTGATGCTTATCGCCGTGGATCCGGAGTACCGCAATCGTGGCGTCCATGCCATGCTCTTCAACGAACTCATTCCCAACCTCATCGAGGGCGGCTTCAAGTATGGGGAGTCCAATGCTGAAATGGAATCCAACACCAAGGTGCAGAACATTTGGAACATGTATGAAAAAGAGTTCAAGCGCCGCCGCCGTGTCTATAGCAAATCCATCTAAATGAGTGCTTCTTCGTCCATGCTTCCCCCGCTCCCGGAGCGCTTGCGTCCACGGACCCTGGACCAGTATGTGGGCCAGCGCCATCTCGTAGGCGAAGGATGTATCCTGAGGAAAATGATTGAAAGCGGGAATCTCAGCTCATTCATTCTCTGGGGTCCTCCGGGCGTAGGCAAGACCACCCTCGCCCACATCATTGCAGAGACGCTGGACCGCGATTTCTTCACCCTGTCGGCTGTCACGGCCGGCGTGAAGGATGTGCGGGAAGTCTTTGAGAAGGCACGCGGGAATTCCCTTTTCCATCAGAGAGGGGCTCCCATTCTCTTTATCGACGAGATCCACCGTTTTAACAAGGCTCAGCAGGATGCACTTTTGGGGGCCGTGGAGAACGGCACCATCGTCCTGATCGGCGCCACGACGGAGAACCCTTCCTTCGAGGTCATCACTCCCCTGCTTTCCCGCTGCCAGGTCTTTGTCCTGAAATCGCTGGAAAAGGCCGACCTTCAGGTCCTCCTGGACCGGGCGCTCAAAGAGGATGTCCTTTTGAAGGAGAAAGACATCGAGATGAAGGAAGGCGAGGCCCTGATGCGATACAGCGGAGGAGATGCCCGCAAACTTCTCAATGTTTTGGAACTGGTGGTGGATGCACAGGCCGGACACTCCCCTGTCGTCATCGACAACGCCACCGTGACTGCCTCTATTCAGGAAAACATGGCCATCTATGACAAGGATGGGGAGATGCATTATGACATCATTTCCGCCTTTATCAAGAGCATCCGCGGGTCGGACCCGAATGCGGCCATCTATTACCTGGCCCGCATGATTGATGGCGGAGAGGATCCGCTGTTCATTGCCCGGCGCCTTTGCCTGAGTGCGTCGGAGGATGTGGGCCTCGCCAATCCCAACGCCCTCCTGCTGGCCAATGCCTGCTTCGAGGTGGTGTCCAAGATCGGCATGCCGGAAGGTCGCATTCCCCTGGCGGAAACCACCGTTTATCTGGCCTCCTCCCCCAAGAGCAATGCTTCCTATATGGCGCTGGAAAATGCCTTGGCCAAGGTGAAAGAAACGGGCAACCTTCCGGTCCCCCTCCCCATCCGCAATGCACCCACCAAACTGATGGAAGAACTGGGCTACAGCGATGGATACAAGTACGCCCACGACTATCCCGGGAATTTTGTGGACATGGAATTCCTCCCGGAAGCCATCAAAGGTACCGTGTTCTATGAACCGCAGGTGAACAAGCACGAAAACGCCCTCCGCGCTTATCTCGAAGCCTGTTGGCCCAAATACTATCAGAAAGGATAACCCACGCCAAAGTGTATGGCGTAATTTCCCTTGAACCAATCGTTTACAGGGACCCATCGGCTGGTGTTCTGCCGGTTGGGGTCGTGCAGGCGGATACCGCCGTCCACGCGGATGAGAAGGAAATCCAGGTTTACGCGGATACCCAGGCCCCAGTCCAGGCCGATGGATTGCGGCAGTTCCTTCAGCCGGAAGAGACTGCCGTCATCAATGTCCAGGTTATAGTTGAGATCCCAGACGTTACCGGCGTCCACGAACAGGGCGCCCTCCAGTTTCCAGGTAATCGGAAACCGATATTCTACATTGGCTTCCAACTTCATGGCGCCGATCTGGCTGGGAATGGCGAAGATGTCCAAATACTCGGATGTCCCGGGCCCCAGGGTCCGTGCCTGCCAGCCGCGCATGGACATGGATCCTCCGGCATAGAACTGTTTTTCCACAGGAATTGACGTAGAGTTTCCGTAGGCAAAGCCGGCGCCGGCCATTGCGTGCAGTGCCAGGGCATGCTTCTGGGAGCGGCCGAAGCGGAATACCTTGCCCAGGTTAAGTTCGGCCCTGACGTACTGGTAATAAGGGGTGTTCCAAATGGTGTGTTCGTCGAATTCGTTTTTGGGAAGGACCGGGTTGAAAAGGCTGAGCAAGTTACCGGAAACATCCACGCCCAGGCGGATGTAATGGTAGGGAGTCTGTGGAATGGCGGCCGAGTTGGTGGTATAATAGATCATCCCGCTCACGCCCATGTCGAAATGGTCGGAATAGACGCTGATGAGGAAGGGATTGGACTGCAAGAGTTTGAACCAGAAATCAGCGTCCACGTCGAACAAGCGCGCGATATTGGCCCGGAACGGTGTGGCGGAATAGAAGAACTTGTTCCCTATCCTTCCGTTGTAGGTGAAGGAGGTGGCAATGTTGGTGCGGCGGAATTCTGGCCGGTTCTGGTACAGGAACGCCAGCGTGACATCCGTGGTGGGAATGTGGGAACCTTTGAAAAAGCGGTTGGGGAAGCCCACCATTTTGGGAAAACGGATGGAGGTGGTGAGGCTCAGGTCCGTGGAACTGATATGGTCCTTGGGCTTGAACTGGAAGTTGCCCTTCAGACCGATGCTGAGCCGTTCTCCTCCGTGGAAGATGTTCTTGTGGTAGTAATTGATCTGCGGTGAGATACCGAAAAGGCCCGTGGAGTTTACCGAGGCTTCCAAGTCGGTCTTGATGGACTGGAGGCGGGAGTTTCGCAGCGTGATATCACAGTCAACTTTATCGTCCGATACGGGCATCATGTTCACATTCACTCCGGAGAGCATGCCAAGACTGGCCAGCCGGGTATAGGCCGTATTGATTTCCCTTTCATCGTACAGCTGCCCGGGACGGAGCGTATTGAGGTTTTCCAGCACCGAAGGACGGATCCTGAGTTTCTCCGGATGCGATATCTTTACTTCTCCGAGGGTGAATTTTTTGTGTTCCCGGGCGGCCGACGGACTGTCCCCCAGGGCATAGTCACGGATGGACATCTTGAGCCGGGCGTTCCCGTCCGAGGAAAGGGTATCGGCCTCATAGGCATAGAAACTCTTGGTAAAGCCGTAATAGCCCTTGTTCCTGAGTGCCTGGGCAGACCGCTCCGCCTCTTTCTCCAGGGCCGATTCGGACAGGTACTGCCCCGCAGCGATACTGCTGTTGGGAAGGTCTTCCCGGAAATCCTCGGCAAAGCTTCCATACTGGGGAAGTTCGTAGTCGATTGCGCTGATCTTGTATCGTTTGCCCAGGGCGACATAATAGGTGACAAATACCTTCCGGCCCTTTACACTCACCTGGCTCTCCACCTGGGAACCGTAATAACCGGTATATTGCAGGTGGTTCTCTATGCTGTGGACGCTCTTGTCCACCAGAGTGGGATCGTACACGACGGGCTTAACGCCGATATTCTGGAAGAAACGTTTGAACTTGGTACTGCCGTCCCCTCCCCAGTTGTAAACCGACAGCAGCGGGTTCATGCCGAAGAGATAGGAATTGGGTTTCTGGCTGATGTAGGAGGTGAGTTCCGAGGCGTTGAAGGCGGGGTCGTCCACCTGGACCTTGTTCTTGCGGAGGAGATATTCCCCGTCCTTCAGCGAGCGGGTGACGCTACAGGCAGCCACCGTCAGCAAACAAATGGCAAGAAATATGACTTTCCGCGGTTTCATCCTTACAAAAGTAATACTTTTTACTTATATTTGCGAGAATATTTAAACTTCGTTTATCCGGGATGAAAAACAAATACATTGACCTGATCGACCAAACCTTCGATTTCCCGCAGGATGAGTTCATGGTGGTGGACGGCAATCTGATGTTCAACGACATCGATCTCATGGAAATCATCGACAGGTACGGTACACCGCTCAAAATCAGCTATCTCCCCAAGATTTCCTCGCAGATCCAGCGTGCCAAGCGCCTCTTCAAGGTAGCCATGGCCAAGGCCGATTATCAGGGAGACTACCACTACAGCTACTGCACCAAGAGTTCGCAGTTTGCCTTCGTAGTACACGAGGCTCTCAAAAATGACGTGCACCTGGAAACCTCATCGGCCTATGACCTGGACCTCATCGAAGCCCTGGGGCGCGACGGTTCGGTGAGCAAGGATGACCTTTACATCATCTGCAACGGCTTCAAGCGTCCCCAGTACATCCAGAACATCGCGAAACTGCGCAAGAACGGCTGGAAGAACATCATCCCCGTACTGGACAACAAGAACGAGTTCGAAGATCTGGCCGACCTCATTGAAGAGGACACCATGATGGGCATCCGCATCGCTTCGGAAGAAGAGCCCAACTTCGATTTCTATACCTCCCGCCTGGGCATCCGATATTCGGACATCCTTAAGTTCTATCGTGACACGGTGGCCAAGTATCCCAACTTCCACCTGAAGATGCTGCATTTCTTCATCAACACCGGTATCCGCGACACCGCCTATTACTGGAACGAACTGTCCAAGTGCGTGAAGGTGTACTGTGAGCTCAAAGCCATCTGCCCGGAACTGGACAGCCTCAATATTGGCGGCGGCCTTCCCAACAAGACCTCCCTGGCGCAGGACTTCGATTACGAATACATGGTGGAAGAGATCATCAACCAGATCAAGGTCACCTGCAACGCCATGGGCGTGGAAGAGCCGGACATCTTCACCGAATTCGGTTCCTTCACCGTGGGCGAGAGCGGTGCCACCATTTTCAAGATCCTGGACATCAAGCAGCAGAACGATCGGGAGAAGTGGTACATGATTGACAACAGCTTCATGACCTGCCTGCCGGACACCTGGGGCCTGAACCAGCGCTTCATCCTCCTGCCTATCAACAAATGGAACGACGAATACCAGCGTGTGTTCCTGGGCGGTCTCACCTGCGACAGCCAGGACTTCTACAATGCCGACTATCACGCCAACGCCATCTTCCTTCCCACCATCCGCAGTCGTCGGGAGAACCTCTATATCGGCTTCTTCCATACCGGTGCGTATCAAGAGGCTCTGTCCGGCTACGGCGGCATCAAGCACTGCCTCATGCCCTCTCCCAAGCACATCCTCATCGATCGCGATAAGGAAGGCAACCTGGTCACCAGCGTCTTTGCGGAGGAGCAGAGCGCCGAAAGCATGCTTAAACTCCTGGGATACAAATAGATTCTTCGCTTCGTTCAGAATGACAACGGCCCAGATTAAGTTCGTGAAATCATTGTCCCAGAAGAAATTCCGGGACCAGTACGGACTGTTTGTGGCCGAGGGTGAGAAACTGGTGGCCGAAGCCTTGCACTCCCGCTTCAAAGTGCGGGACGTGTATCGGGTGGAAGAGATTGGCGAAACTGCAATGGCCCGGATAACGGGCCTTTCCTCCCCTTCTCCGGTTCTTTGCACAGTTGAACGTCCAGTGGACCTTCAAAGCGGAGAAATGCCCGCAAAAGGCCTCTTTTTGGCTTTGGACGGCATCCGCGACCCTGGCAACCTGGGCACCATCCTTCGCATCGCAGACTGGTTCGGGATCGACGCCGTCTTTGCCTCTCCCGACACGGTGGATGTTTTCAATCCCAAGGTGGTGCAGGCCACGATGGGCGCTATCTTCCGCGTGAAGTTCCACTATACGGACATCCCGGTCCTGTGCCGGAAGGCCCGTGAAGCCGGCGGCGCTGTGTACGGAACCTTCCTGGACGGAGAGAATCTGTATAAAAAAAGCCTTTCCAATGGCATGGAAAGGCCTTCTGTGATTGTAATCGGCAACGAAGCCAACGGTATTTCGTCCGCGACGGCTGCCTGTGTGACGGACCGTCTTTTCATTCCACCCTTCCCGGCCGACGACCCTGGTTCCGAATCCCTGAACGCCGCCGTGGCAACCGCCGTCACCGTAGCGGAGTTCCGTCGGCAGAGTCAGGAATAAACCTTTACGGAAGTTTAGGCAGGCGGAGGGGCAGAGCGCCCGGCAGAATCTTGAGATGAAACTGGGAGCCGGGAAGTTGTTCGCCATCAATGTAAATGTCAATGAGGTCCTCGCTACTGATTGTTACTTCGCGGGCTTGCCTGTATAGGACTTTGTTCCTGCCCGGGCGACTGCCGATGTGCTGTCCACTGCGGTAGAGCGGGAACAGCATCAGGAGCCGCGCCAGACTCATTGCACGAAAATAACATACATCAATCAGTCCGTCGTCCACCTTCGCATGGGGCGCACAGTTGAATTCGCCACCCACGCGGCGTCCGTTGGCGACCGTGCAGAGCACCATGCGGCCGCGGGCGATACGCTCACCGTCCACCGTTACCTTGATGCGGTTAAAACGACTGGTGAGGAAGGCGTTGATGACCCCTCGCGTATAAGCCTGGTGGGCAGATTTCCCCTTGGCGACCAGTTCGTTGGCGCGGGATGCGACCTTGGAGTTAAAACCGAGGTTGCAGACATTGAGGCAGAAACTGTCGTTCACCTGGATAATGTCGATCGGGGTTACGGTGCCGTCCAGCATGGCCCTTACGTTACGGAAATCGCGTCCGGGAAAGTTGATGATGAAGTCCTGGGTAGCGCCGCCAAAATAAAGGATGGCCATGGTTTTGTTGACGGATTGCCTGGCGGCTTCTTCACTGGAAACGGCGTAACCGACCAGCCCGGACGCCACACCGTTGATAATCCCGTTACCCCCACAGGCGACAAAGCAGATTTCTTCCTCCGGATGCAGGTCACAGTAGAGGCGGACATAGCGCGTCGCGTCTCCCTCCCCCATGGTGGTATATACCTCGTGCAGGTGCGGATTCTCCTTCAGCTGTGCGAAGAATTCGTCGTATTGCGAAACCTTGTCGGCCCGTCCGTTGATGATATAGATGTATTTCATACTTTTAAGCTCATTATCGTGATGTCATCGCTTTGCGGGTGGTCGGCGGTGAAGGCTTTCACAGACCGGTAAATGTGCTGCACGACGCTCTTTTCGTCCATATCGGCTTTCAGATTCCTGATCTCGTCCATCAGCCTGTCTTCTCCGTAGAGTTCCAGTTTGTCATTTTCCGCTTCCGTAACGCCGTCCGTGTAGGCGACGATGCGGGTGCCGGGCTCGAGGTCGATCGATTCGGCCTCATAGGGGAACTGCTCCAGGAGACCGGCGGCAAGATTGCTCTTGACCGGGAGGAAACGGGCCTTTCCGTCGGGCGAAATCAGGACCGGCGGATTGTGGCCGGCATTGCAATAGTCCATCCGTAATGTCTTCAGGTTGATGCGGCCGATGAAGAGGGTGACAAACATGTCATTGCTATTGGAGTCGGCCACGCTGTTGTTGATACGGCTGATTGACTCGTCCAGCGGCAGGTTCAGGGTGGCGACGAAGTGGAGCATGGCCCGGGTGATGGACATCACCAGCGAGGCCGGAACGCCCTTTCCGCTTACATCCCCCACGGCAAAATGGAGCATGTCTCCCTCCTGGAAGATGAAGTCGTAGAGGTCTCCGCCCACTTCCTTTGCGGGAGTCAGCAATGCGTGGAGCGTCGGCGGGAAGTTGGAGTTCAGCATTCCCATCTGGATGGTACGGGCCACATTGAGTTCCGATTCCATGCGCTCGTTGTCGCTCCGGGTTGTCTTCAGCTGGCCGATGTAATCCGAGAGGGAGTTCTGCATATACACGAAACTGTCCCGCAGGCGCAGCATCTCATCCTTACTGGCAATGTCCGGCAGCGCAGCCTTGAAATTGCCCTTGGCCATGTTCAGGGCCGACACGGAGAGCTCCGTGATGGGGCGCGTCATCCGGCGGATTTCGCGGCGGCACACGAAATACAGGACGATCAGTCCGACGAGGCCCACGAGCAGCAGCCCCAGGGTGAGCATCAACGGAGAGATACGGGCCGATTCATTGGTGATGATATATTCGGAAACGATGCCGATGACAGTGAAAGTAGCCAGGAAAATGAGGGAAACGATGCCGATGATTCTCCAGATTAACCTGCTTGAAAATGATCTGTTGTTCACTTGATAACGGATGGTTTTAGTTATTCTTACAAAAGTACAAAAAAAAACGAAGATGTTTTGTACTTTTGCAGGAAATCGTCTTCCAATTGCTTAGAAGCTTACCCCGACCCCGGCAGTCACGCACAATGTTTTAAATGCGAGGGTCCCCAGACCAATCTGTACGCAGAATAGTTCCTCTTGAATGTATCTTTCCAAACCCCGGTGGGATAGCCATTTCTGAAAGATCCTTCAAGTTCATGCCTGTCATCACCTGTGCGGTATGTCCCACTAAAACGCCCATTAGACAATTCATTTTCATAATAATAGCTCAAACTCACAGAAACTCAATTTTGCCAAGGATACAAGAAAGAAGGGCGATCAAGTTGATTGACCGCCATCAAGATGGATTAATGCTATTTGCGAAAGTCCTATTTGCTATTTTCCAAATAGTAGATGAGTCCTTGCCGGACGTTGTGGATGACGGCGTCCGAGGACCAGGTGGCGCCGCTGACGGTGTCCACTTCCAGTTCGGCGGCCTCCGAGGCGCTGAGCCCGTTCCAACGGGTGAAAAAATCCTCGTCTTCCAGCAGTTCGAAGTAACGGGGGCTCTCGTAATTGGGGAGGGCTTCCACTTTTACAACCTTCTTGTCCTTCAGGTAGATGACAACGGGCGTGGGGCCGTTGTAGCCGTCGTACTTGGCACAGAGCGTGGTGGTGTTCACCAGCACCATGCCGTCTTTTCGGCTGATGACGGGTTCTTCGGGGGCAAAGGCCATGCAAAGGGCTGATGCGAGGACGATTGTGACGACTTTTTTCATCGTTTAATGGATTTCCAGGACCTGAAAGTCCCTTTCGTTTACGGCTAAGCTGTACACCGTTCGCATCAGTTTGACGCCCAGATAGTCCAGTGCCTCGGCGGGGATTCGTACGGTGATGTCGGCCTTGGGGCCGAAGTTGGAAACGACCAGCCAGGTCTGCTTTCCGTCACTGCGGAGGAAGGCGAAGTGGCGGTCGGGATTGAAGCGCTCCGTGTCCTGGCAGTAACAGAGGTCGAAGGTCTTCCCTTCGGAGAAGGCCGATGTCTTGGCAAGGGTCAAAGCGGCCCGGTAACACTCCAGGACGGCCTTGTCCGGATGCTCCAGCGCCGGCACCTGGCACCAGTCGAAGATGGAAGTGCGCCCATCCAGCCCGCTGAATCCTTCCTGCTGCATGCCTCTCTCTCCCATTTCCTGCCCAAAATAGAGCATAAAGGGAGCGGTGTTCAGAAGCAGGGAGACGCCCAGGGCGGCATAGCCGCCGGCCGCGCTTCCACAGAAGAAGTCAGAAGCGACGCGCTGCTCGTCGTGGTTTTCCAGGAAGTTGAGCATATGCGGCTGCAGGTCTCCCAGGAACTGCCAGTTGTGCGAGATTTCCCGGGCCGAAACCCCGGAGCAGGTCACTGCCCGCAGGGTGTCGTAAAGCCCGCATTTGTCATAGAGGTAGTCGAAGCCCACCTCTTCCACATACATGCGGTATTTGTCTTTCTCATACACCTCGGCCACGAAGACCACCTGCGGGAATTCTGCTTTGATGCTTTCAATCAGCCACTTCATGAACTGATGGGGCACGAGTTCCACCATGTCGCAGCGGAAGCCGTCCACGCCCCGGGCGGCCCAGAAGCGGACGATGTCCCGCATCTTGTCCCAGGTGGCGGTGTGGAAATCGCAGTAGTTGATCTTGACGGTCTCCCACCAGTCGTTTATGCCGGGAGCCGCTGTAAAACAGTTCCCGGAGGCCTTGGCGGGCATTTCCTCATAGCCTTCACAAGCTACGGGAAGCTGCAGGGCTTCTCCCGGATAGTAAAAGAAATCATTCTCCGGCGCCCAGTGTACGGCCGTGTCGTCCCCCGCTCCCAGCGTTCCCATGTATTCGCGGGCTACGTGGTTGGGAACAAAGTCCATAAGAAACTTGAGCCCGGCATTGTGCGTTCGGGTCACCAGGCTGTCGAACTCTTCCATCCGGTGCGATTCGTCGCATGCCAGATAGGGATTCACATCGTAGTAGTCCGTGATGGCATAGGGGCTGCCGGCGTCCCCTTTCACCACTTTGTCGCGGTTGTAGCGGCTGGCATGGCGGATGAGTCCGGTGTACCAGATGTAATCGGCGCCGAGGTTCTTCCAGTTGGAAAGAACTCCGGCGTCGATACTGGAAAATTTACCGCCTCCCCAAAGACGAGGAAGAACTTGGTAAATAATTCTTTTCATCTTACCAGTTCAAGATCTTCTTGAAGTCGTAATCCTCCGGATTGGCGACAATCTTGCCGGCGGCTTCATAATCGGCCGGGGTGATGAAGTGGCAGATGTGGTTGAAATAGTTCTGGGCGGTGCCGCCATTGATGGCCACGCGGCGCGGAGGAATCTTGCCCTCGGCGTTCTGGAGGTCTTTCAGGTACAGCGGATGGGCAGTGCCGAAAGCATCCACATACACCATGCAGCCGGTCTCGCCCTTGGCGAAGAGCTCATAGGCGCCCATGGCCAGCTCCGTGCAGTAGGTAAGGTCGTAGGCGATGGGATCCTGGCAGCGGACATCGTAGCCGATCTCCACGGGACGGGTCTTCACCTTGAGGCCGATTTTCTTGAATTCCTTCTCAAGGATGTCGTTGAACAGGACGGCCTTGCTGATCTTTCCCAGTTCGGGATGACCGTGCTCGTCATAGGTCATGGAAACGCCTGCGTTCTTGATTTCCTGGGGATCCAGGTCGTGGAAAACGCCCTCGGCCACCACGACGGTACCGTAGCCGATACCCAGGAGCTTGCGCTTGATGATTGCGCTCAGGGCAAGCTTCACGATCTTGTCCAGCGTGATGGGGGTCTTGTCGAACATCTCGGGGATGATGGTCATGGGGCAGTGCGTAGCCTCGCCGATACCCAGGGCCAGGTGACCGGCGCTGCGGCCCATGGCACTGATGATGAGCCAGTTGCCGCTGGTGCGGGCATCCTCATACACGGTGCGGGCAAGGTGGGCACCCTCGTTCTTGGCGCTGTTGAAGCCGAAGGTAGGGGTGTTCTGCGGCAGCGGAAGGTCGTTGTCGATGGTCTTGGGCACGTGGATGTTGTGGATGGGATAGTGCTTGGCTTCCAGGAATTTGGCGATGCGGTTGGCGGTGGAGGCGGTGTCGTCACCGCCCACGGTCACCAGCAGTTTGATGTTGTTGTCCTGGAACAGGCCCAGATTGAAGTTCTCCTCAAAATCCTTGTCAGTGGGCTTGAAACGGCTCATCTGGAGGTAGGAACCGCCGCGGTTGAAATAAGCGTCGGCCTTGAAGAAGTCGATATCCTCGGTACGCGGGGCTTTGGAGAAAAGGCCGCTGTAACCGCCGTGCAGGCCGATTACGCGATAACCATTGCTAAGGAAGGTCTTAGCGACAGACATAACTACGGTGTTCATGCCCGGAGCCGGGCCGCCGCCACAAAGGATAATGATGGAATCTTTCATAAAACTATAAAATGTTTAGAACTTTCGTTTAAATCATACAAAGATAGTGATTTTTTTCGAAACTCATAGAGAAGATGCGAGCCGATGGGTCCCGGATGCCAGTTCTTCCGTCTTGCCTCCCCCCGGCCAGGTAAGGGTGGCGCTGCAGCCTTCCGGAATGGTGACATCCATTGTCAGACGGCTCCCGGACCGCTTCCAGGCTACGCGGAGCGGCCCGTAAACGGTGTCCAGTGTGTAATCAACGCTGTCAAGGCCTTCGGCCAGGAACGGGCGGATGAAGGAATGCCTGTAGGCGGGGTGCTCGGGATCGATTCGGAGGCCGGCGAGATAGCGGTAGAACCAGACCAGCGAGCCTCCGAACATGGGATGGTCGTGGCTGTGCATGGCGTCGAACTGCTCCCACATGGTGGTGGAGCCTTCCTTGATCATCTGGCCGAAACTGGGATAGTCGTCCTTGTGCAGGATTTCCCAGGCAATGTCGCCGAGGCCGCAGTCGGAGAGGACTTCGAAGAACACCCGGCCGGCCACGAAACCGGTTACGATATGGTTGTTACGCTGTGCGAGTTTTTTCTTCAGGTCGGCAATCACCCTTTCCCGCTCGGCTTCGGGAACGCCAATCCGGAGGGCCAGCACATCACATTCGTCCGGGCCGTAGGAGCCTTCCTGCGCGTCATAGAATTTGGCATGGAAGGCCGCGGCAATCCGGTCGGCCAGTGCCTGATAGGCCTTGGCGTCGTCCGGATGTCCCAGGACGGCGGCGATGCGGGCGGTATAGTCGGCACAGGTCCAGGCGACGTAGGTATGCATCATTTCCTGCGAGGGAATGGTGAAGGGCGGGACATGCTCCCCAAGGTTCATGATGAAACTGTCATCGCAGACTTTAACCCGGACGGTGCCTTCCGGCGTGGTCCAGGAGGCGAGGAAGTCGGTCTGCATCTTGATGGCATCATAGTGTTCGGCCAGGAGCTGGCGGTCACCGTAGGCGAGGTAATACTCCCAGGGGATGATGGTCATGGCCGCTCCCCAGGCCGCTCCCCCTCCGCATCCGGGCTCCCAGGGAGCGCCGTTGGGGACGTACCCGCTCTCCGTATCCTGCGTGTTGGAGATGTCCTTGAGCCATTTGTTGTAAAAAGAGCGAGCGTCGAAGTTGTGCATGACCATGGCACTGGCGATCTGCCCGTCTCCGGTATAGGGGCCGCGCTCACGATGGGGACAGTCCGAGGGAACGCCGCCATGCATGTTGTTTTTCTGGGTGCGCACCCAAATTTTTGCGATGGCATTGATCAGGGTGTCCGAGGTGTGGAAAGCGGCATTGACAGGGACATCGCTGCAGACGGCTTCCGCGACGGCATCGGCCTCGGTCATCTCCCCTTCCCAGTTTTCCACGACGGCGCTGTGGAAGACGTACCAGTCAAAGACGGGTGCATAAGTCTCGTCACCCTTGCCGCCGCAGATATATTCGCTGAGGCCGTTGTAGTCGTAATTGGCACCGGTGGTGCACAGATAGCGGATGCGGAGCGTGTCCCCTGCTGCGTTGCGGATATGGCTGAGTTTCAGGCGTCCGGCGATTTCTTCCGGGAATGTGACTTTGAAGGCGCGTTCTGCAACCTTTTCCACGGAAAGCGGCCGGAAGGTCTCCGTTACCTTGTCTGTGGGCCCCATCTGGGCGCGGAGCGCTCCGTCCGGGGCTTTCCGGCGCACGGCGGCCGACCAAGGGGTGTCATCGGCCCCGGGGGTGCTCCAGCCCGGGGTTTCGTAGCGCGCGTCGTAGATTTCACCGCCAAAGACATCGTTGGAACGGATGGCGCTTTCCTTCGCTTCCCAACTATCATCCGTGCCGATGGTTTCGCAGGAGCCGTCTTTGTAGAAAACCTCCAGTTGGGCCTTGACGCGCGGCGACCCGTAGCCCGCCGTCCAGACATGGGCGGAATTGAACAGACCGTTTCCCAGCATGCAGCCGATGACATTCTCTCCCTGGCGGATGCGGGCGGTCAGGTCGTAGCCCAGGTAGAAGACGCTGTGCGCCCGGACGTTCAGCAGCAGCGGCAGGCGCCGGCGGTCCATGTCCTGGCGGGTTCCGTAATCGGTCTGGTTGGGGCTCAGGAGGTCGTCCCCCACCTTGGCGCCGTTGCAGTATGGTTCGCAGTATCCCAAGCCGGAGATGAACAGGTGCGCCCGCTCGACTTCTTTGTTCACGGTGAATTGTTTACGGAGAAGAGGTGCCGGGGTCGAAGGGGAAAAGGCCTGCACGTCGCCGATCTGCGGATTTCCCTGGATGTCCTCATAGATGGGATGGCCGTCGCGCCAGTCGCGGGGATTC
>ONTQ01000102.1 GCA_900320795.1 uncultured Bacteroidales bacterium
CACTTTTCACGGTGTCGAAGGCTACCGCGGCAGGGTCCGAGCCCGTGGGCTGCTTGACAATCTCCGCTCCGGCGCGCTCCGCCCACACGGTGAGTTGCTCCACGGCGGCGGCGCGGAAGGTATCGGCCGCACCGACAACCACTTTCTTACCCTGCCGGGTGAGCATGGCGGCCAGTTTGCCGATGGTGGTGGTCTTCCCCACCCCGTTCACGCCCACAACCAGCATCACATAGGGTTTCTTGGAAAAATCGAAGGCCTGGACCGGCGCATCGTCTTCTCCGATGAGGGCGGCTATCTCGTCCCTGATGATGGCGACGAGTTCTTCCATGTCCACATACTTGTCCCGCTCTACGCGGTCCTCGATGTTCTCGATGACCTTGAGCGTGGTTTCCACGCCCATGTCGGAAGCCAGAAGGGCTTCCTCCAAGGCATCCAGGACATCATCGTCCACCTTGGACTTGCCGGTGATGGCGCGTCCCAGTTTCTGGAAGAAGTTCAGGTTGGTCTTCTTGAAACCTTTGTCGAAAATTCCCATAGACTGCAAATATACACATTTTGCAGGCAGAAAACAACAAAGTGGCCGGCCGTCTTGCTTGCTTTGCCGCGTTGACTTGGAATCGGCATTCTACAACGTTCCCTACGTCAACGCGGCAGGGATTCAGGCCGATTTGCCCCTTTTTGCCGCCACGTTGGCACGTCAAACGCCTCCAGCGCCGATTTTTTTGTCAACGCGGCCGGAAATATGTACCTTTGCAGCCATGCTGTATATTCCCAAAGACTACCGGAACCTGCTGGGCAGTACCGAGCAGACCGAGAAGGCTATCAAAGCCGTGAAAGACATGTTCCAGGCCAATCTGAGCGCCCAACTGGTGCTGCTGCGCGTCACAGCACCCATGATGGTGCTCTCCGGGCAGGGCCTCAATGACGATTTGAACGGCGTGGAACGTCCGGTGAAGTTCCCGGTGAAATCCCTTGCCGATGCCTCCGCGGAGGTGGTGCATTCCCTGGCCAAATGGAAGCGTCTGAAACTGGCGGAACTGGGCGTGGCGCCCGGCCGCGGCATCTACACGGACATGAACGCCCTGCGTCCGGACGAAGACCTGGACAACATCCACTCCATCTACGTGGACCAGTGGGACTGGGAAAAAGTGATGCTTCCCGCGCAGCGGAACCTGGATTACCTGAAGCAGACGGTCCGGCACATTTACGAGGCCGTGAAAGTGACGGAGAACAAACTCTTTGTGGAGTTCCCGCAGATTGCACCCATCCTGCCGGAAGAGATACATTTCATTCACTCGCAGGAACTGCTGGACCGCTACCCGTCGCTGTCGGCCAAAGAACGCGAAAACGCCATCACAAAGGAGTACGGGGCCGTTTTTATTATCGGCATTGGTGATAAACTATCCGACGGGAAGGCCCATGACGGACGTGCCGCGGACTACGACGACTGGAGCCTCAACGGCGACATCCTCCTGTGGAATCCGGTCCTGGAAAGCGCTTTCGAAATCTCCAGCATGGGCATCCGTGTCGATGCCCCCGCGCTGCACCGCCAACTCGCAGAGCGCGACCAACTGTGGAAGGAGGAACTGTACTTCCATCGTCTCCTGCTGGACGGGAAACTGCCGCAGACCATCGGAGGCGGTATCGGCCAGTCCCGCCTGTGCATGTTCCTGCTGCGCAAAGCCCATATCGGCGAAATCCAATCTTCCATCTGGCCGGCCGATATGCGCCGTGCCTGCCACGCGGCCGGCATTGAACTCGCCTAGCATCGGCCCCTGCCCGCATCCGTCTTCGCTTCCCCACCGGCCGCGTTGACACACAAAAAGCCACCCCCTGCGGAGTGGCTCTTTTGCAATCTGAAGGGAGAATTACTTCTTGTTGAAGAATTCTTTCTCCTTCCCCTCTTCCACCAGCTGCTCTACGAAAACGTAGGCACCGGTCTTGGGGCTCTTTTCCATACGGATGACCTTCACCATGTGCTTTGCACCGGCTTTTGCATCGAAGGTTGCAACTGCTTTCTTTGCCATAGTTCAAATGATTTATTTAATCTCACGGTGGAGGGTTACTTTCTTGAGGTACGGGTTGTACTTCATTCTCTCAAGACGGTCGGGGGTGTTCTTCTTGTTCTTGGTGGTGATGTATCGGGACATACCGGGAACACCGCTGGCCTTCTGCTCCGTGCACTCCAGGATGACCTGCACCCTGTTTCCTTTCTGTTTCTTTGCCATAATTCTTAAGGATTAAAGGGTTAAACAAGGCTTACGTATCCTTTCTCCTGAGCGGCCTTGAGGGTGGCGTCGAGACCATTCTTCTCGATGATACGCATACCCTTGGTGGTCACTTTCAGGGTGACGAAACGCTGTTCGCTCTCGGACCAGAACTTCTTGGTCTTGAGGTTGAGGGAGAAGTCGCGCTTGGTGCGCAGCTTGGAATGGGCGACATTGTTGCCGATCATTCTCTTCCTACCGGTTATCTGACAAACCTTTGACATAATATTTTCTTTTTTAATTGTTACTTGTTTGGGGTGTTAAACGATTTTGAGAAACCGTTTCCACCGGATGCTTTTGGGGAAACTTTTGCTTGCGTCTGTTGAAAGCCAGATGATGGACGGGGTACCCACAATGTGATCTTCCGGAACGAATCCCCAGTAACGGGAATCCAGGGAATTGTGGCGGTTGTCGCCCATCATGAAGTAATAGTCTTGCTGGAAAGTGTACGTGGTGGCGGGCTCTCCGTTGATCCGGATCTGCGTTCCTTCCACAGACAGGGTATTGTGCTCATAGTCACGGATAATGCGCTCATAGAGAGGCAGGTTATCCAAATCCAGAGCCACGGTGGCACCCTTGCGGGGAATCCAGAGCGGGCCGAAATAATCACAGGTCCAATCCTTGCAGAACGGGAAGACGGCGGTATCCTGTGCGCCGGTGGGGTATCTCTCCAAATTGGGCTTCACCTCCACTACGGTCTGGATTTTCTGCACCTCTTCCAGCATCTCTTCGGTCAGCGGCATCATGGGATAGCCGGGGAGACGGGAATCGAAATACAGTTCGCTCAGATTGAGGCCCAGCTGCTCCAGCTTAAGCTGGTTAATGCGGGACCCGCTTGTGGTTACCCTGTACGTAAGCTGCCTTCCGGGATAGTCGGGCTCCTGTTCTCCGTTCACCCATACCAGGCCGTCCTTCACTTCAAGCGTATCACCGGCAACGGCGACGCAGCGCTTGACATAGTGATCTTTCTTGTCGGCCGGACGGACAATGACGGGGCCAAATTCCTTGATGGCCTGTTCCCTTCCGACAGCACGCACCCAGGCGTAATAATCGTCTGCAGGACGGCGGGTGAGGACGGAGTCACCATTGGGAAAGCCGAAAACCACGATGTCTCCCCTTCTGACCTCACGGAAACCCTTTAAGCGACGGTATTTGTTCTGGATAAGCGTAGAATAGCTTTCATGACCAAATACCCGGTTGTGCGTGAAGGGAATGGTAAGGGGCGTCTGGGGGACGCGCGGCCCGTAAGTGAGCTTGGACACGAAGAGGTGATCTCCGGTGTACAGCGTGCTTTCCATGGAGGAGGAAGGAATCTTGAAGGCCTGGAAGAAGAAGATATTGATGAAGGTAACCACGACGACGGCGAAGATGATGGCATCCAGCCAGTCCAGCCACACATTGTGCTTCTCACCGGGGGCATATTCCTTCTTCCAGAAGAGCCATTTCACCTTCTTGGTAATGAGAAGGTCAAAGATGATGCCGAGTCCGAGAAGCCACCAATAGTTCCCGAGCCAGATCACCCACGCGATATAAAGCAGGGACCAGAATCCCAGCTTACACCACTTGTTTTGGATGATTTCCTTCCAGCTCACGGGGCAATGACTACTTTACAGATTTCACGATAGCCTCAAAAGCCTGAGGGTTGTTCATGGCAAGGTCGGCGAGAACTTTGCGGTTGAGACCGATGTTCTGCTTGGCGAGACGTCCCATGAGCTGGGAGTAAGTGAGACCGTACTGGCGGGCAGCGGCGTTGATACGCTGGATCCACAGGGAACGGAACTCGCGCTTCTTGGCCTTGCGGTCGCGGTAGGCGTAAGTGAGACCTTTCTCGTAGGTGTTCTTTGCAACTGTCCAGACATTCTTGCGGGACAGGAAATTGCCGCGGGTTCTCGAAAGAATCTTCTTGCGGCGTGCCCTTGAGGCAACAGAATTAACTGATCTAGGCATAAAATTTTTACAATTTTGGAGGCAGTGGCATCCGGAAACCGTCCGATTGCACTTTTGACTGCGTTCCAGTTAAACATGAATTACATGACCAGGAGTTCCTTCACGCGTGCGAGGTCGTCCTTCTCCAGGATGGCGAAGTGATCCAGATTGCGTTTCTGTTTCTTGGTCTTCTTGGTGAGGATGTGGCTGTGGTAAGCGTGCTTCCTCTTGATCTTTCCCGATCCGGTAAGCGTAAAGCGCTTTTTGGCACCGGAGTTGGTTTTAAGCTTTGCCATTGTGTTAAACAATTAATAATTATACATATAGGCCGATGAGATTCTTCGCTGCGCTCAGAATGACAGGGCGGCTTATTTTTTCTTTATAGGAGCGAGCATCATGGTCATCCGCTTCCCTTCCAGGGTAGGCATACTTTCAGGCCGGCCGAATTCTTCCAGTTCCACGGCGAAACGCAGCAACTGTTTCTCTCCCTGCTCGGCAAACTGGATTGAGCGTCCGCGGAAGAAGATGGAGGCTTTCACCTTGGACCCCTCCTGGAGGAACCCCTCCGCATGCTTGAGTTTGAACTGGAAATCATGTTCGTCCGTATTGGGGCCGAAACGGATTTCCTTGATGACAATCTTCGCAGCGTTGGCTTTCATCTCCTTGGCCTTCTTCCTCTGCTGGTACAGATACTTCTGGTAATCCAGAATCTTGCACACGGGGGGATCCGCCTTGGCGCTGATTTCCACCAGGTCCAGTTCCTGCTCTTCAGCCATGGAAAGGGCCTTGCTAAAAGGGTAGATTCCCTGTTCGGGGATGTTCTCTCCGACCAGACGGACCTGCGATGCAGTAACCCCCTGCTGCTGCACGGGCTTTTTCTTTTTGAGACCACCGGGTCTCGGTTTGAAAGGCGTTGCGATAGTCTTGCTCCTTTAAAACGTTAAACTTACTGGGCCAGTTCATCGGCCACAGCCTTGTGGACATATTCCACAAACTGCGGCACACTCATGGAACCCTGGTCCTCGGCTCCACGGCGTACAGAGACGGATTCCTCCGCCTGTTCTTTTTCTCCCACGATGACCAGCAGCGGAACGCGCATAAGGGATGTCTCACGGATTCTCTTACCGAGTGTCTCGTTACGGTCGTCAATAGAGGCGCGAATTTCGGAATTATTTAGCAGATTTACAACTTTTTTCGCATAATCTGCATATTTTTCGCTCACAGGCAGCACTTTAACCTGGTCAGGGTGCAGCCAAAGCGGCAGATGGCCGGCGGTGTGTTCCAGCAGCACGGCGACGAAACGCTCCAGCGAACCGAAGGGTGCGCGGTGAATCATCACAGGGCGCTTGCGGGTACCGTCGGAATCGACATATTCCAATTCGAAGCGCTCCGGCAGGTTGTAGTCTACCTGGATGGTGCCCAGCTGCCAGCTGCGGCCGATGGCATCCTTCACCATGAAATCCAGTTTGGGGCCGTAGAAAGCGGCTTCGCCGGTTTCGATCACATAGGGAAGGCCCTTCTTCTTGGCCGCATCGATGATGCCCTGTTCGGCCTTGGCCCAGTTCTCGTCAGAGCCGATGTATTTGGACGGATTCTTGGGATCACGCAGGGAAACCTGGGCGGTGAACTTGTCGAATTTCAGGGTTTTGAACACATAGAGGATGAGGTCAATCACTTTCTCGAACTCTTCCTGCAACTGGTCCTGACGGCAGAACAGGTGAGCGTCGTCCTGGGTGAAACTGCGCACACGGGTGAGGCCGTGCAATTCGCCGGACTGCTCATAACGGTACACCGTACCGAACTCGGCAAAACGCAGGGGAAGGTCACGGTAAGAACGCGGGGCGCTGCGGAAAATCTCGCAGTGGTGCGGGCAGTTCATGGGTTTGAGGAGGTATTCCTCGCCTTCCTGCGGAGTATGGATGGGCTGGAAAGAATCCTTTCCGTACTTGGCATAGTGGCCGGAAGTCACATACAGTTCCTTTCCGCCGATATGGGGCGTCACCACGGGAAGATAGCCGTATTCGGCCTGTTTCTTGGCCAGGAAGGCCTGCAGGGTATTGCGGAGGGCGGCGCCGCGGGGCAGCCACAGGGGCAGACCTGCACCCACCCGCTGAGAGAAGGTGAACAGTTCCATTTCCTTGCCGATCTTGCGGTGGTCACGCTTCTTGGCCTCTTCCAGAACCTGTAGATACTCGGTAAGCATGCTGGCCTTGGGGAAGGTGATGCCGTAGATACGGGTGAGCTGCTGGCGCTTCTCGTCACCTCTCCAGTAGGCACCGGCGAGGGACAGGACTTTCACGGCCTTGATGACATCCGTATTCTTCAGGTGCGGGCCACGGCACAGGTCCGTGAAGGCACCGTTGGTATAATAGGTGATGGTTCCGTCTTCCAGTTCGGAGATGAGCTCCTGCTTGTACTGGTCACCCTTTTCGGTGAAGTACTTCATGGCATCGGCCTTGGAGACCTCGATGCGGCAGAAATCCTGCTTCTGGCGGGCCAGCTCCAGCATCTTGTTTTCAATGGCTTTGAAATCCGCGTCCGTGAGGGTGCGGTCTCCCATGTCCACGTCATAGTAGAAGCCATTCTCAATGGCCGGGCCGATACCGAACTTCACCCCCGGGAACAGAGCCTCGAGGGCCTCTGCCATCAGGTGGGAAGAGCTGTGCCAGAACACTTTCTTGGCCTCGTCATCCTCCCATTTCAAAAGACGCACGGAGCAGTCTTCGGTGATGGGACGGGTGAGGTCGATGGTGGTTCCGCGGGAAGTTTCGGGTTCTGTGGGGTACTTTACCTGGACAGCCAGGACCTGCTCTGCCAGGCGCGGACTGATGCCCATCGCAATTTCATAACCGCTGACGCCGGATTCATACTGGCGCACACTTCCATCGGGGAACGTAATGTTAATCATAATCGTTTGAGTTTATTACTTACAAATGTCTTTCACTCGCTATTGCACGAATAGCCTGCAAATATACGAATTTTTTATGTATCTTTGTATGTCGTGAAAGGGAAATTGGATAATACCCTCCTCTGGAACGAGGCAGCCAAGGCGGGTGCCCTGCTGGGCCTTGTCTCCATCTCCTGTCTGGTCCTGAAGGAACTGGCCGGAATGAGCGGGTCGGCCTTCCTCGTGCAGGCCGCGGCCATCATCCTCTGGGCCGTGGAATTCTTCGGATGCATTCTTCTGATGAAGAAAGTCCAGCTGGACCTCCGGGACAAGTACGAAGCGGTCAAGATGGAAGACACCTTCCGGCTGGGCCGGCGGGCGGCGATGCTGTCCGGACTCCTGCTCGCATCGGCCCAGGCCCTCATCATCCTTTACATGCCCCAGGAGACCATGGACACCCTGGTAAGCGAAGTTTCGCAGGCCATGAGCATGACCTCGTCCCAAATGGAGCAGGTGGAAGGGATGCTGGACAAGATGCCTCTCTATACCTTCGTGTTCCAGTGGCTCTACTGCTTCCTGTACGGAACGGCCCTTTCCAGCATCATGTCCCGCTACATTTTTTTACAGAAACTGTTTGGCGGTCCGTTCGACGGTCCCCAAGACAAAGACAACACCCCTGACGAACAATAAGTTATGGACCTGTCACTCATCATCCCCCTGTACAATGAGGCCGATTCCCTTCCGGAACTGAAGGCCTGGATAGACCGTACGCTGAAGGATTTTACCTATGAGATCTGGTTTGTGGACGACGGCTCCACCGATGGCTCCTGGAACGTGATCCAGCAGATGGCCGGGGCCGATGTGCACGGCATCCGTTTCCGCCGGAATTATGGAAAATCGGCCGCCCTCTACGAGGGATTCGCCGCCGCTTCGGGAGACATCGTGGTCACCCTGGATGCAGACCTTCAGGATTCCCCGGAAGAAATCCCGGAGATGGTCCGCATGATCCGCGAAGAGGGATACGACCTGGTCTCCGGCTGGAAACAACACCGGAAAGACAACGCCCTCACCAAGAATCTTCCCTCCAAACTGTACAACTGGACGGCCCGCAAGGTCACCGGTATCAAGTTGCACGACATGAACTGCGGCATCAAGGCTTATCGGAGAGAAGTTGTAAAGAGCATTGAGGTTTACGGGGAGATGCACCGCTATATCCCCTATCTGGCCAAGAACGCCGGCTTCGACAAAATCGGAGAAAAGCGCGTCCATCACCAGAAACGGAAATACGGGAAGTCCAAATTCGGGATAGACCGCTTCGTGAACGGCCTGCTGGACCTGATGAGCCTGTGGTTCCTGTCCCGTTTCGGCGGTAAGCCCATGCATTTTTTCGGGACCAGCGGTATCCTGATGTTCCTGGTCGGTCTCGTGATGACGGTCTGGATTATCGTCGCCAAACTGGTCTATCAGGCGCACGACCTCAAATTCCGCGCGGTCACGGACCAGCCGCTTTTCTACCTCGCTCTCCTGTCCGTGATACTGGGCGTGATGCTGTTTCTGGCCGGATTCCTCGGCGAACTGGTATCCCGGAATGCAACGGAAAGAAATCACTATCAAGTGAAAGAACGCTTCTAATACTTGCTTTTTCTCATGAGTTTTTTTAATTTTGAACCACTAATTCCTAAAGTATTGTAATATGAAAAAGTATGTTGCTGAATGTTTGGGTACCTTCGTACTAACATTCCTGGGCTGCGCATCGGCCATGTTTATCGGTTGCGGCACTCCCGCCGGTGTCGTGGGTGTCGCCATCGCCTTCGGTCTCACTGTGGTTGCCATGGCTTACACCATCGGCGGCGTGAGCGGTTGCCACATCAATCCCGCCATCACCCTCGCCGTTGCCCTGAGTGGCCGCATGAGCTGGAAAGACGCCTGCGGTTACTGGGTGGGCCAGATCATCGGCGGTATCATCGCCGGTGCCCTGCTCATGCTGGTTGCGGGTGTTGTCGCCGCTCCCGATCTCACCGGTGCCCTCGGCTCCAACGGTGTCGCCAATGCCGGCGGTGCAGGTGGTGCTTTCCTCGTGGAAGTCATTGCCACCTTCATCTTTGTGCTGGTTGTTCTGGGAACCACGGATTCCAAGATCGGTGCCGGCAACTTCGCCGGTCTGGCCATCGGCCTTACCCTCATCCTGGTCCACCTCGTGTGCATCAACCTCACCGGCACTTCCGTGAACCCGGCCCGTTCCATCGGCCCTGCTATCTTCGCCGGCGGCCAGGCTCTCAAGGATGTCTGGGTATTCATCTGCGCTCCGCTTGTAGGCGGTGCCCTCAGCGCCATTTGCTGGAAGTACTTTGCTCCTGCCAAGTAATCCTTGCGTGATAGCCAACTCACTGAAAGTGAGGCATTTCCTGATATTCCTCGTTCGATTTTTGAACGAGGAATATTTTATTTTACACTGATTATCAATAACTTATCTGCCACAAGGAGCCATCAGAAGAGGGGGTCCAGGGCATGAAGGAAGGCCCGGTAGGGCTTGTGGATGCCCCGGGCTACGCTTTCTCCGGGCTGCACCCGGTAGGAAAGCTCCTGCTGCCTCAGAAAATGCCCGGTGTACTCCTGCGCAAAAGGAACATCGTACACAAACAGGGCAACCTCCTTGTTGATGTAAAAACTGCGCTTGTCCAGATTCACGCTTCCGATACAGGTAAGGTTGCCGTCCGACACAAAGGCTTTGGTATGGTCGTATTTTTTTGAATACAGAAAGACAGATATGCCCGCTGCAAGCAGCTCCTCAAAATAGTCCCGCGAGAGTTCGTTCATGAAGCCCCAGTCACAGCGTTCCGGAAGGAGCAAACGCACGTCCACTCCGCGGGCCGATGCCGCCTTCATCTCCGCAAGGATTCCCTCGGGAGGACAGAAATAAGGGGTCTGGATGAAAAAATACTCTTTGGCCTCCCGGAGCGCCCGGATATAGGTCCCCTCTGCCGAAGCGCCTTTCTCCGATGTAATCACCTGAACCTGAACAGGTCCCTCCGTCTGAGGAATCTCCGTATCCGGATAGAGGGTGGAGAGAATTACCGCAGCAGCGGGACCTTCCACCCTTACCTGGGTATCGTCCCACTGGACAGAATGCATGCAGATGTTCATGCCGCCCACATAGGCGATCCACTGATCAATCACCGCGATTTTGCGGTGGTCACGCATGGAAAAGATGGAGCCGATGGAGCGGAAAGGGCCCATCTTGTCAAATTCGTGGACATAGCGGACATCGGCCCCGGCTTTGCGAAGCACATCGTAATAGGCGGCAGGCGCAGTAGGGGTAACCAGATTATCGAAAAGGACCCGCACCCGGACGCCCTCCCTGGCCTTGGCCACCAGTGCGTCCCGGACCACCCGGCCTGCCGAATCGGTACTGAACCAGTAATACTCCAGGTCGATGCTGTTCTGGGCCGATACAATATCTGCCATGAGAGAAGAAATGAATTCAGTGCCACTGCGGATTACCTGAAGCCGGTTACCGCCCGTACGCGCATGCTCCTGTCCCCATAGCGGGATGCAGCAGCACAGCAGCAATATGATGCCCCATTTCTTCATTTCAAGTTGCAAAGTTACAAAAAGATTCTTCACTACGTTCAGAATGACAAACAAGAATTCAGGCCGATGCGACGCAATTCCCTTTCTCAGGGCGACGCAATTCCCCTCTCGGAGCGAAGCGACGCTAGCCCCTTCCCCGAGGGAAGGGTAACAAAAAAGCCCTGGAGGTCATTGACCTTCAGGGCTTTCGAAGA
>ONTQ01000105.1 GCA_900320795.1 uncultured Bacteroidales bacterium
CCGGACCAGACCGTGATGGACACCGTCCCGAGTACGCACCTGCTGGAACGGTTCCTTTTTCCGCACGACATGTGGATGAACCCCGTCTCACGGCTCTCCGGCGGCGAACGGCGGCGGCTGTACCTGCTGACAATCCTGCTGCTACAGCCCAACTTCCTCATCCTGGACGAGCCCACGAACGACCTGGACATCGTCACCCTGGACATCCTGGAGGAGTACCTGCTGGAGTTCAAGGGTTCGCTGATCATCGTCTCCCACGACCGCCACTTCCTGGACCGCCTGGTGGACCACCTCTTCGTCTTCTGCGGCGACGGCGTCGTCAAGGACTTCATCGGCAACTACACCGAATACCGCACGTTCATCAAGGACTACGAAGCGGCGCAGAAAGCTGCGGCGAAAGAAGAGAAGCCCGTCGTTGAAAGGGTGAAAGCCCCGGCCAAGCGCAAGCTCACCTGGAAAGAACAGCAGGAGCTCAAGGCTCTGGACGAGGAACTCCCCCGCCTAGAAGCCGAGAAGGCCGACCTCGAGGCCAAGCTTTCCTCCGGAACCCTCTCCCCCTCCGAGCTCCAGACCGCCTCCACCCGCTACGGTGAACTGCAAGGCATCATCGACGAAAAAGAGCTCCGTTGGCTGGAGCTCTCGGAAATCTGACGGGGCTGCCGGAATAGAGCTAGCGATGGCATGGTGCGATTCTGGCAGGGGTCAGTACGCCTGCTTTTGCAAGCTACTTATTTTCAGTCAATTACAAATCTACACGTTCTAGCCCACTCCCTTTTCGGGAGGGTTTAGCACGCCCGCGTGCTAACCCCTCCGAAAAACGAGTGGGGTCAGCACATCGATATTTTTAAGATACTCAGAATTAACCGATTACGAAACGAGTCGTGCTAACCCCTCAACCTGGTTCAGAACCGGAAGATAAAGCTCCAGGAAACCGTCGTATAGTCCGGCCCTTTTCCTTTCTTGAACAGCATCGGCGGGGAGAATTTCAGGCCGATGCCTCCATTGGCAATGGGATAATAGGCGATGGCGAAGTCGACCGTAAACGGACTGTAGCCTTTGTAATAGGTGCCGATCGTGGATGCAGAACTCATCTGTCCGAGCCCTTGTTCCTGCACATACTCGAATTGAGGACCACCCCCATATAGATTGGTCAGTTTCAGGTCGGTCCAATAATGGGGAATCACGGAGAATTCCAGGGACTGGCGCTGGTTGAAGTCAAAACCGTAGGTCAGCGGGAAGGCATAGCCGAACCGGTCCATCTCCATGGACCCGTTTTCTGCCTTGTCAAAGGAGAGGACATCTCCGGTGATGGAATAATGGGCCTTCTCCAACGATGAATTGACATACTCGGTCGCCACGCCGAAACCGAAATAATGCCGGTTCCGCCAGGGACGGAGTTCGAAGCCCAACATCAGGGAGGGAGAGATTTCAAAACCACCCGAGGCTGCGATGACCGGCGAAAAATCCATCCGGGCGCCCAGCGCAAAGCGGAACAACTTGTTGGAGCGGACCGGCGTCGCCGATACCGGATCGGGCTGCGTGAAATCCAGACGTTCCTGGGCGGAAAGAGTGACGGTGGCCAGGGTCAGGCCGAAAAGGACAAGTATCTTTTTCATGATTTCGGGTTTATTTCTTGGTTTTGAAGAGTCTTTTCAGGTCGTCAAGCGTGGCTGGACCATGCATGTAGACAAGGGTGATGGCATAGCTTTCCTTCTGGGAAACGCACTGGTAGCATACGAATTGGTTGTCACGGTTCGCTCTTTCGAAGGTCAGGATGGCATAGACCAGGTTCCCTTCATCCATGTGGATTTCCTGGTCGGTGGCTTTCTCCGCATCCGCGAGGACGCGTCGGGAAACTTCTTCCAGGACGCGGTCGTCTCCGAAGAAGGAGACACTATGATACTGTTCCAGGTTGAAGGGGTCCAGTGCCGCGCTCTTGATGAAGGTTTCCTTCATGACCTTCCGCGGTACGACCCTTCCGTCGAAGACGGCGCCCACCTCCAGGTTCTTCTGGGCGGAAGCGGTCCAGACCGCAAGAAGTAAAGCGGTAATTGTCAAAAGAATCCGTTTCATAAGGCAGGGTTGAAAAGATCATACAATTCCTCGGTGACGTCTTCGCCTTCCCCGAAAATTCCTTCAAGGGTGGCACTCATGTCGGCCAGCGCCAGCTTCGGGTCGGTCGATTTCTCGCCGTATGCCAGGATATAACAGTCATTTTGTCGATGATACAGGCCAATGGCCGCGAAAAGGGCCAGGCTTGCGGCGACAGCGATGGCCACCCAGGTAAGCCGGTGCATCTGCCGGCGCTGTACAGGCCTGCGGCTTGCTTCCTGTGTCTCATGCACGGCCTTCCCCGTCGCGAAATAGCCGGCCACCGCCTTCACTTCATCAAAATCGGGGTCGTCCGTCGATGCCAGGAAGGCTTTCAACGCTCGTTCCTCCTCCTCGGTGAGGAGGGCGTCGAACCAGCGCTCGGAAAGGTCTATGTAGTACTGTTTATTCTTCATGGTATCGTTTCCTGTATTGTTCTCGAATGGTTTTCCGGGCCCGGGAGAGCTGCATCCGTACGGCCGGGGGCTGCATGCCCAGTTCTTCCGCTATCTTTTCCAGGGTCGCCCCTTCGTATTCGTGCCGCCGGATAATCTGTTTCTGGATGTCGGTCAATACCGTATCGACCATTTCCTCGACCCGCCGGAACCGCGTCTCCCGGTCTTCCCCGACATCCTCTTCCGGCAGGTCCCCTTCGATCGGAACTGTCTTCCTCTTCCGGAGCTGGTCGATGGACACGTTCCGCACCGTCCTGGTCAACAGCGCCTCCGCCTCATTCTCGTTCCGAACCGTGTATCGCCCCCAAAGTTTCAGAAAAGCGTCCTGCAGGGCATCTTCGGCCGCCTCCGCGTCCGTGAGCACCTTCCCCGCCCTGGCCTTCAGCCGCAGCCGGATCCGCTGGAATGTCTCTGTCAGGATGTCTGCCATCTTGTTGTCTTTCTGCCCTTTAAACGCAAAGATGGGCAAAATGTAACAAGAAAAAGATAAAATATCTACTGAAACAACACAAGTTATCAACAACCCCTTGCAAAATGCGGGATGCAGGCGTACCTTGGAGCAAAAAGACATGAGGCCGTGCTTTCAAATCAATTCCAAGAAGTTGGAGAAGGAACTGCTGTTCCGGGATGAGGAGGATTATATCTATGGAATCAACACATTGGCCTTGATCCTGCTCCAGTTCCCAGGCGTGGTGGTCTATGCCTTCACGCTGATGAGCAACCACATCCATCTGTTGCTGGGAGGGACCAAAGAGGAATGCGAGGCCTGTTACGATGCAGTGATGCATCGGCTATCTCTCTGGCTGAAAAGGAAATACGGGCTGAGCGGTGTCGTACCCTACGGAGAGGGACGTCGTGAAGTGGTTGTCGTCAAGGGCCTTGAGCATTTCATCATTGAGGTACTGTACCTTCTGAGGAATCCCCTTAAGGCGAGAATCTGCTATCCTGGCGACTACCCATGGAGTTCAGTCTGGATGTACTTCGCCAAACGGGGTCAGATGACCGGTCGGAAAGCCTCCACTTTCACTGTACGTGAACTGCGCCGGATCCTGAAGACCAATATCCGGATTCCCGGTAATTGGGAGATTACCGAATCCGGCATGGTCATTCCTCACTTTGTGAACTGGAAAGCTGTCGAGAAAGCCTTCGGGAACGACGAGGCCATTTTCCTGCGGCGCATGATGGAGCCGGTCGAGGCGCGTCACAACCAGCTGTCCGGCTTGCCGATGGAACTCAAGTTCAGCGACCAGGAAATCGCCGCCCGGGTGCAGGCTATCTGCCAGAACGAACTGAATGTCAAGGACCATCGCCAGCTACCCGCCAAGGAACTCTTCCGCCTTTGCCGCACTTTGTCCATGCGCTTCGGCACCTCGGCCGAGCAATTGCAGCGTGTCCTCGGGGTTGACAAAACGATGCTGGAGGACTGGCTGTAGGGGTCAGCACATTCTAATTCATAACACATTGATTCACAACACCTTCAAAATCAAATTGTACTAACCCCACCCGTTTTTGGAAGGGGTCAGCACGCTAGTGTGCTAAACCCTCCCAAAATGGGAGGGGGTTAGCACTGACGAAAAACGAGCAAGCTGATTATCAGCATATTACAACAAAGAGCATGCTGACCCCCTCACAGCGAATGGGCGAGGAGACCAGGACCTTTGTGCGTTTTTGGCGGGAAATGGTTATCTTTGTCCGGAATAAAAGATACCAGATGAAAAAGTGTATGATAGCCGTCCTGGCTGCCGTGGTGACCGCCGTTGCGGCAAAAGCGCAGGAGGAGCCGAAGACGGGATGGGTGTTCACCCCGTTTCCGGACGTGAGTTACAATTCTGACATCGGATTGAACCTGGGCGCATTCTGCGATTTCTTCTATTATGGGGACGGGACGGACTATCCGAATTTCCAGCACCATATCGCGGTGAGCGGGGCGTGGGCGACGAAAGGTTCGTGGTACCTGCACGGATTGTTCGACTCCAAGACGCTCATCCGGGGTGCCCGGGTAACCGGGTCGCTCACCTACCGGAATGCGTCCATGAACAACTTCTACGGGTTCAACGGGCTCCATTCGCCGTACTTCCCCGAAATGGACCAGAACCAGGATACCCGCGAGGCCTATTATACCGACCATCGGCAGGTGCTCCGCGCGGTGGCGACGGTCCAGAAGCCCATCCGGGGAAAACTGAACTGGATGGCCGGCGCGCTGCTGAGAAGCGTCCGCATCTCGGATTTCGACCTCAAGAACTACGACAACCAGGTCACGCTGTACCGGGACTACCGGGCTGTCGATCTGATCCATCCCGACGAGGCCCTGGGCGGTACCAGCCTGGAAGGGCGCGTGGGCCTGACCTACGACAGCAGGGACGTGGAATGGGTGCCGAACAAGGGCATGTACTGGGAGGCCTATGTCAACGGCGTCGCGGACCTTTCCCACAAAAAATACCACTACGCGCAGTTTGTCGGCCATTTCCGGCATTTTGTTCCACTCATCTTCGGCCGGCTCACCTTCGCCTACCACCTGGGGCTCCAGCACCAGTTTGCCGGAGAGATGCCGTGGTACAACCTCAACGAGATCTCCAACCTCATCTACCAGTACGAAGAGTATGAGGGACTGGGCAGCCGGTACACAGTCCGGGGGTACAAGTACAACCGCATGATGGCCGCCGGCTATGCCTGGGGCAACTTCGAGCTCCGCGCCAAAGTCCTGCAGTTCAACTTGTTCAAGCAGCACTTCGACCTCGTGGTGAATCCCTTCTTCGACGCAGCCGCCATCACCCGGCAGTTCCGCCCGGAAGATCATCGGAGATTTGGGCTCCTCGCCGACGGAAGCCAACTCTGGCAGGACGCCACTGAGAAGGTCCACTGCAGCGCCGGCGTCGGCGGCAAGATCCACATGAACACGAACTTCATTCTGTCCCTGGAAGTGGGCAAGGGCTTCAATCCCCAGCTGGCGGACCTGACGGTTTCGATGGCGACGACCTATCTTTTTTAATTGACAATATAACTTTGATTTTTGGCCAGGACCTTGAGTTTTGGCCATTTTTTATTATATTTGTCGGTTAGTAACCGAAGACTAATAAACAAACACTGATTCGATATGGACAAACTCCAAGAACTCACCCAGAAGCTGTACGAGGAAGGTCTCGCCAAGGGAAAACAGGACGGCGAAGCCCTCCT
>ONTQ01000107.1 GCA_900320795.1 uncultured Bacteroidales bacterium
GGGGAAGTGGGGCGGAGTGATGGTGAGCCGGAGCTTCGCGGAGAAGCTGGGCGGCGTGCAGGAATGCATCGGCAAACAGGTCTACAACGAGGATATGGAAGGTCTGAAATTGCCCATCGAAGGCGTGTTCGAGGATTTCCCGAAGAACGGCAGCCTGAGCTATGACATCCTGTTGTCGATGGATACCTACGGCAAACAGAGCACGGACAACTGGCTGGGCAACGACCGGTACAAGGGCTATGTGAAGCTGATGCCCGGAGTTGACCCGAGTACGTTGACCGGTGCAATCCGGAAGATGCAGGAGGCCCATCAGCCGGTGGCGGAAATGGAGGCCAAGGGGATGCGGTTGACCTATTTCCTGAAGCCTTTCTCCAAGATGCACACGTCCATGCCGGAGGTGAAGTCCCAGGTGATCCTGCTGTCCATCGTGGCGGCGCTGCTGATCCTCATCAGCCTGCTGAACTACATCCTCATCGTGATCTCGTCCATGGTGAAGCGTTCCAAAGAAGTGGGTGTGCGGAAATGCTATGGCGCTGAAAGCAAGCACATTTACGGGATGCTGTCCAAGGAGGCGCTGCTGCATATCGCACTCTCGCTGGCATTGGCCGCCGCCATCATTTTCGCCGGCCGCAGTATTATCGAGAACCTGCTGGGCGTGCCGTTCCAGACGCTGCTGGTGTCCCGGAGCATCCTCGCCATCGGCCTCGTGATCCTGTTCGTGCTGGTCATATCGATCGTCGTTCCTGCCGAGCTATACCAGCGGATACCGGTCGATGCCGCACTGAAGAACTATACGGAGAACTCCCGCCGCTGGAAGTTGGGCCTCCTGGGCGTCCAGGTGCTGATCAATGTGTTCCTGGTGGTGATGATGCTCATCATCGGCCGGCAGTATCAGAAAGTGTCCCATGCCGATACGGGTTATGATTATGATAACCTATACTATATCAGCCTCTTTGACGGGGATAGGCAGGCCATCACCCGTGCCGTCCGTACACTGGAGAGCCTGCCTGAGGTAAGCGGCGTGGCAGCCGCCTACAATCTGCCCTTCAACGGCTCCAACGGCGACAATGTCTATCTGCCGGACGATGACCGCGAACTCTTCAATATCGCCGACCAGTACGAATGCTCCGACGGTTTCTATGACCTGATGGGCATTGAGTTCCTGGAAGGCCGCTCGCCCCGGGACTCCTCCGAAATCGTTGTGGATGAGAAGTTTGTGAAGAAGATGGCAGAGTTTACGGACTGGAGTGACGGCGCCGTGGGTAAGCAAGTCTTTATTACCGGTCACGACCGTTTCGATGATACCGGAAGAAGATACTTTACCATCTCAGGTATCTACAAGCACTACCTCATCGGAAACCTGACGGGAGTGGACAACCGGCCGAGCGCCCTTTTCTACGGAGAGATTGGGTCGATGTCTTCCTGGATGCCGCATACTTTGTTCAAGGTGTGCCCCGATGCGCTGCCGAAGGTCAAGGATGCATTGACACATGCCCTGGAAGGCCGCGACATCAACATCATCTCCTACGAAGAACAGATGCGTGCGGCCTATGACGACAGCAAGAAAATGCGCAATACAATGGCGCTGGGAGCCGTTTTCTCCCTGCTAATCGCCCTGCTTGGACTCATCGGCTTCATCAAGGATGAGAGCCTCCGCCGCAGCAAGGAAATGGCTGTCCGCAAGATCAACGGTGGCACGACTCGCGATATCCTGGGTGCCTTTGCCAAAGATATTATGGTGCTGTCCACTGTGATGGCCGTAATCGCCTGTGTCGCCGCTTTCTTCGTTGCCCACAAGTGGCTGGAGCAATTCGCGGAGAAGGTGTCGCTGAATCCTTTGTATTTCCTTGGCGGTGCAGTGCTGGTGCTGCTGATCGTGCAGGGCGTGGTGGTCCTGAACTGCCTGCGCATCGCCCGCGCGAATCCTGTAGATTCCTTGAAGAATGAATGAAAGTGCGGGTAACGTCCCAAAAACAGGGACGTTACCGTCAAATAAGCCCATTATTGCGGGTAACCTGCAAAATAACGGGACGTTACCCGCAGTTAGAACATACAAATGAAAAGTTATCTGAAATTCCTCTCCCGCAACAAACTCTACACTGCCATCGAGGCGGTGGGGCTGGCCGTAAGCCTGGCGTTTGTCATTATCATCGGCAGTTATGTGTGGCAGCAATATGCAGTGACGAGGGAGAACCCGGATTGGGAGCGGATCTATGTGCCTGGATTGCCGATGTTTCCGGCGCTTACCTATGGTTTTCCGGATGCCATCAGGGACATTCCGGAAATCGAGTCCGTTTCCAGAATGTGCAATGTCGTAGTTCATCCTGTCATCGAGGGAGAGCGGATCGAAGCGGAAAGTGCCGGTGTAGAACCTGCGTTCTTTGAGATATGCCCGGAGTTTCGCTTTCTGGAAGGCTCTGCAGATGTGCTTTCCGCTCCGTCCAATGTGATTCTTACCGCCTCCTTTGCGGGCAAGCATGATATTTCGGTAGGTGAGACGCTTGAAATCAGTGGGGACAGTTATCTTGTCGGTGCCATACTGGAGGACCTGAAGGGAACGGTCATCAAGCCGTACGATATTTTCATGAATGCAGCCGTCCACAAGGATAATTGGCAGCCCTTCGACAACTACGGCAGTACCGTTACGCTGGTCAAGGTCCGTCCTGGAACTGACAGGAACGTTCTCTATGAAAAACTGGAAGCCGTTTGCAAGGAGGTCTATTCCTCCATATATGGACGCAGCTTCTTCGAGCATTTGGAACTGACGCGCTTCGATGAACTGTTTTTCAAAGAAACGGGCGGTTTCTTTCGGCACGGAGACAAGGGAACGCTCAGGGTATTGATGCTGGTGGGGCTCCTCCTGCTTCTTTCGGCTATCCTGAACTATGTCAACTTGTCTGTCGCACTGACTGGAAAAAGGGCGAAAGAGATGGCTGTCAGGCAGTTGTCCGGGGCATCAAAGAACGGTATTGTCGGCAAGTACATTGCGGAGTCTGTTGCCTTTACCACTGTATGCTTTGCTGCCGGTCTCCTGCTGGCGGAAGCCTTCTGTCCGGCTATGAATGCACTGTTGAACAATCCGGATATCCCGATAAAAGTCGTCTGGTCTCCGGGGTATGTAGTGGCATATATCGTCATCATTCTGCTTGTGGGAGCGCTCTGCGGCCTCTTCCCGGCCATGATGGCCGGCCGCTACAAACCCGTGGACGTGATGAAAGGCGGATACCGGCGCAAGAGCAAAATGGTGTTCAGCAAGGTTTTCATCGTGCTGCAGAATGCGCTGGCGGTCATCCTGATAGCGCTGGCCATCACGATGGAGGCGCAGATGCGAAAGACACAGGAGCGGCCGATGAACTGCAACACCGAGAACATCTTTTACCTCAAGGATTTTTCCGGTGAAGACGATGCCCCTTTGAAAGATGCCCTTGAGGCTCTCCCGTGCGTAAAACGAATCGGAAGAAGTTCGGGAGTGCCCGGCAGTATCAATATGGGCCAGTATAGCACCACTCGTGATGGACAGGACATCCTCTACAAACTGATCAGGATGGACAGTACTGCTTTCTCGATGTTCGGATTTGAGGTTCTGGAGGATTTCCATGCACCCCGATTCAATAGCGTCTGGTTCTCGGACAAGAGTTTTACCGCTACCGGTTTCGACTCTGACTATCATGACATCAGTGGCACGCTGAGCAGACGGACGAAGGGCTGCGAACAAGTTGCCGGCGTTTTCAAATCTTTCCCGACCAACAATGCCAATATGGGAGAAGAAGACTTTGCCATCGTTTCGCTGATGCGTTCGGAAGACATTCCTTTCGCCGGATGGGTCATAGAAACCACTCCGGACCGGAAAGCGGTGAAAGCGCAAATCATGGAAGCTTACGATAACCACATCAAGGGCAAGCAGATCTACGGCAGCTTGGCTTTCTGGGTTGACGAGAATATCGCCGAGGCCTGGAAACCGGCCCGCAACAACATGCGGCTGGTAGAGGTTTTCATGCTCCTGTCCATTCTCATCGCCTTGCTTGGCCTGGTGGCCATGAGCACTTATTTCGCCGATGAAAAGTCCCGTGACATCGCCGTTCGGAAAGTCTTCGGCGGCACGGTGGATACTGAAGCTTGGAGAACAATCCGGGATTATATGATTCTTGTGGGTATTGCCTGCCTGATCGGAATCCCGATAGCCGTTTATGCGGCCCAGGAGTACCTGAAAGCCTTTATTTACCGCCTGGAGGGCTATTGGTGGATCTTTGTGGCAGCAGTGCTCCTCACAGGATTGATCGCCTTTGTCTCCGTTATCTGGCAGGTGTTGAAGGCCGCCCGGACCAATCCGGCGGTGGAACTGAAGAAAGAATAGAATGAAAAGCTACTTGAAATTCCTTTCCCGCAACAAGTTATACACCGCCATCGAGGCGGTGGGGCTGGCGGTGAGTCTGGCGTTTGTAATCTTGATTGGCTCGTATGTGGTGCAGCAGTACGGGGTGGCGCACGAGTCGCCGCAGTGGAAGCGGACGTTCGTGCTGGGAAGTGACGAGTTCCTGGGCTTGACCTATTGGGATAAGGAGGAGCTGGAGATGAATATCCCGGAGGTCCAGGCGGCGACCCGTGCTGCGCTGTTGTGGCAGCCGGTCATTCAACATGGCGAGCATCCCATCCAGGCGGCCGGAATCGAGGCCGATGCCGATTTCTTCCAGGTCTTCCCGGAGTATCACCTGTTGGAAGGGAGCCTGGAGGACTTCGTCGGCAAGGAGGATGTCCTCATCAGCGCCTCGCTCGCCCGGAAGATGAGCGTGCAGATTGGCCAAGTCATCAAGGTGGACAAAGTGGACCGTACCATCAAGGGCATTTATGCCGATTTCGACGGCACTTTCTTCATGCCCGCGGACATCATTACAAATATCACGAACTCATGGGCGGCCGAACAGGGGAAAGCTTTCAACAGCATCGGCAATTACACCACCTGGTTCCGGGTGCGGGAGGATGCCGACCTCGCCGACGTGCAGGCCAAGGTAGATGCCCTCCTGCACAAGAACTACGATGCCTCCTGGGATGCGGAGAAGGTGGATGCCTGGAAGGCCTACCGCATGGACGAGGCCTTCTTCTTCACCGGCAGCAGCAATGGGCTCACCCGCACGGGAAATGTCCAAATGTTGCGCCTGCTGACCATAGTGGTGCTGCTGCTCTTGCTGTCAGCCATCTTCAACTACGTGAACCTGAGCCTGGCCCTCACGGGCAAACGGGCCAAGGAAATGGCCACCCGGAGGCTTCTGGGGGCCGATAGAACCGGCATCCTGTGGAAGTACATCGCCGAATCCGTGGCCTTTACGGCCGTCTGTTTCGCGGCGGCGCTCCTCCTGGCCGATCTGCTGGCTCCGATGGTGAACAGCCTGGTCTCCAACAGCGATCCTGACGAGCTGATGCTGGGCATAGGCGACACCAGCGTGCGTCTTTCCTTCATGATGACGCCGGGGTATATCCTGGCGTACTTGTCTGGCATTCTGGTTCTGGGTGTCATCAACGGGTTGCTCCCGGCTTTCGCCGCCTCGCGCTACGAACCCATCGACGTGATCAAGGGCACGCTCCGGCGCCGGAACAAGATGATTCTGAACAAAGTGTTCATTGTGGTA
>ONTQ01000241.1 GCA_900320795.1 uncultured Bacteroidales bacterium
TAGGCAAGGCGGGCTATCTCGTAATCCCCCATGGGAAGCGACAGCCATTCTACGAAGGCCTTGAGTATGCACACCACCATGGTGCTGGAAGTACCGAGGCCGGAACCGGCCGGCGCATCATTGTATGTTACAATCCTGAAGGCCCTCGGCTCGAAAGGATAGTCTTTCATTATGCGGTTGTACACGCCTTTGACAAGGTCGGCGCAGCCGTCCACCGGAAGCTGCCTGGCCAGAGGGAAAGAAAGCGAGCAAGCGGAATCGAAGGAATCTATGCTTATACGGCCGTCACTGCGCTCCTCGATAGTGCAATATGCATACAGATTGATGGTGGCATTGAGGACATATCCGCCGTAGATATCGCTGTACGGCGACACGTCGCTTCCGCCGCCTGCCATGCCCAGCCGCAGAGGGGCTTTGCTTCTGATTATCATCTTCCTTTGTATAAATAGTTGTGTTTGCGTCTCCAGAAAAACTGCCAGCACATGAAATAGGGCATGGAGAGCACTTCTCCCGGATAATACTTAAGAAAACGCAACGAACGGGACAATTTCCGCCTGGCGTGCTTGACATGGCTCTCGTCCTTTTCGTGTTCATTCCGAGGGTCAAAGCGGCCGAAGTTTCCGGAAATCATGATCTCGTCGAGCAAGAATTGCCCCTGCGATTCATCCGGAGCGCACAGCAGTTGATTCCTGTCCATCCCGAACACCTTCTCAAGCACGTACATTATCCCGGATGCAAAGCCGGTCAAACCAAGATGCCGGGCATCGGAGAGGACCTGCTCCCTGTCAATGGCTGAGAGGTCCTTGAGAACATAGAAATAGTCCAGAACCTGCCTGAGCCCCAGTCCTTCGTCGAGGACATGCCTGAGCATGTGCAGCAGCATATACACGGCATCGAACCTTGCAGTCGGGACATTGAAGGCCAATTCTTCATTATAATTGGAGAACTGTTCACCGGCTATGGACTCGAAATAAGCCTGCAGCTTCCTGTTCGCTGCCGGAGCATTCATCCATGTAGGGGTAAAATGGACTTCGACTCCCACCTTGTCAAAAATACCGGCGTCACAATGATGGTAAAAAACTTTTTTGACAGTATAGCGCGCCCTGAGATAATCCAGAACTGCATCCCTGTCCCCTTCCACCCATATGTCAATATCACCGCTCTGGCGCAGGAGCGGACTTGGATAGCGCCTGGCTGCAGCCTGGCCTTTAAAGATACAGGTACGGAATCCGTCTTCGGAGAATCTGCGGTAAAGGTCCCGGCAATACTCCAGCATACGCTCGTTCTTATGCTTTATTGTCCGTGCGGCCATTGCCCAGCGCGTATATACTCCCAGCGGGATGTCCGAATCGTCGTGAAGCTTGTCTATCACCGGGAAAGTCACACCGAGAAGATTATGCATGGCGGTAAGCCTGAACAACTCTTCCCACTCCGCCCTGGAGGATGGTATGCCGGAAAGGGTTTCGCGCGTACCGGCGGCCAACTGTATCAGCTCGATAAATGCATCCATATCATTCTTTGGGCAAGGCTTCCAACTTAATGTTCCTGGAAATGATGAACAGCATGACTGCATATACCATGATATCGATGACAAATATCCAGGTCAGGCTGAGGAAACGGGTCATGGCAGCGGTAAGCAGGACTATCAGCACATCCGAAGAAAGCAGTATCAACAATGTCTTGCGGGAAGAAAGCCCGCAGCGCATCAGAAGATGATGGATATGGTTCGCGTCGGCCTTGAATGGACTCTTGCCGTTGATGATCCGGGTAAAGAAGAGTCTTGGAACTTCCAGTATCGGAATCAGCAGGGACGACAGAACTATGGCAATGTACTTGCCGAGTGTTTGGGCCCCGTTACGGCCGGAGCAGTAGCAGATTGATACGATAAGGAAGCAGATGACGAGCCCCAGAGTCAGGGCTCCCGTATCCCCCATATACAATTTATTCTTCTTTTCCGGCTTTCCAGCCCTCTCTATTCATCCATCTCTCACTTCCGCCAACCCTTAACACTACCTATTCTTTCCTCTCCCACACGGCTCTGCCTTGTGGTTATTTTTATTTTTATGGT
>ONTQ01000108.1 GCA_900320795.1 uncultured Bacteroidales bacterium
TACATAAGATTTAGCCATCTTAATGCTTTTTTCTATATTTGTGGTGATTTATGACTCGAAATCTATATTTGAAAAGACTTGTCCTAATCCTCGCCATCGCCTTGAGCGGATGCGTGCGGGATGCCACACTGAAACCTAGCGTGGAAAGGAAGGTGGTCGTCGAGTTTGTGCTGACCGAAGACGCTGTCCAGAGCTTGTACTTGTCCCTCACGAGAATACCTGGAGAAGGGGTCGCTCCGGTCATCCAGGAAGCCGACATCAAGCTCATCAACGTGTCCAAGCCATCTGAACCGGAGCATCGGTTTGTCAAAGCGGCGGACAATCGTTGGACTCTCGACTATTCGGGAATCCCCGGTGACGAGTACCGCCTGGAAGTGAGGGCCGATGGATATGACTTGATTTGGGCCGAGCAGAGAATGCCCGAAAAGGTGTTGTGGGTTGAGGCGGCTATCAGGGGGCATGGAACAGTTCCCAAATATGTGTCTTATGGCCACTTTTATTACGTGGATAACATTCCTGAATATCTGATTGTCCGGGGAATAAAGCGGAACAAGGAAACCGGTGAATACGATCCTGTGGAAACGCTTTGTACAGACTACCCGGGCGTGGACCCAATCAATGCTACGGGGCAGTTCTATGAGGGTAACCCCAAGTGGAGAACGACGGGGCCAGGATGGATACAGACGGAGACAGGCTGGGAAGGGGCCGACTATTACTATCATGACCGTCCGGTTGATGGAAAGGACGGCATCTGGACCTTTATGTTTCCCAATTTAATCGGGAAGCCGTTGTTCAAGGATTTTCTGTTCATCACCCGGGTAGATGACCATCACGCCGGCCTTGACGCGCTCTATTCTTTTTCCAGCGAAGATGATTACGATGTACAAGAAGGACGACGCAATGCAAAAGGCTTCTGTATCAGCGGTTCCTTTTATAGCAATAATGTAGATGTCGACCCAAACCAACATCTGGACGGATATGATGAATATCTTCTTTTTTCTTCTCTCTCGCCGGATTACAGCCGATTCCTGAAAGACACCTGGCAACTCAAGAAGGTGCATGAAGGCGGTGACCTCTCATCCATTTATTTGAGGGATAACATTCATTCCAACATACAGGGTGGTCTCGGGCTATTCGGGGCTATGTTTTCAGCAAGGACTAACTTTTATGGTGCCAACGTGGAGTCGGACTCCATCCAGAAGTAGAGCAATGATGAAAAATTCCCTCCGGCTGATTTCCTTCCTCCCCCTGTTCCTGTCCGGGTTCGCCCTGGCGCAGGAAGCAAGTTGGACCGACACGTTGCGCGCGGCGGTCAAGACGGACACCCGGAGCATCATGCGCTCCATCAACAAATTGGAAAGCGGTGCCGATGTGCTCCGAGGGGTTGTTTCTCCGATGGGCGAAGGGGACCCGATCCGGTGGTCGCAGGGGTTGCCGGGCGTATCGACAGGAGCCGACGGTTCTTCCGCCATGTACGTCCACGGAGGCAACATGGGGAACAATCTCTTCTCCCTGGATGGCGTGCCCGTATATGGCTACTCCCATATCCTTGGACTGACGACGACGGTTCCTTCTACCGTCATTGAGAGCACCTCGCTCTCCAAAGGCGGATTTGAAGGTCGATATGGGAACTTCACGGCCGCCCACCTGAACATCGTTACGCGCAATCCTGCCAACGACAGAGTCCATGCCGAGGGGACCGTCAACAACTTCCTCGCCGGGGTCAGTGCGGAAGCGCCCCTCGGACACGGGATGTCCTTTCTTGCATCGGCCAGAATCTCACCCATCGGACTGGAGTACAAGGCTTTCAGCCACATGCTTCCCGCCCGCCTGGCCGCCTTCCAGGACTTCCGTGCCGGCGTCGGGGATGTCTATGGTAAGTTCAACTGGACCATCGACAGTCGCAGCAGCCTGTCGGCATCCACGCTCCTGAGTCTGGACCAGTATGGCTTCACCACCGGGGAAGGAAGCCGGGACGCTCTCGGATGGAACAATGAGATGGCCATTCTCCAATACAGTCGGAGTTTTGACCGAACCGAGATGGATGCCCAGGCCTATGTCAACAGATACGGAAGTATGCAGCGGCAGGAGAAGAACTACCATGGAACAGACAACATCCTGTCCCTGAACTCCAGCATGCTGGAAGCCGCGCTTTCCGCGGATTTCTCTCCCCGCCGCCAATCCGTCTGGAAGTTGGACTATGGCTTCAAGGCTCGGTACGGCAGGTTCGCCATGGGACCGACTGGAGCGCATACCGGCATGGGCGTGATGCTGGCATCCTCCTATGTCCAGGCCACACGGGATATTCCCGAGAAGCTGCACATGCAGGCAGTCATGAGGGGGAACTACTTCTGGAATATAGGCGACGGTATGATGAATCTCCGCCCGGATGCCAGCCTCTCTTTCAAGTGGAATCTCACCGAGTCATTAGCGCTGGAAGGCTCCGCCGACTACGTGCATCAGTTTTACCACTCGCTGGAGGGTCTCCCGGTCGGTTGGTCGACGGACGTCATCGTCCCTTCCGGAAGAACGGCTCCTCCCGAGTTCTCGCTTCAAGGCAACCTGGGCTTCAGTCTCACCCTGGGACGGCACTCCGCATCAGTGGGCGGCTATTACAAACGGATGGGCAATCTCGTCTATTACAAATATGCCCAGACACTGTTTACGGACGCCTTTGCCGGGTGGGAGCACAGCGTGGACATCGGCAAAGGTAACTCCTACGGCGGCGAGTTCCTCTATGAGTACCTGGGCCGGGATCTCTATTTCCGGACGGCCTATACCCTCTCCAAGACTGACCGGGATGGGTTTGCGACAGTCTGCGACGGCGGGAAGTTCCACGCCCGATTCGACCGTCGGCACATCCTGAACATGCAGGGTAGATGGAAGGGATTCAGCCTTGCGATGACCCTGCAGAGCGGCCATTGGGAAAACGGTGCTCCGCTAACCTATCAAATCCATATTCCCGGTTTGGAAACGGAAGCGGAGTATTACGAAGGAATCAACAACTACCATATGCCCACAGTATTCCGGCTGGATTTGGGTTATGAGCACTCGTTCCACACCCGGCGGGCGGAGCATACAGTCAGTCTGGGCGTCTGCAATGTGACGAATCACTTCAACCCATTCATGCTCTACTATGACGCGCAGGCGGAAGGGTGGAAGATGCTGGCCCTGCTGCCCGTCATGCCGAACTTCAGTTGGCGGGTGGCGTTCTAAAGACGGATGTGGGGGCGCTACTTACCTTTACTCCATAATGCTTTTCCACAGGATATCGTCCATGGTCAGAAGTGGAACCTCTATCTTAGACAATACTTTCTGGAACTCATATTCGAAGGAGTGGCCGCCTCCCATTGTCTCCGAACCCTTGACATAATGTTTCCATACTGAGACCTCATATTCGTATCCAGGCTCCAAGCCCCAATCGTTTTTGCCCTCCCATACATAGATCATGGGATACCATTTAGTTGCTCCGTCATAGAGGTGGACATAATACTTGACCGAATTCCCGAGCGGGTTTTTCCCCTCATATACGCGTAGGGTCAAAGTCTCCTTTTCGGACTTTTCATACCGCTTGTCCTTCTGACACGAACAGGCCAATAAGAGAAGGGCTGTGGCGACGAACAAACGGAGAATGGTTGACGGTTTCATAAAAGGGTTCATTTACAATGATATTCAAAGATACACTTTTTCATATAATCCCGATAACCGCCAAATCTTGCATCGTCGAGAAAGAATTAGCCGTCAAAGAATCTGCCCGAGAATGGATTGGGGTGATGTGACGTTGTTTCTTACTGCCGTCCCATCGCCGTATATTGCGCCACCACCTTCCCGTCACGATACACAGCAAATCCCCGACGTCCGCTCCTAAGGGTTATACCGCCGAAGTAACAACCTGGTTCACGCCCCGCTTTCTTGGCACGGCGGAGCGCTTCCTCAATGGTAGTGCAGTAGTAGGTGGTCATAACGGCTGTAAAGATCGGCCGTCAATGTGCTAAGGTAAGGTACAGTAAGCGTGATGACCTTTATCGGACACGCCGACTACGATACGATGAAACCGTACATCGCGCTGACAGACAAGACACGACAAAGTGCTCTGTTGAGCAGCTTCATTTTTTAAGCGACAAAATCAACAAATTCTTTTTGAATTACGATAAATGTCGTTATCTTTGTTCAAAACTGAGAAAGAGAATATCATTGAATGACAGCATGAAAGCGAAAACCCTATTGACATTCATCACCGCCATGGTCCTTTCCCTCCCGGCCAAGGCCCAACTCTTTTGGCAGATCTCCGGAAATGATATGCCCGAGCCCTCTTTCCTGCTGGGGTCATTCCATCTTGAGAAGGATTCCTTTTGTGATAGCATACCGGGTTTCAAGGAGGCTTTCCAGGCTGTGAAACAGGCTTATTTTGAATACTCCATCTTTGATACGCCCGCTCGCGGATCGAACCAGATCATGATGATGCCTGAAGGACGGACCTTTGAAAGCCTGTTTACGGAGGATGAACTGTCCGACGTGCTGGATTTGGTCGCAAAGATTACGGGGATCCGATATGGTAAAGTCCAGTTCTCTCCCCAAGGGCTTTCTCAATTCCTAAACCAAGAACTGCTGCGGAAAAGCTTTCCCGACCTTTTTCAATTCAGCGAAGAAGCCATGGATTTGGGCTTGCAGAAGCGTGCAAAGTCATTGGGAAAACAGGTATATGGGCTGGAGACGCTTGAGTTCCAACTGGGTCTGATCTATGGACAGTCCCGTAGCCTCGAAGAGCAGGCGAAAAACCTGTTGGAGTGGGCCCGGTCTCCCGAATCCGATCCGGAAGTCTTTAAAGCGAAACTGATGGCTCTGCACCAGGCTTACCGATCGCAGGACTTCCAAACCATAGAGAAGGAGATAGCAGCATTATCCTCCACTCCGACCGCCAGGGAATTCATCTTTAACAGGAATGAGACGTGGATGCCTGTCCTTCGGGACGCCGTCCGGACCAACCCTACTCTGATCGTGGTCGGAGCCGGTCACTTGGTGGGTGAAGACGGGCTTGTTTCACTCCTTCGAGAAGAAGGCTTCACGCTTTCTCCAATGAAATAGCTTTCCAGTCTTTTCGTTCATTTCTACTTCACAACCTCATACTAATCCGCACCCGAGATGAGTACGATGTCGGTTTCTTCAAGGTGAATCTGTCCGGTACTGTCGACATAGCGGACGGTGAAGACTATTCTCTCGAGTTGCCGTAGATACACCTATAGGGTTAGAATAAGGATTTGGTGCATTTTTGGTGCAATTATTTTTAGCCCAAAAACAAGAAAAACCACCTCTGAGTGCATTCAGAAGGGGTTTTTGCCAAAATAATGGCGGAGAGGACGAGAGTCTCACGGCGGCGAAAAGAAAAAGGGCAAGGGTCCTTTTTCCAAGAGTGTCATGCTGGTATCCGCCATCTATCCTCTATTCATGGCACGGTGACTTAGGGAAGAAATAAGGGGAAAAAAGGGAAAGGGAACCTTCCTCACGTTGATGGTCTTGAGGGGCAGATTTTAGGGTCGGTATATATATTTATATATACCGCCCTATCTGCCCCGCCATCAAGACCGGGGAAAAATCAATTTCC
>ONTQ01000109.1 GCA_900320795.1 uncultured Bacteroidales bacterium
CACCAGCATAACTTCCCGAAGACGTCACCGGTGATTCGGCCGCCTTCCATTCGGAGGAAGATGTCAGAGGCTTGATTCTGCCACCTTCCATCTTCAGGCCGGTGCCTATGTTGGGAATGCTCCCGTTCCAGGTGGGGTTGGCAAGGCGAGCGCGGAGCGAGTTCAGCCCGTCGTAGTCGTTGACCGGACGGGTGTGGCATCCGCATTCGCAGCTGAGGCGGACCTGTCCGTTGGGACAGACCGCCGTGGTGTCCTGCGCCCGGACGGAGCTCGCCGCCAGGCAGAGGGCAAGGATAAGTATCATGTGTCGTTTCATTGTGATTCGTGTGTTTAAGGTTCGTGTTGGTTTCGTTGTCGTGACGTGGCAGCTCAGCGCTTGATCCGGCGTCCGGCCGGGGCCATCATCTGACGGGAGCGTGCCAGGCAGCGCATGATCCACGCCCTGTCGTCCTCGTCCTTGTCGCGTCCCCAGCCGCCGTGGCTATGGCCGCCTCCGCCGCCCTTGTTCTCGGCGAAGGTCGTGGCCTGGTCGACCATACCTACGAAGAGGAGTGCCGCGCAGGTGATGATACCCGCGCCCTGGCGTGTCATGTCCTGAAGGAGCGAATCGTCCAGGAGCGAGGACTCGCTCTCGGGCAGCATGCTCTTGAAGATCTGGAAGTCCCGAAGGACCGTCCACAGCGCCTGGATCCCGACCTTGTTCAGGGCGATTTCCGACACCTGGGACGTGGCAGAGCGGATCTGCTTGTCGAGTTCCTCCTGCCGCTCCTCCGAGGCTTCGATCTGGCGCCTGAGTTCCGAGAGCTTGCGCTCCGCGTCCTTGAGCTTGCCGCGCTTGTCGTCGAGCTTGGCGAGGATCTCGTCGAGTTTCTTCTGCAGGGACTTCTCCTGCGCCCTGAGGTCGGACCGGCGGTCCGTGCCAAGGCCCTCGTCGGACAGGGACTGCCGGATGGCGTCGATCTCCTCCTCGATACGACCCCTCGCCGCCTCCAGGTTGGAGACCATAGTGGTGAGGCCCTTCATGCGTTTTGCCGCCTGGGCGATCTGCCCTTCAAGGCTTTTGAGGGTGGCATTCTTGCGGTCCACCTCCTTCTCGAGTGTACTGCACTCCCCTGACAGTTCGCGCCTGTACTCCTCGTGGCTAATCTTCTTCGCGTGGGTGACGGAGACACTGTCACCCCGTTCCAGTCCCCACCTGCGGTTGACGGCTCCGAAGAGGTCATGGAGGGCCAGGGTCCTGCGGCGGTACTCGTATTTGTCAGACCCGCAGAAGACCTCTTTGAAGGAGATCTTGTTGGCGGGCGTCACCGGTACGATGTCGGCATGGATATGCGGCGTGCGCTCGTCCAGATGTACGACAAACGACAGGATGTTATCCTCCCCGAATCTGCCGGTTAGGACGTCATACATATCCTTCGCCCAGCGCTCGATTTCCTGACGTCGGTTTACGCCCCTGTTGTCGGCCCCCGGGGAGAGGTCGACCTTCTGTCTGCCAAAAGCCAGCTGGCACAGCCGCTCGTGCGAGCCGCTGATGATGAAGTCCACGACCGTCCGGATCCTGGGGTTCTCAGGACATGATGCGTTCGGGTCGGCGATCCCGCGCGAGCGCAGGTTCTCCCGGAATATCTCGGGTATGGACTTGCTCTGGTCCACAGGCCGGACCTTCCCGCCCCGGACGATCTCGAAGTTCAGGCGCGTGCGCGTGCGGTCGATACGGCCGTCTTCGTTCGCCCGCTCCCAGCCCTTTTCGGTCCAGCGCCTCTGGTGCTCGTTGCTCTGTGAGGTCGTGAATCCCTTCTTCGCCTGGAAGTGGACCACCTGTTTCTGCGTTTCCATAAAGCGTCATTTTTCACGGTTGATTCCTTCCCTTTCCTCGGGTCATCCCGGTGCCCAGCTTGCTGTATATCGGCACTCCTCCTCTTGGGCGTCAGGCCAAGGGGGTATTAAGTTACCCACCTCCCTTCATTCGTGGCAAACGGGCAAGCCCGCTGCCAAAGGAAGACCATCTTTCCGAGATGATCTCCGGCGAAGATGGGAAAGCCCCGGAAAGGCCGTTTTCCGGCCCGTTTCCTGGCTTTCATGCCCCGGCTGGACTCCGGGCAAGCCCGAGGTCCGGACGGCTCTTAACGGTCCGGAAGGAAGAGGTCATTCAGGAGCAGGGAGAATCCTTCCGGGGTCTTGTCGACCGTGAGGTAGTTCAGGGCGACGAGCTTCCCGAGGAAGGCGGTCACCGTATGGCGGTGCCAGCCCCAGTCGACGGAGAGCTCCGTGATGGTGACGGTGAACGGACGGGTGTGGTTCTTGGACTGGTCCGAAGTGTGAACGGCCTGGCGTTCCATCAGGTAGTGGAAGGCGTCGTACTTTGTGTACCGGTCCTTGCTCTTGGAGTGGAGCGTATCTGCCAGCTTCTTCGGCAGGGAGTGGATATAGTCCGGGCACGGATGTCCCGGCTGCGTGGGTTTGGTTCGTTTCATTGTGGATGTGTTTTATCGGGTTGGTCGTGCCGCTCCGGGCGTGGCATTTATGGGTCGAGGAATGCCAGCTTGCGGTTGGTACGTTTCGAACAGAAATACATCTTTGCGATGTTCTCCGGGGTCCTCTTGACTTTCTTGAAGATCTCGTCCTCAAGCATGAAGTAAAAGGTGATTACCCATGACGGATAGAACGCCGAGGCGATCATGACCATCCCCAGCGAAAGGCTCAGGTTGAAGAGCGGAGGGAATGCCATCACGACGAAGAACAGGGCGAAGGCGCCCATCAGGGCACGCCGGTCGTCGTGCAGCCAGCGGAAGATGGCAGCCGTGCATTTGTCCGGGATGAGGAGCATCGAGAGCACGAGGCCCGGGAACTGCCACCAGCTCGGCCCCTGGAGAACCAGGAAGCAGAGGTTCACGAGGAAGACCTGCAGGGAGACGATGACCCGGTAGTAGAACCGGGCCTTCGCGGAAAGTGCCATCCGGTGGTAGAAAGCCGTGAAGGTGGCCGAGGTACGCCTGTAGAAGAATGGCAGGACAGCGTAGAAGGTAACGGTCACGAAAAGGACGATTGCAGCAAGGAGTGTCATGTCTATTGTGGTATTTGCATGGATAAGATGGATTCTTGAATCTGCCAGGCATGGTTGGCATCGAAGGGTCAGACCATGTTCAGCCGAATGATTCCGTGGGATGCGCCGAGTATGATCTTCTCGACGTCGTATCTGTTCAGGTCCCGGCGCCGGGTCCGCCACATGAATTCCGTATCGGACCGGGACATCTTCCGGATCTCCTTGTGGATGTCGCTGAGAGGGATGTGCCACAGGTGCCCACGGGGGTAGTCGCCATAGGCGTAGTCCGTGCGGAGCGTCAGGCAGCGGACCAGGACGGTCTCCCCTTCCTCGCACGTGTCCGAGGTGAATTCGTGGTAGCCGTCCTCGTCCTCGACCTTGATCTGGAAGGAATGCTTCCGGATCACTGCCACCAGCTGCCTGTAGAGTCTCTCGTCCATGGCTGGCACTACATGAAGTCGGCGACGAGCCGGGCCATGTCCATCGAGCAGATCACGTGCTGTCCGCGGGTGTGCTGCACCAGGTCCTCCTTCAGGGCCTCGAGCATCACTTCGAGGGATTCGTAGACATAGACGTAGACCGTGTCGAGCATCTTGTCCTGGCGGGACTGCGCGTTGACCTTGTACATCTTCCCGTTGGTGGGTACGCAGTAGGCGCAACAGTGCTCACCCCTCGTCGCGGCAGAGATGACCTCGACATGGTAGAGGACATTCAGGTCCATGTTGTCCTCCATGTCGTCGAGTGCGGTCTGGATCGGGACCGGTTCTGCCAGGTGGTAGGTCAGCAGGGCGTAGTCCCCGTAGTCGTCGATGTTACGGAGGAAGTTCGCGTCGAGCAGCCGGGGAAGCATCATGTCGCCCAGCTGGCGGAAGTTGGCAATTTCTTTACTGTTCATATCTTTTTCTTTCGAGTATACTTTTCGCTTAAAAATGATACTCGGATTCCTTTCGGAGATCCGGATTCAAGTGAAAACTTCGTTTCATCAGTGGGCTCTTCCCTGCTCTTCGAAGGCTCCGTTCCCGTGCTTCCGGAGAATCGGAAATTCTTTGAATCCCCTTTTGGCCGCCGGGAAAACCGTATAGTATAGATGCTTTCGGTAAACTATACTAAACTATTTGGTTTCAGCCACTTGAACCTATAACAAAGATACCTATTTTCGGCCATTTACGCTAATAGGGATGGCATTTCCTCCCCCCTGTTGTCATCACTCCAGAGACTCTTGGACATGTGGCATGAGCAGACTACCGGCATTAAGCCGGTACGGTTACCAGTATAATCCCGAGTATCATTTGACGTGTCAACATTTCTTTGTAATTTAGCGGCAGAGAACGACTTGATATATGGCAAAATACGGATACCTTTTTCTCACAAAAAACCTCTCCACCAAAGACGAAGACCTTGCGTGGATGAAGGCATTCGGCTGTGACAACATCATAGAAGAGGAGGGCGCCCAGGAGAAGTACCGTCCCCAGTGGCGACGGATGCTCACCCGCCTGGGCAAGGGCGATGTGATTGTGGTGAGCAAACTCAGCAATGCCCTTCGCGGCATCCGCGAGCTCGGGGTCTTCCTGGATCTCTGCCGGGAGTATCGGGTCCGCCTGGTCAGTATACATGACCGGATTGACACCGGCGGTGAACTCTTTCCCGAAACCGGGGTTAACGATGTGATAGACACCATTTCGCGCCTTTCCTCCGAGGCCACTTCCGTGAGGCGATCCGAGCAGGGCCTGAAAAGCAGCCGCAAGGTAAGACCGAACGTTAAACGGGGCCTCCGCCAGTACCGGGACAAGACCATCATCAGCATGTACAACGCTGGACACTCCATCGACGACATCTGGGAGGCAAGTGGATACGCCAGCCGGGCCAGCGTGTTTCGCGTGCTTAACCGTAACGGCATACAGCTTAATCGTGGGCCCCATCACGGGCCACTCGGGAAGCGCAAGAAGAGAGATGAGTGATAGAGTTCACTATTTTAATTGTTTTAATTAAAATAATCATTATCTTTGTCATGTAATATCGTTCGCATTATGGCAAAGATTGAATACACTCCCCTGAACCTCCCGAAGGCCCTCGTCGAGGAACTCAAGATCTGGCGCCTGGCCTTCTGCGCATCCTATGGCAGGACTGTCTCCTACGGCGAGATGATCCGCAGCATGCTCGATTCCATGGAGGATTCCGATCCGGGCGTAGTCGATGAACTGGGACGGATACTTGAGAAGCATCCGGAGCTCTACGACAAAATGGTCGTCTACAACCACACTCCCGGACAGGATGCAGAACAGCAGTCATAGGTATGGATGTCTTTGAGATGAAGTTTTCCAAGGTCTTCCCTCTTCTCCAAGGGTCAGCGGAAGGGGCGGACGGAAGACGAGGTCTACGAAGTGACCGAATGGCTCACCGGCTATTCAAAAGAAGAATTAGTCTCTCTTCTGGATAGCGATTCTTCTTACGGCGACTTCCTGGACGGTGCACCCCGGATGAATCCAGCCAGGTTCAATGTCAAGGGAAGGATCTGCGGTATCCGTGTGGAAGAGATTGAGGATCCCAGGATGCGTGACCTCCGCATCTTGGACAAGTTGATCGATGACTCTTGGGTTCTGGTTCGGCCTGATCGATTTCTGCACGGCCGGACTGTTCTTTGTGTTCTACATGCCGCTGAGCGGACTGCAGGACGAGCTCGACTATATCGTGGAGCGACGAGCGTCCTGTCAAGGTTATGCGGCTGGATTACGCTCTGTAATCCGGCACGCCGGACGCGGTTATTGCATCCTGGACTATTTGTCACAATAATGGACATTCTGACTCATTTCGTGCCACTTTGTCCATCTTTTCGGCATTGGGCCAGGCTTTGCAACTCTTTCAAGCGGCTCTGCGAAGGAGCCCCGGGAACAAGGCCTTGCAGAACAGCCCGAAACCGGAACGATTAAAGTTTTTGAGTTATGTTACCTGTAATTAGAAGTACTCGAGACA
>ONTQ01000115.1 GCA_900320795.1 uncultured Bacteroidales bacterium
ATCATCGGTATGAAATTCGGTTCACTGTTCGACGCTACTCAGACAATGGTAAGCAAGATCGACGATGATACTTATCAGGTACAGGTTGTTTCTTGGTACGACAATGAGAACTCTTACACTTCTCAGATGGTTCGCACCATTAAGTACCTCGCTGAGCTGAAATAATAGAGTTTACAGCTTATATTGAAAATAATGGCCGTCCGATTTTGTCGGGCGGCTTTTTTTGTTTATCTTTGCATCATGAAGCGGATGATTACCATTTTAGGACCAACAGCTTCTGGTAAGACGCCTGTTGCTGCGTGTTTGGCTGCGATGATCGGCGGAGAGATTATCTCGGCTGATTCACGTCAGGTGTATCGTCGGATGGACATTGGTACAGGAAAGGATTTAGCAGACTATACAGTTGATGGTCGTCAGGTGCCATATCATTTGATTGATATTAGAGAACCTGGGACAAAATACAATCTTTTTGAATATCAACAAGACTTTTTTGATGCATACCAGCAAATACAAGAAAGGGGAGCAGTACCTATACTTTGTGGTGGAACTGGTCTCTATATTGAGGCTGTATTGAGGCCATGACTTAATCGGCTCCATCAGGGCTACCATCCCGACACCCTCCTGGTCTCTCCGTTCTGGAACCGTTTCATCGAGAAACCTTCCGGGATGACCGTCCCGGCTGTCGTTGCAGACAGATTGATCTGCATCCGTGCGTACTTCTTCTCCCGTCCTCTTCGATACGGGCGGGGCTTGCGCGCCGTTCCGTCATTGGTCGTGAAATGGTAGTAGCCGCATTCCTCACACCTGTAGATCCGCTTCGTCCTTTTACCGTTCAAGGACCTCATCCGGAGCGCTCTCTCGGCGGCGGCATAGGTCGGATAGGCGTCCTTGCCGGACGAGCACCGGACATCGACAGTGAGTGTCTCTCCGTGGATCCTTTCTCCCCGGACGAGGAAGCATTCCGACCGGCTCTCAATCAAGATGATCCCGTCTTCCGCGCTCTTTCTTCCGAGCGATCCGGGTTTCTGCACGATGGTGTAGCGGTAGTGTCGCATGGCTTTGTTTTTTTTGGTTTCCGTTGGCAAAAATCGCCCAGTTTGGCGAACTGTATTTTCGCGTAATGATATCTTTTAATCTGACGTAATCTTTCCCTGGGGTCACAATTCTATCCTCAAAGGGGCATAAGGTAAACAACCTGGAGAGCGAGGTGCTCTTCTGGTTCAAGTTTGGACTTCGTCCCGCACATTTCTTCACTGGCGAACTAACAATTCGCGCAACGATTCTACATTTGCAGCATCAAATCGAAGTGTTTTCGCGTTAAACCATAATCTGAATATGAAGGAAAGATTCAAATCCATTCTCCTTGCGACCGGTCGGAAAGGCATCGGTGCCGTGCTTTCCCATCTAGAAGAATGCGGCTTTTTCGACGCTCCGGCTTCGACGAGGTTCCATCTGAACAGGAAGGGAGGCCTTCTCGAGCATTCCCTCAATGTATACGATTCGGCAGTTGCCCTCCGGTCCCAGGTCGTGAACCTCCGGCCCGAACTGGAGAAACAGCTGCCTCTTGACAGCGTCGCCATCGCCGCCCTCCTGCATGACACATGCAAGGCGGACATCTACGTTCCGGCGATTGTATCCCAGAAGAACGCCGCCGGGTACTGGGAGAAGGTACCCGGGTACCAGGTGGACTACTCCGGAATGCCTCTCGGACACGGCGAGAAGTCAGTCATCATGTTGCTGAAATGGGGGCTCGAGATGACCGACGACGAGATCCTGGCCATCCGGTGGCACATGACGGCCTGGGACCTTGCGTTCCAGAGTCCGGAACAGAAGGAATCACTCCGTATCGCAAGGGAGAAGACGCCCCTGTGTTCCCTTATCCAGTGCGGGGATTCCATTTCCACCGGTCTTCTAGAGCGATAAATGAGCCATGCAAAAAGAATACGTAAAGAAGGCGCTCCGCATCCTTGTCTGCATCCTCTGCTGGCTTACCGTCTCCGTCGCGTTCCCGTTTCTGACGAAACGATGGGACCTCATCAGGCACAGGTGGGTGAGCATCCTGCTCACGCTCGTCTCGCATGCTGCGCTGCTGACGTATTTATTCATCCTGTTCTTGTTTGACTCCGGAGATTACAACATCGGTCCGGGTGAGACAATGTTCAGGAAAAGAGAGGAGATCGTTGCCCTCACCGGCTTCTCGGAGCTACCCAGATACACCTTTGTAAGTGCGGTATGCAACGACTGGACGCGGGTCACCCGTGCCAGGTACGCTTACGCGAAACCCTTGTCCGACTCCGCTCTGGACTACCTCAAGGGCGTATACGGGAGCTGTTGGAATACTGTCGAGCATTCCGACCTGACCTTCATGGGGAAAAGGTGCCCGCGTTACCATCACGGCTGGTTTTCCGGGGTGGTAGAGAAACCGTCTCCGGCTCTTCCTGACAACATGTTCGTCTCGATCACGTTCGGCAGGGAAGGCTTCGAGGTGGTCTATCACCCCCAGAATTCTTTCTTTTTCGAGGGATGGACGGGTAAAGAGGACTTGAAACGAAAAACGGGGGTCGACTTCCCTTCCTTTGAAGCCATTGACTATGAGTTGAAACACGACGGATCTGCCTTCCTGGTCATCCGCTTACCCGAGGATCCAGACGAGGATTTCTACGGCCAGCTCAAGTCATCTCCGCTATGGGAGGAAAACGCAGGCGACTTTTCATTCATGAAGCAGCTTGGCAGTAACTCCGTATGGGTTTATTCGTTCAGCGTATTAAAGCATTCCCCAATCGCAACCTTGATTTATGTCAAGCGGGAGCAGACTGTTCCTTCACGCTTTTGAAAGCGACGTTAAAGACGATTGGAAGATTATCGCCAACGAACTTCCACTTCGCGGGTGTCGTGCTATATTTGTATCCGGGTTCCCGACTCTCTGTCGTCAGCGGAACCCTGCGGTCTTTGGCATACCGGGCAGATCTTGACAGCCGTCCGTCACGTTTGACGGATGTCCGGAATCTTCCGGACGATAACGTTACCACGTTATCTCGGCGGCCATTCCGGAAACCGGATAGCCGCCGCACGGTATGTGCCATCGGGCACATTTCCGTGAGCCGCACGCTCCGCGATGTCCCATCTCGAAACGTGCGCGATTCCCGAGGGGAATCTATACGATGAACACAGTCCCGGTATGCCGCCGCATTATCTCTAACCCTATCAGATTCAACCGCTATGGTAAGGAACGACTTGATAATACAGGAATGCTCGCGTCTCGCGTCGCTCAGGGACCTCCTTTTCCTTCTCAACGGGGTGAAAAGGGAGGAATACGGATTCGGTGCGCATCCATTCACCATGGAGCAGATGCTCCATTTCAGCGACCCCCGCCGGAACAGGAGGCATTACGACACGTTCACCATTCCGAAGAGGTCCGGAGGCCAGCGAACGATAACGGCGCCTCGCGGGATGTTGAAGTCCTTCCAGAAGGTCGCCAACAGGGTCTTCCAGGCGTTCTATGACGCCCCTCCGTGCGTTCAGGGATTTGTAGGAGGCCGTTCGGTCGTCGGCAACGCCGGCATCCATGTGGGGATGAACTACGTTTTCAACTCGGACCTGAAGGACTTCTTTCCGAGCATCACCCAGGCACGCATCTGGACCGTCCTCCAGGCTCCCCCGTTCAGTCTCCCAAAGAGGATCGCCTCGGTCCTTGCCGGGCTCTGTTGTACGGATCTGGACTATGTGAAGGCACGATGTGCGGAGGACGGGACATCTGTTGTGGGGACTTCGAAGGGCAAGAGCGTTCTCCCGCAGGGATCCCCCGCCTCGCCTACCCTTTCCAACATCGTGTGCCGGAACTTGGACCGCCGGCTCTCCGGGCTCGCAAGGCGTTTCGGACTCCGGTACTCTAGATATGCCGATGACATCACCTTCAGCAGCCTGCATAACGTGTATCAGGAAGACGGCCCTTTCATGACGGAGTTCCAGAGGATCGTCCGTACTGAAGGTTTCGCCATTAACGGAAGCAAAACGCGGCTGTCGAGAAGAGGGCAGCGGCAGGCTGTCACCGGGCTGACCGTGAATGACAAGGTCAACGTACCGCGCAAGTATGTCCGGGATCTCGACTGCCTCATCCACATCTGGAAGAGATACGGTGCGTCTGACGCCTATGCGAAATTCCTGTCACGGAACATGGCCAAAGTTTCAGGGACCGGTCTTACGTATTATCCCAAAATGGAGGATGTCATCAAGGGGCGCCTAGCATACATCGGAATGGTCAAGGGCAGGCGTTCTCCTGTTTATCAGAGACTACTCGGCAAGATGGATACCGTCAGACACAGGACCTCGCTCGGGACCATCCGGTATGTCCATTCCTGGCGCATCTCCGAGTTCGAATCCCTGACGGGCTTCTCCCTCGACATGGAGAAGGGCCCTTCAGGAAAGTGGTACTGCCGTTTCGGCCCCGAAGGCCACCGTGTTTTCGTCTGCATGAGCCGCTGGTGCCGTTCCAGGCTGACGGGCATACTCGAGAGCAATGACCAGGCCGCATTGAATGAGTTCAAGGGGATGAACCGGATCGGATTGTGTTTCGACGCCAGGTCGCTCGATACGGAAGCCAGAGGCGATTCCCCGATAGTCGACGACCTCTCCCCTTATCTGGACGGCCCTTATTCCGGGCATCGTTTCTTCTGGATGATCTTCCGCAGGGTGTCACCGAACAGCGGTCCTCACAAATCGTTCTTCGAGCTCGTGGACGAGCGTGTATCGAAAGAAGGGAGGGAACTGATGAAGACACTGGGTCTGAAGCCCGTCTCGATAGACAGAGGTCCATCGTTGATCAATACAGCTCCTGTCTCCCCTACTGACTGCTTTGATGACACATATGATTTTTATATCCGTCCCTTCTAAGTGGACGTCAGTATCCGCGAGAATCAAGCAGAATGTCACGAACCCATTCGGGGCATAACTGGAGGTCGTGGTTGAAATCGTCGGTCGGGACGCCGGATAGATGGAACTTTATGGCCTCCTTCTCGTCAGCCTTTATCCTATCCTCTCCTAATCTAATCTTACCTAACCTAACCTTACCTATGCCGCCACTTGACGGACACTTGACTGTCACTTGACTGTCACTTGACTG
>ONTQ01000117.1 GCA_900320795.1 uncultured Bacteroidales bacterium
GGCCTTCTCCACCTCGTCGATACGAGGGTCTTCCTCTACCTTGAAGCGTTGCGCCACCAGGTACAGGACCAGCGCCAGCACGAGACCCAGGACGGTCACTACTGCGATTGTCCAAATCAATACATTCATAACTTATCCTTTTATTGTAAAAATATATTCATTCTTGAGCCTGTCACGGAAAAGGTACAGCAGCAGGTAATACACCGCCACGGCGCCCATCCCTGCCAGGCCGGCAGGGACCTCGGCCATTCCCAGGCCGATGAGGCCCAGAATCACAGCCAGCAGCACCAGCAGGGGAATGAAATAAGCCAGCCAAACGGCCTTCATTCCCATGGACGCCTTCAGGACCACCGACACCTCGTCCCCCACTCCATAAGAGGCATAGGGGTCCGTAGGAACCTCAATGGCCTTCTCGGCGATATCCGACATCCCGCAGAGGCCGGCGGCGTGGCATTCCGAACAGGCGCCATGCTGCAAAATGGCCACCGTAGTAACCTGCGGGGTCATTTTCACCACCTTTCCCTTATGATTCACTTCCTCTTTCATGGCCGATAATCCTTCAGTTTGGCCCATACGGCGCCCCAGCGGAGGGGAGCCATCACGCCCAGCGGGACAAAATTGCCGTCGGCCGAAAACCAGAACTTGAGTTCCTGATTCCCTTCGAACATGGCGCCCTTCACAACCGAGCAGGTGAAAAGGTGGGCATCACGGGTATCCGACCTGGAAAGGCTGAACGTCTCCTTCCCATGGTAGGTGAGCACCACGTCGAACACGGCATCGTCGATGGCAAAACTCAGATGATATTTTCCGCCTTTGTGCATGCGCGAGATATCCATGGTCCTCAAATAGAAGATGAGGGTGGGAAGGTCATACACACATTCGTGGAGCGGAATCTCATAATGCTCGTCTCCCCGTCCGTTGAAATTGACATCGGCATGGATCACCTGATTGTCCCAGTCATAATGGTACTCGTTGGTGGCCGTGTATTTGCCTTCCAGGGTATTGCGGGTGAATTTCAGGGGCTTCAGGTCCTGAACGGAAAACCAGGAGTGGAAGTCCTCCCTCATCTTGAAAAAGACATCGAAGAAAGGGGCCGACTTCACCCAGAAGTTCACATGGTAGGCAGGGATTCCGTTGAACCGGGTTCCTTCCAGTTTTACGGTAGCCTGCGCCACCTCGGTATTCACCAGCCCCCACTTGTACAGGAGGGACAGGTCGATTTCCTCGCCGGCCTTATAAGGCGTTTTTCCGGTGACGGGAATACAGCCTTTTCCCTGGCCCAGGAGGGTCAGGGAAAAGAAGAGACTGATTATGAGGAGTTTCCAGCGCATCATCTAAAAAGCTTGTTGGGAGGATTCAAAATCGTAACCGGCATCGGGAGCGGGCTCGTTGGCGGCACTGGCCACGGGGCCGCGCTGCGCATAGACGTCCAGGCTCTGGTCCGGTTCCACGAACTTCACCTGATTGGCCTTGTACTTCATCTCAATATCGCACACCTCTCCGTTACGGTGCTTGGCAATCACGATATAGGCCTTTTCCTTGTCCTCCGGATTGTCGGACATGCCCACGAAGTCCGGACGGTGGATGAAGATGACCATATCGGCATCCTGCTCGATGGAGCCGGATTCGCGAAGGTCGCTGAGCTGGGGCTTTCCGGTACCGCCCGTCCGCTGGACTGCGTTACGGGAGAGCTGCGAGAGGGCGATGATGGGGATGTTCAGTTCCTTGGCCGTTGCCTTGAGGGTACGGGAAATCGCCGCCACCTCCTGCTCACGGAGACCGCGGAGTTCCACCGGGCCCTGCATGAGCTGCAGATAGTCCACTACAATCAGCCGCACGCCCTTCTGCTTCACCAGGCGCTTGGCCTTGGTCCTGAATTCCATGATGGGGATGCCGGGGGTGTCGTCGATGTACAGCGGAGCCTTGGCCAGCCGCTTGAGGGTATCCTCCAGCTGGACCCACTCGTACGGTTCCAGCTTCACACCGCCTTTGATTTTCTCCCCCGACAGACCCGATTCCGTAGTAATCAGACGCTTACCCAACTGGTCGGCACTCATTTCCAGGGAGAAGACCGCCACGGGCATATTGGCATCCACCGCAGCATTGCGGGCGATGTTGAGCGCAAAAGCGGTCTTGCCCACCGACGGACGGGCCGCCAGGATGATCAGGTCGCTCTTCTGCCAGCCCTGGGTGATACGGTCGATGGAAGGGTAGCCGGAAGGCACGCCGGACGGGCCGGTGATACCTTGAAGTTCCTGCAGGTTGTCCAGCACCGAGTTGATGATGGAGCCGATATCCTGCACATCCCGCTTCACATTGTTCTGGATGGCGGCGAAGACCTTGGTCTGGGCGTTGTCGATGAGGTCGTCCACGTTGGTGGATTCGTCGAAGGACTGCTTCAGAATCTCATACGACGCGGTGATCAGGTCGCGTTGAATGGTCTTCTGTTTGAGGATTTTGATGTAATACTCGATGTGTGCGGCCGCACCGATGTTCTGCGACAGGCTCGCTAGGACGACCGGGCCGCCAATCACTTCCAGATTCCCCTTGGACCGGAGTTTCTCGCTCACGGTCACCAGGTCGATGCTCACATGCTCGTTCACCAGCTCCGCCATGGCTTCGAATATCATCCGGTGCTGCGGGTCATAGAAGCATGCGGCAGAGAGTTCCTCCATCGATTCGTCGATGGTGGCGGGCTCTACCAGCATGGCGCCCAGCACGGCCTCTTCGACATCCAGGGCCTGCGGGGGCTTGTTCCCCATCAGGGCCTCCAGATTCATCGGCTCGGCGGCACGGGATTTTTTACGGGCGGGTTCCGGCATGGGGCTGGGCTATTCGAAATCCGGGTTGATGATGATACGGCCGCAGTGCTCGCAGATGATAAGTTTGCGGTTGGAGCCGATTTCCACGCGGCGCTGCGGGGTGATGGTATTGAAGCACCCTCCGCAGGAATCGCCGTTGTAGATACCTACCACGGCCAGGTGGTTGTGCACGCTGGCGCGGATGCGCTCGTAAGCGCTCATGGTCCGGGCGTCAATCTTAGCGGCGCATTCGTCGCGACGCTCGCGAAGGACGGCCTCTTCCTTGGCGGTTTCCTCTACGATGGTTTCCAATTCGGCCTTCTTGGCCTTGAGATCTTCCGTGCGGATGGAAAGACGGTCCTTGATCTCGTCCAGCTCGGCCTTTTGGGCGCCGATTTCATAACGGGTGTCGTTGATGGTCTTTTCGTCGATCTGACGGAGAAGTTCCTGGTTCTCGATTTCCTTGCTCAGGGAATCGTACTCGCGGGAGTTCTGGATGGTCTCCAGCTGGCGCTGATATTTCTCGATGACGCTCTCGTGCCCTGAGATGGAAAGCTTGGCGTCTGCGATGTTGCGGTTGAACTGGTCGATGACGGCGGAAATGCTGGCGCTGCGCTCCTTGAGGGTAGCAATCTCTGCTTCCAGGGCTGTCACTTCGGCCGGCAGTTCGCCGCGAAGCTGGATAATCTTGTCAATCTCCGAATCCGCAGCCTGAAGGTTGTAGAGGGTCTTGAGCTTTTCCTCTACGGGCATTTCGGAATCAGCGAAAGTCTTTTGCAGGGACACGAAAGTTTCCCTGTTGTCGATAGGAGCCTCCACCTTCGTGGCGGCGGTGGTTTTCTTGGTACTTGCCATAAAACTTTATAAATCGATTTATATTCTTACAACCCGAAGTAGTGGACAGGGTTGCTCCTGTCCAGCACGGCACTTTTGTAACTCGCAAAGGTAGGAAAATTTTTCCGTATCTCCGCGAGGAAAATATCCACAATCTCCACTTCGCTCTCAAAATGGCCGATATCCATGACCATGAAACCCTCCGGGGTGAAGAAATTGTGGTAGGAAACATCGGCCGTGATATAAAGCTGGGCGCCCCGTGCGAGGGCCAGTCCCATTTCGCTGCCACCACTGCCGCCCAGAAGCGCCACCCGGGTGATGGGGGTTTCCAGCGGCCGGGAACTGCGGATGATTTTCAGGCCGAATCTCTCCCGTACATAGGCCAGTGCTTCGCTGCCGGTCATCGGCCTGGGAAAATCTCCCAGGCAGCCCAGGCCCACCGTGCCGTCCTCTTCCGGAGCCAGGATACCGATGTTCCTGAGCCCAAGCCTTCTTGCCATGGCACCGCTCACGCCGGCAATCACCTTGTCGGCCGTGGTGTGGGCGGCATAGACGGCCACACCGTGCCGGACGGCCAGCATCACCGCCGCTCCCACCGGGTCATCGGCATGGATGCGCCGAATGCCCTTGAAGATGAGGGGATGATGCGTAACCACCATGTCGCAGCCTTTTTCCACGGCTTCTTCGATGAGTTCCGGTGTGCAGTCAAAGCCCACCAGAACGCCATGGACAGCATCCCCGGGACTGCCGATGAGCAGCCCGCTGTTGTCCCAGTCTTCCTGGATGCGGAGCGGGGCAAAGCGCTCCAGCACCTCCGTGATATCCCCTACTCTCATAACGACTTGCGCACTTGAACCAGTTCTTCCCGGATTTCCTTCAGCAGGCCGATGGCCTTCACGCGCTTGTCCACGCTGCGGCGGTCTTCGGTGAGGCGCTGCCTGGCCCCTTCCAGGGTCAGCCCCTGGTTCTTGAGGAGATACTGTATCTGCTTGAGGGTCTCGATATCCTCAGGATGGTACAGCCGGTTGCCCTTCGCATTGCGCTGGGGCTTGATGAATTTCTCGAAGTAATTGCTCCAGTAGCGTATGGCAGAGGCATTTTCGCCCAGTTCCTGCGCCACTTCGCCCATTGTGTAAATCAGTTTCGCCATAGTTTTACAAATTTAATCGCAAAACCAAAGAAAACCAAAAGAATTTCACCCAAACAAGAGAATTTCGCCCTCCCGCGGGGCAATTCCAGCCCTTTTTGCCCCTGGGGGGTCATGGTGCAAAAGGTCTGCTTTTAACCCACACACCTTTTGCACCAAAACGGACTTACAGCCCCCTCTAGCCCATATTCACCGCAAAAGGTCGGCCCCTTATGATGTGACCCCCAAAAGTTGGACGGTTTAACATTATTTAGGAAGCCTTCGATTGGAACAGAGCTCGGTATTGCACCGGGCTCTTTCCTTTTAGCCTC
>ONTQ01000231.1 GCA_900320795.1 uncultured Bacteroidales bacterium
CTCACTGATGAACGGCTTCATAATGATAATGATGTCTGCAACCATAAATGAAACCCATGAACGTTTAGGCTTAACCCTATTTGGGTTCGGATTTGCACTGACCATGTACGCAATCATTTCATTCACCAGGAACAACTCGAAACTCTGGAAAAGATTGAAAGAAGGGGAGAACAATAAAGCCCAAGAAGAAACATTCTCTCATCAAGAATAACCCATGAACAAGAGACCTGTCATCACCTTCATCACCGGCCTTCTGCTCGCAACGCTCGCGAACGCCCAGGAAGGCCCCGGATTCGCCCTCTCCTTCAACGGAAAGGGCGGAGAGTACCACAACGTCGGAGCAGGCCGCTGGAGCGCTCCTGCGGCCCCGGAAGGCGTGACAGGGGGCTGCCATACCGTCACCTACTACTCAGGCACGTTCCTGGCCAGCGTGGACCTCTCCCGCAACCGCATCCAGAACATCCACTTCAACCCGCACTTCCACCTAACCGCAGCCTACCGCTCCGAAGGCGGGTTCCGGACAATGCTCCGGATCTATCCCGTCGCGGGAGTGTGCTTCCTCGCCGACAAGGACTCCAAGTTCGACTACGGCGCCGCCCTCGCGCTCTGCGCAGGAGGACGCGTAGGCGGATCTCTCTTCGGGCGCGTAACGCGCCATACCTTCGCCTACGGAATCAGCATCGCCTTCTGAAACCTGAACTTACGACAAAATGAAACTGAACATCAAACTGAGCACACTCGTCCTCTTCGCCATCCTCACCGCCTCCTGCGGCACCTCGGCGAAGAGGACCCTCGCAATACCCGACGAACACCAGCAGACGGTCCGGCTGGACCAGGGCTCGATTGAAATCGTCAAGGACGACCACCAGCAGACCCGCCGAAACGCAGACCGGATCTTCGACGCCTGGTCGAAGACCGCACACCTGCACAGGAACATCACCGGCAGGCGCCTGATGTCCATCGCCCCGAAGGACGACGGATGCCATCTCACCTACGACTTCCGTCTCACGGACGGCTCCCAGAGGCGCGTGACACTCATCGTACGCAACCAGAAAGTCACATATAAGAAAAGCGCCAAGGACAGGCGGGCGGAAATCGTCAACGGCAGAAGATATGAATTGAGACAGAGATAAGTCAAAAGAAGGCTATCCGCAATATGAGGTTGGATTTTGTGGATTCACTTGCTAATGACCTATTATTCTCTTATCTTTGCATGTACATAATTACGTACAGAAAAAAATGAAAACAACCAGCGTATCAGATTTCAGGACCAACATGAAACGGTATTTGGACGCCGTCATCTTTGACTCGGACTGCGTCGTCATCAACCGTGGCAACACCGGAGCCGTGCTCATCTCCCTGGAAGAATACAACTCCATCAAAGGGACGGAAGCCATCCTTGCATCCGAGAGGATGGCGAGTTCCATCCGTACCGGCCTGGAGGATATCGCCCGCAGCGAGGTCGAAGAAATAGACATCGACGCCCTATGAAACTGCTTTGGACAAAGAGCGCGAAAGAGTCTTACGGGCTTCTCAAGACGGACGCCCCCGACGTGGCGGAAAAGGTCAAGTCAATCCTGAAAGACACGGCAACGCATCCCGAAACGGGATTCGGTTCCCCCACAAAACTCGAAAGGGACTATTCCGGCCTCTGGCAACGGACATACGCCCCCGGTCAGGTCATCATTTATTCCTTCGATGAAGACGCCGTCACAATCGTCTCCATCGGGGCAAGGGAAACCGCCCTCCAGCATGTCCACCTGGAATCCTATTCCAAGCAGGATGAGCAGTCCGTCATGGGACAGATGGCCGCCAACAGAGGAAAAGACGGAGAACCCAAGGTAGGCATCTTCTGGTACAACCGAGCGACGAACCAACTGTTCGGAGTCATATCCCACCGGGTGAGTGACTACACCAAAGCCAACGCCTCGGATGGGAGAATCACCTGCTCCGAAATGCACGAGGATGTCTGGAAAAAGGAGTTCTACAAGCAACGATACCAACACGGTGGCCAAGGCCCGTTCATCGGTGCCTACCAGGACAAGACACGCGGCCGTGTGTTCTACCATATGGATGACGGGACCTATGAAGTGGCCGTAGGAAAATGGATAGAGGAATACCCCCAGGCTTATGAGCTGATTC
>ONTQ01000118.1 GCA_900320795.1 uncultured Bacteroidales bacterium
CGCGGATGATGAGGTCCTTGTTCTGCGTCCAGACGTAGATGGCACCGCCATCGATCAGAGACCGCATCGGCGCCTGCCGATATGCCTCCGACATACAGATTTCGTTCTTCTCGATAACCCCGGACGTCACCAGTCCCGACGTGTCCGTGAAATGGAGCCCTGCACCGATGGCAGAATAGGAGAAATCTTCGAAATAGTTGTTCCGGACCAGGAAGTGGCTCCCTTTGCAGTCCACGATGGGATCATTGGTCATCAGAAGCCCATTCTCCACGAACCGGTTCCATTCGATCCGAGCATCATCGGACGTCTTGTCCACAAACACCTGGTTCAATGCGCATTTCCTGAATACATTCCCCTTCAACCGGAAGCAATCCGTCCTTTCCACCAGGATGCTCCTGGAACGGATTCCCTCGAAAGTGCAGTCACGGACGACGACGGAATCGGCATCCACTCCACTGAAACGAATCAGCCGGTCCCCTTCCCCATTACCCAAAAAATGAATCCCCTCCAACACGATACTGCCGATACGGCTGTTCTCCACCGACAGGAAATTTGAGGCAACGCAAGGATAGGCAGACGCTGCATTCCGAGGCGAGAACAACATAAAACGGGGCAGACAGCGGCCGAACCGTAGTTCAGACCATATCCTGGTCCGGTATGGCACTCTACGGAAATAGATCCAGCCCCGTGAAATCTTGACCACATCATACACGGCCCCCACGAACCACTGGGACAAGACAATCTTCATTCCGGTTGCATCGGACTCGGACACATCGGGAATCCCTTTGCAGCGAAGGACATAAATGGCCTTCCGGAATGGCACGCGGACTGGCCATGAACCGGCTTTTCTCACGGGAGTCAAAGCATCGATTGCAATCTGATTATCCAGATCCACGAATCCCTGGCCGAACGCAGGTGCCTGCGTAGGGTTGCCCCGACCTACGAGAACGGCACCGGCACCGGATACGGTGATGGAGACTCCGGGAAAAGAAAGACTGTCCAAGGCCAGGTGACGTTCCCTGAAGAAATACAAGCCGGGGTCCAGCCTTACATGGACACTGTCCTCCATCTGAAGTCGCGAGATGATCCTTTCGCCCAAACTGTCGAACTCTTCCTGGGAGCGGATCCGGACAGGTTCTGCCACTGCATGGAATACTGACAGCAGCAGGAAACTGGTGAGGACGGATAAAACTCTTCGCATCAGGATGTCAGGGATCGATAATGCCTCATAGCACGCTGGACTATCTCCGCGTCGCGCTTTGCCTTAGCCTCCTTGTATTCCCGGTCTGTTGCGAACAAATACATGAATAAGCACAGCCAAAGGCTGAAACCGAACTGCAGGAAATAGGATATGGTCATGGAGCCAACCAGGATATAGAGGGCATTCCCTCGAACCAGGAAAGAACGCATCCTTGACAAGCCTCTGATGACCAGCGTCATGATGACTCCGACAGCCAGGATGCCGAACTGGTTCCAGAAGCCGATCAGGCCGAGGTCCGAATGGAAAATACCTTCTCTCCGGAGCATTTCCATCAAGTCATTCACATTACCGGAGATGAATCCATTTCCCCAGATATAGGACATTTTTCCATTCACACCGGACACGAAATAGTTAAATGCTTTAATCCGGTTATATTCCGGATTCGACAACTCGTCCATCGTCTGGGAAATCAGGCCATCGATGTACCGGTAGACAAGGACACCGCCAGCAAGGATAATCATTCCGATGAGGACTTCCGTAGTCAGCCGTTTGCTGGCTGACTTGTTGGACAGGGCGGCCTGAAGGGCTAGCAGAACGGAAGCCAGGATAATTGTCCGATTCTGAATGATGAACAGCAGGCCGAACAAACCAACGGCTATGAGCACATTCTTGATTGTAATCTTATTGGTTCTCAAGTCGTTCAGAGAATAAATGAAAGCGATTGGAAGGAACTGGCACCCTTCCAGCATATGGACGAAATCTCCATACTCTATAAACTCCCGCGCTTCATCGAAGAGAATGATATCCTGATTCATGAAGGATGCATAGGCCATCACGACGGTATACAAGAGCGAGAATGCATAAAGGCTCCGTTTGATTTCCAAATGCGACGGCCGGATGGACAGGAGGATTGGCAAGGCGGCATAACCGAAGAAGGGACGGTAGACGATTATCGAATAATACAGGTGCTGCCCATAATACCGGTATGCAGGGATAAAAGAGATTAACACGCCGACAAGCATCCATGCCAGAGGCATCATCGACTTTGCAATGCCGTATCGTACCTCGAATCCCATGTTTCGGATGTATATGACTGCCAGGAGGATCAGATAGGTGAAGAAATAGGAATCACCTTCGAAAAAGAACCGGAGCGGAACAAGCCAGAAGCAATGCGATGCCACGAACATCATCAACACGAGGTCGACGACGACATGAGAACGGTATTTCTTTTGATAACGGATTTTCATCGATTAGGAACCCATTCGCATACCGACGAAAGCGCCCCGGAACATCTGCCATCCGAAACGACGGGAGTCACGGCCTTTTCCGTGCATCAGGGCCGATCTTACCTCGTCCAGCCCCCGGACCATCATATGAACGGACACTCGCATTTGTTTGAATTTCGTATAGTATTTTCCGGTAATGTATACCTGATTCCGGCCCATCAGGAAACCTGCACGGGGATTCCGCTGTACCTTGCCACCTGGATTGACGTGTTGATGCCACGCCCGGACCCGGCTGGTAGCGCCAAGAAGGTATCCCAGACGTGCAACGCGGATGCCCATATCCACCTCGTCCGAATACATTTCCAATCGCTCGTCCTGGAATCCGAATTGTTCATACAGGGACCGTCGGGCCAGGAAGATGCCGGCAGGGAGGCCGCTGACCTGACGGAACTCTTCAGGAATATCCTTCCAGTTGCGACCAGCATCCTCATGGATAAAATCAAGAGTCCTGGTATCGATTGTGCAGCCATAGCAGTCAATGAGGTCCGAGTCCTTCCGCAACAGCACCGGAGAAATCATGGCCAGCCTGGGATTGTCTTCCAAATACTTGTATAGGGTGGAAAAGCCATCCGGGGAGAGCCGGATGTCATTGACTATCTGAGCGACCGCATCAACTTCCGGATATTCATCCAGGATATGCCGCAGTGCAAGGTTGTAGGAAGCCATCATGTTCCGTGTCGTATTGTACAAGACCAACGACTCCGGAAACAGTTCTCGTAGATAATCCGTCTCTTCTGGATTTCCGTTGTTCACAATGACATGCAGATACAGATCGTCCTTATATTCTTCGTAATACTTCTTCCAGGCATCAGCCCGGAAAAGCTCGTTGCAATAAATGGTAATTGCGGCAATCTTCATCGGATACGTGAAAGGATGGATCTGATATACATGGAGATGCTGGAATCCTTGTATAAAACGATGTTGAACAAGAAGAAATACAACAGGCAAAGTACAATGGTGACAAGGAGTGCTGGGAAGCACCCATCAATGAATATCCCAGGAAGACAGCACAGGATATAAGGCAATGCCCCAAGCAAGAATACGATGGCCTGCTTCAAAGGGAAACGAAGATAGCCCCTTCGGATGGAATAGACGAAGCCCAACAGGTTTCCAGCCAGTTCCGAGCAGAGCATCACGATAGCGGAGCCGACTGCCCCGTATTTCCCCACCAGCAGAATATTGACAAGGATGCCGGTGACGGCTCCGATGATGGAACTGAGCAGGATAATCCGGTCTTTTCGGAGCGGCAGCAGAATCTGGATGACCCATATCTGGGCCATGCTGGAAAGTAGCAGTACAGGCGAAATGATCCGCATGGGAAGGACCGCACCTTCATAGCCCAATCCAGACATCAGCCCGATGATCTTGGAGGCCATCATGACCAGATAGATGACCATCGGTATCGCGATGGCGAAAACCAAATCGAACATCTGACCGACTTTTCTGTGAAACTGTTCCTTTTCCCCTTTTTCCGCCAGCGAACTCATCCTGGGCATCATCACGGTCGCCAAAGCAGAGAAGATCCCTAAAAGGATATAGAATAATTTCTTGGAAGCGTAATAATAACCGACTTCGGTTTCGGTGGAAACGAAACCGAGATACACCACATTGAAAGTCGTATACATGGATATCATTACCTTGTACAGTCCCAGTGAGAACAAGGGCTTGAAATAAGTCCTGAGATCCAAGTTACGAAAGGAAAACGACGCGAAACGACGGGAATAACCGACGTTGATGGCCGCATTCACCACGACAGCCAAAACCGTCAGCGTGAAATATCGGACATAGTCTGCAGGGTAACGGACGGACAGGAAAACTGCAAGTGCGTAAATCAGTTTCACGAGAATTGAACGGATGGTGATATACCGGAAGTTTTCCAAGCCCTGATAAAACCACTCGATCAGGAAAGACGTGAACAGCAAGGTGCCAGCACCGATGATGAAGAGATTCCGATCGGCCTGGAAGCGGTTTACGATAAAGATGGCGGCCAAATAAACGACCATGACGACGGATGTAAGCCCCGCCAGGAGCACCATAAGGCTGGAAAAAACCCGGGATCTCCTTTCCCGGTCATTCCCACAGGCGGCAATCTCCCGGATTCCCACGGTCGGAATCCCAAGGATTGCAAAAAGGGAAAAATAACTGATCGTCTCATTCACGAACCCCACCTTGCCCACCATGTCCACTCCCAGGACCCTGGACACGTACGGAAACAAGACCAGGTTGATCAAGTAAGTAGACAACGTCAAGGCGACGTTGTAGATGAAATTCGTAGTGATCCGAGGCATTATCTCCCCTTGTACATCTCCTCGTAATACTTCTGGTAATCCCCGCTGGTGACATTGTCCAGCCAGGCCTGGTTGTCCAGGTACCAGCGAATGGTCTTCTCGATGCCTTCCTCGAACTGCAGCGACGGCTCCCACCCCAGTTCGCGCTGGAGCTTGGTGCTGTCGATGGCGTAACGAAGGTCATGGCCCGCACGGTCGGTCACATAGGTAATCAAATCATTATCAGCCCCTTCCGGACGTCCCAGGAGGCGGTCGGTGACACGGATCA
>ONTQ01000228.1 GCA_900320795.1 uncultured Bacteroidales bacterium
GACACCGTATTCATAATCTCGTGCGTGAGCACGCGAATTAGCTTTGTCCAGGAATCCTGCTCGTGGGCCTGCCGCTGCTTCTCGAAGATGGTCCGGATACGGTTCAGCGTGCGGTTGAACTTGTTTTTCTCCTGGAAGCGGAAGTTCAGTTCGCCGTCTTCCAGCGCATCCATCATATAGGCCACCTTCTTGATGTCCTTCTGGCGTGTCCGGATTGTAGCAATCACCGCCGCAATGATTGCGACGATGGCGCAGGCCCCGACGATATGCCACACTGTGAAGGTCATAGGCCGTATTTCTTGAGTTTGGCATAAAGCGTCGGCCGACTCACTCCCAGCATCTTCGCTGCAGCTGAAATATTGCCATCCGTGCGGTCCATCGCCTCGCGGACCAGCCTTTCCTCCTCGGCCTCATTGACAGCCTTGATGGTGGTCCCGATCGGTTTGGCAGCCTGCTCCAATTGGATGTCTTTCGCCGTCAGTTCATTGCCATCAGAAAGGATCACCGCTTTCTCGATGCAGTTCTGCAACTCGCGGATATTGCCGCTCCAGTGGCCCTCCGTCAGCATCGCAGCTGCATCCGAAGCAATCCCCGTCAAAGGCCGATGATATTTCTCGGCAAACATTTCCAGGAACATCTGCGCCAGCGGTACGATATCTTCCTTCCGCTCCCTGAGCGGAGGCAGATTGATATGAACAGTGTTGATCCGGTAGTACAAATCCTCCCGGAACCGACCTTCCCGCACCAGCTGCTCCAAATCCATATTGGTAGCGCAAATAAGCCGGATGTTGATGGGCTTGGCTTCACTGCCGCCCACCCGTACGATGCTCCGGCTCTGAATAGCACGAAGCAGTTTCGCCTGCAGATGCAAAGGAATATTGCCGATTTCATCCAGGAATAGCGTTCCGCCATCGGCCTGCTCGAACTTGCCGACGTGGTCGGTGTGCGCATCCGTGAAGGCGCCTTTGACATGGCCGAAGAGCTCGCTCTCAAAGAGCGTCTCCGTGATGGCGCCGGCGTCCACCGCCACCATGGGTTTCCCGCTCCGGAGGCTGTGTGCGTGGATTTCCCGCGCCAACACATCCTTGCCGGTACCATTTTCACCGGTAATCAACACAGTGGCATCGGTGGGCGCTATCTTATCCAGGGTTTTGCGGATGGCCTTCATGGCAGAAGAGGAACCCCAGAACATCGGACTCTCCGCCGTTATGGCCTGCTCCGATCGGGCATCCCGTTTCATTGCCTTCCTGGCCTTATCCCGGGCTGCAGTGAGAACCTCAATCAGCTTCTCATTATCCCACGGCTTCACAATGAAATCAAAGGCCCCGCGCTTCATCCCTTCCACCGCCAATGCAATATCAGCATAAGCAGTGAAGAGCACCACCTCCACTTCCGGCACCATCTTCTTGATCTCTCCGGCCCAGTACAGCCCCTCGTTGCCGGTATTGATGCTGGTGTTGAAATTCATATCCAGCAGCACCACATCCGGCCGAAACTGCTCAAGCGAACTCACAAGCGTTGCCGGCGAGGGGATTGTCTTCACCTCTGCGAAGTGAAGAGGCAACAAGATTTCCAGCGCCCTGCGGATACCAAGGTTATCATCGACTACAAGAATTTTCCCTACTTTTGAAGCCATTGTCAAATCAATCATTTACGGAATCCTCCGCCACCGCAAAAACGTAAAGACTCCTTACACCACTGTAAAGAATCTTTACAAAGTTACGACTTTTTCCGGAATAACGGTTTTGGAGATGCAGGCCGATAGGAACGTCCGCTCCGCGGCCGGTGGCGGTGAGCCGTAGTCTCCGGGACTGAGACCTGAACCTGTCAGGCCCTCTGGATTCGCTCCAGGGGGCCTTTCGTTTGGACAAGTGGCGGATAATGATTAACTTTAGGGCGTTAAATCGGACTTTATGGAAGAGCATAACATCCTCTGTATAGCCAACAGAAGTGAGTTCCGTGCATGGCTCGAAGCCCACCACGCCAGCGAAAGAGAATGCTGGGTTGACGTGAAACGGGGACGACCTGTAGATGACAAGCATTTCTGGTATCTTGATGCCGTGGAGGAGGCACTCTGCTTCGGATGGATTGACAGTCGGCATAAACTGATTGACGGCAAGAGGATGCAATGCTTTACTCCAAGAAAACGGAACAGCCCCTGGACTGAGTTGAAT
>ONTQ01000119.1 GCA_900320795.1 uncultured Bacteroidales bacterium
CAGGTGACAAAAAAAAGTATCTAGATGAAAACTTTGGAGGAATGACCAACATAGGTCTGGCCAGTGAATATGGATTTTTTTATAAAAAACCAGGTGAAAATAGTTTAGAAAATGAGTATCATCAATTGTTTAAAATGAATAATTGGTCATGGAAAAAGGGCATTTTACCCATTCTAAAAGGTTTTACAGATAGAACTGAAGGTAGTTTCATTATTGAAAAAGAGAAGTTTATTACCAAAACTTACGCAAAACAATGAGAGAGTATAAAACCGAAGACCTCACCATTATCTGGAAGCCTGAGCTTTGCCAGCATGCGGGCGAATGTGTGAGACGTCTCCCGAATGTTTATAACCCCAAGGCCAAGCCCTGGTGCAAGCCGGAGAACGCCACAACGGATGAACTGATAGCCCAGATTGACGCCTGTCCTTCCGGGGCCCTCACCTATAAACAGAACAAGTGATGGAGATTGTCCACAGGAAAGGAGAAGAGAACGGCTTCTTCTTCGCAAAGGAAGATGGTAAGAACATGGGATACCTGTCCTATGAGTGGGCCACCCCTACCGTTTTCGCCATCATGCACACCGTAGTGGAAGAAGCCTTCCAGGGGAAAGGTGTGGCCAAGGCGCTCCTGAATGCCGCCGTCTCCTATGCCAGGGAGAACGGATACAAGATACGCCCCATCTGTCCCTACGCTGAAAAAGTCTTTCAAAGAGGGGACGAATACAATGATATCAAATTTTAACCCATGGGCTTTCTCATAGAATCCCTCATAGCGTGCGCTCTTTTCACGCTCTTTGTGTTCCTGATGTCCAGGGACCCGGTGAAGACCGTCTTCAACTATCCCCCGGCCATCATTGAGCGCTGTGATAAGCTGGGGCTCGTTGATGCCAGTAACAAGCCGGGCGGAGCAGGCTTTTACGTGAAGAAACTGACGGCCATGGCTGTCTTCGGCGTACTGCTGGGCCTGCTGGTCCGGTACGTCAATGGATGCAACACCTTCTGGTGTGGCGCCTTCACGGCCTATGCCCTCTGGGCGGTCGTGAACTGGTTCGACGCTTTGGTGTTGGACTGCATCTGGTTCTGCCATGACAAGCATTTCGTCATTCCGGGGACAGAGGATATGGTAAAAGACTACCACGATTACTGGTTCCATATCAAGGGTGCCCTCATCGGCATGCTGCTGGGGATTCCCGCAGGACTCGTGGCTGGATTATTGGTTGTTATTCTCAAGTGATGAAAAGACTTTTTTACTTATTGACTCTGTGCCTTCTGTGCACCCTCCCTCTGAGCGTCATGGCCCAGAGAGTAACGGATGGCTCATACAGGACCGTCGCCCATATCAAGTCTGACGGCACCATCCAGGACGGATCTTACCGTACCATTGGCCATATCAAAAGTGACGGGACGGTCCAGGATGCCTCCTACAGGACCATCGGGCACCTGAAAGACGACGGGACCGTGCAGGATGACAGTTACCGGACGGTGGGCCATATCAAAAGCGATGGAACCATTCAGGATTCGTCTTACAGAACGATTGGGCATGTAAAGTCTGACGGAACCGTCCAGGATTCCAATTACCGCACTATCGGCCATGCGGAAGGAATCCCCCTCAAATGGGCCGCATTTTATTTCTTCTTCAGTAAATAGCCTATGTCCCAGCGCGCTTTCGGCACTTGCTTCTTTGAGCAGTACGCTCAGATCTCGCTCTCGGCCCTGTTGGGCAGCGAGTTCGACTGCCTCGTGAACCGGGACCGTCCGGACCTCCAGAGTGAGGACTGCCGCTCTATCGGTATCGAGGTCACTCGCGCCATGGAAGAAAGCAAGAGAGCCGAACAAGAGCTCCTGAAGGACATCGCAGGAATCACTCCGGCCCCCAGGGACGAAGAGATGGAGCAGATCCTGGAGAACGGCTATGCTTACGGTCTCCAGAAAGGCAAGTACATCGGCATAAAGGAGCTCTCCTACTGGTCCATGGCGCTTCCCATGAGGCGCATTCTGGAAAGCAAAATCTCCAAGGTCGGGAATGGATTCTACGGGCGCTTTGACAAGATGGGACTTTATGTCTTCTCCAGGGAAAACCTGGACAGGTCCGAAGCCGTCAAGGCGATGAACTATACGCTCCAGCTTCAAAAGTATCAGGACATCCGTTATAACAGGCTTTATATAGCCGACATAGACGACCTTTTCGTCTGCAACCTCGATGACGGGCTGAAGGAGAGTTCCCGGCTCATCCGTTACCCCATCACACAAGACCAGCGGAAAGCATTCTACCTGGAGGCCATTCGCCGCCAGAATCATATTGACTAGTTCCTTTGAATCAGCAGAGGTATGAACAAAGATCTCGCAAGAAAACCGATGGTCGTCATCGACCTGCAATCAGGAAGCTTCGTTGCCAACCGCACCGGGCATGAGTTTTTCAACCGGAGACCTAATGTCGTGGATGGCAGGTACTATGGTTATTGCCCGCCACATGATGATTTGCGTATTGAACGCCTGGGTGCAAAGGCCGATGACGACTCTGTCAGCGGAGTGATCGTCGTCTACACCACCAAATTCCGCAAGACAAGCAACAGGGTCATCGTGGCTTTCACCGATGACGCCACCGTTCACCGCGAACGCATTCTCGACCCCTCTTTGCACAGGACCCTTGAAGAGGACGGCACACTGATAGACTGCACGTATAGCATCGAGTCTGACAACATTTATAATCTTGACGACTATCCCGTCAAATTCATCATCCCGATTGCAGACTACAGCACATACATGTTCCGCAAACAGCGGTTCTACAAAGGGAAATACCCGGCTCTTGACCGCAAGATTATCGCTTATCTCGACCAGTACCTCAACAGCACGGTTGACGAAGACTCACCGCTGTTCCAGCGCCAGGTTCAGGAAGAGGACGTACCTGAAGGAATGGTATCTGAGGACAATAGCACGACGGAACCCGAGTTCATGCTGATGGGTGGAAGCAAGGTGGTGAATAAGAAAGCCCGGGTATCCAAGAGTGCGCTGGTCGCTGCCCGGTTCCTTTGTGCGGTCGACCCAGGCCACAAGACGTTCCTGACCGAAAAGGGAACGCCCTATATGGAAGGACACCACCTCATCCCCTGCACTTATGGTAATGCTATTCGTTTCAGGGATGAGCGTCATAGGAATATCGACTGCACACAGAATATCGTCTGCCTCTGTCCAACTTGTCACAGAAGAGTACATTTCGGATCAAAAGAAGAAAAAGAAGATATTCTCAAACAGCTGTATGACAAACAGTTGAACGCCCTTAAAAAAGCAGGACTTGACATATCTTTTAAAGAACTCCTTTCCCTTTACATATGAAAGAATCGAATAACAAGAATACCCGCACTGACCTTCTCAGGGTCCTCATCGTATGCTCGTCCGTGCTGGGGATAGCAGGATTCGCTTTTCATAATACGACGTTCTTCCTCGTTTTCAGCATCGCCTGCGCCTGTCTCGTTGTCGGCCTGACCGCTGTCGCCCTGGCGACGACGCCAAAATCCATTATGCCTATCTACCTCATTTACGGCATCATCTTCCTGCTGCTCCTGGTAATCGGGATTCTCCTGGCGGAGAAAACGTGGAAAGGGATTCTGCTGGGTTTCTGCTTCATCGGGTTCATCATAGCATTCCTGTCAAGACTGATTGACTGGATTCACGAATACATCCTCCGGAGCGGTCCCGAGTGGTTCGACCCCAATTATGACCCATACGAGGACGAAGAGGGTGAGCATACACACCAGAAGCCCATCCTTCTTGACGAGGCCGAGAGTCAGGAGGTGCGCATCCGGACGATGTCCCTGGCCTTTGCCCGTATGATTGAGATTGTCGCCAATCTCAGCGATGATTATGAAGACTTCCGGGACAACCGAGAAACGCTCACGGCCCTTGCAAGGTACATGGATTCCGGCCTGTGGAAGGAAGACTTCGAGGCTGTCGAAAACGGGAAACTGAATCCGGAAGAAGTCGACCCGGCCGGAGTCCTCTCCGAAGACGGACTCTATAACCTCCTTGAAGACACGAAGGAGATTCTGGAAGAAATAAAAAGCCTGGAATATAAGTCCTAACGGGAACCGACCATGAAGACTTTTCGCCGAATTCTATCTCTCTGCGTCGCAGTTGTAACCCTGTCTTCCTGCTTTACGACCCTGGCGCTTACAGGGGTCGTGCTGAGTAATATCGTTCCCGGGGAGAAAGTCACGCTATCCGGACACACCTGCGGACAGATTGCCGACTCCAACCAATGCGCCCTCCTGAAGACCGACGGCGGGGAGACCGTCTGCATCGTGTACGAGTTCGGGACCTATCACGATGGAAAACGAATCAAGGACCGCTTCGTGAGGGCTGGTCTATACCGTTATATCTCCGACGGCGGGGCTGAACTATATGCCCCTATCTTCATTCGGAAGAAGGACTACAAACGGTTATGGCCGCTTGCCGCGGAGCTGGACGTCAATGGCCAGGCTGGATCCGGGAAAGGAGAAGTGTTCATTTAACTATCTAGCATCAAACAACAAACCAATACGAATATGGATAATGCCGTATTAACCGCGCTCAGAACGCGAAGAAGCATTCGAAGCTATAAACCCGAACAGATCACCGATGAAGAGCTTCGGGCCGTCCTGGAGGCGGGCACCTGGGCTCCCACCGGAAAAGGGTTTCAGGACCCGTGGATCGTGGCCGTCCAGGACCCAATTCTCAGAAAACAGCTCTCAAAGATGAACGGTGAGATTATGGGGACTGAAAATGACCCGTACTACGGTGCTCCCACCTACGTTCTGGTGTTCGCTTCCAAGCCGGAGATATGGCGGAACGCTGTACAGGACGCTTCCCTCGTGCTCGGCAACATGATGAACGCAGCCCACTCCATCGGGCTAGGCGCCTGCTGGATCAACCGCGAGCGGGAGATGTTCG
>ONTQ01000199.1 GCA_900320795.1 uncultured Bacteroidales bacterium
GTGATTAAGGCCGCCAATAACGGCCAGACCGATGCGGACCTGCTGAAAGGCGTGGGATTCTCCGTGTATCTCATCAGCTCGCTCACCAAAAAGAAGGACGGGAGCTTCGACTTCTCAAAGGCAAAGCCGATTGTCCTGACGGCGGACGGCAAGACAGAAATGTTCACCGATGCCAAGGGCCATGCGGTATCCATCCCGATTCCCTACGGCAAATACATTGTTCGTGAAACCACCACGCCGCACAATTTCACGCCGGTAGATGATTTTGAGGTTACGATCTCCGAGAATCATCCGAATGAACCGCAGCAGTGGCGGGTTCTGCTGGATGATGAATTCGAGGCGAAACTGAAGATCATCAAGAAAGATGATGAAACAAAGAAGCCGGTGCTGCTGGCGAAGACCGAATTCAAGGTTTATGACCTGGACAACAAACAGTACGTGGAGCAGGTGACCACTTATCCGTCCGTTGTGACGCACAAATCGTATTTCACGGATGAAAACGGGTACCTGATCCTGCCGAACAACCTGAAGATCGGGCATTACCGGATCGAGGAAGTGACGGCTCCATACGGCTATGTACTGAACCACAATGCCTTCGAGGTGTTGGTGGACTCCAATACAGCGTACCAGATGGACGGTACTTCCGGGGATGCGGTCATCGAGGTGGCAATGGAAAACCAGCCCGTGAAGGGAAAGCTGACCATCAAAAAGAAGGGTGAAGTCCTTTCCTCTTATGACAAGGATTTCGGCTATGAAATGACGGATCTTGCGGATGCGGAGTTTGCCGTCTATGCGGACGAGGACATTTATACCCCGGATCACCAGAGGGATGCGGACGGGAACCGGATCTCAATCTACGCGAAGGATACGCTGGTAGCCACTGTGACCACCGATGCTTCCGGCACGGCCGTTGTGGAGGACCTGCCGCTCGGGACCTACCGGGTTGAGGAGACCAAAGCGCCGTTTGGCTTTGCGCTGAACACGGAGCCGCAGACGGTCACCTTTGCCTATGCGGACCAGGAAACCCCGGTGGTCGAACAGACGGCGGAGTTCGTGAATGACCGCCAGAAGGTGGAGATCTCCGTGGAGAAGCAGGATGCGGAAACCGGGAAGAAGCTGGAAGGCGCAGTATTCGGCCTGTACGCGAAATCGGCCATTGCTTCGGGGGACCATGGAAAGGTGCTGGTGGAAGCGGATACCCTGATCGAGGAAATGACCTCCGGAGCGGACGGGAAGGCCGTCTTTACAAAGGACCTGCCCCTGGGACAGTACTATGTGAAGGAGCATAAGGCACCGGATGGGTATGTGTCTTCGGATGAGATCCTGGATTTCGATGCTGCCTACCAGGGACAGGATGTGCCGGTCGTGAAGCTTATGTTCGTGAAGAAGAATGAGCCTACCATCTTCGAATTCACCAAGTCGGATATCACGACCGGGACGGAGCTGGAGGGTGCCGTGCTGACGATCCTGACCCGGAAGGGGGATGTAATCGAACGCTGGACCTCCGTGAAGAATGAACCCCATGTGGTGAAATGCCTGACGGCGGGCGAGTCCTATGTCCTCCGGGAGGAGTTCGCTCCCTACGGCTATATCCGTGCTACCGATGTGGTCTTTACCGTGAAGGATACGGCCGAGATCCAAAAGGTGGAAATGAAGGATGAAGTCCCGACGGCGCTGCTGATCATCAACAAAAAGGGCGAGTTCCTGGATAAGGTAAGCCTCCTGGACAACGCCAAGGGTACCGTGGAGCATTTCTTTGAATATGTCTCCGGGAACCTGTCTCCGGTTACCTTCGAGGTATACGCAGCCGAGGATATCAATGCGGCGGATGACACCCAGCCGGATTATTACAAAAAGGATGATCTGGTTGGGACCATTACCACGGACGATACCGGCATTGCGAAGCTGGGGTATCTCCCGGTCGGCAAATACTATGTGGTGGAGAAGGAAACCGCCTACGGCTATGTGCTGGACAATGCCCCGCGCTATGTCGACCTCTCCTACCGCGACCAGGATACCCCGATCGTGGTATACGACGAAAAATGGCAGAACGCCCGGCAGAAGGTCTCCCTGCACCTTGTGAAGAAGGAAAAGGAAACCGAATCCCCGCTGAAAGGCGCGATCTTCGGGCTGTATACGGCGGAAGACATCAAATCGAAAGAGGGGAAGACCCTGATCGAAAAGGACACCCTGATCGAGCAGAAAACCACCGATGTAAACGGAGAGATTGCCTTCATCGCGGACCTGCCGATCGACGGGAAATACTATGATCTTGACTCCAATATCTATTATGATCTGGCTGTCATATATGACCAGCTCACGGCAGAAGGATTTGAGGTCGATCGCAACGTACTGCTTTTCCGCCATGCCGGAGTTCTCCTTTCTTCGGATTCTGTTTTTATTCTATCATATTGATCGTATCCTGTCCAGCGCGTTTGCGACGCGGGAGGCGCGGCAGCGGGGCGGAGGCGGCCTCATCCGTCTTTCGGGAAAAAAGCAAGCCATTTTTCCGAAATCCACCTTCCCCTGAAGGGGAAGGCG
>ONTQ01000123.1 GCA_900320795.1 uncultured Bacteroidales bacterium
TCTTCTTGTAGATGCCGTGATCGTCTTCGTAGTCCTGTTCGAAAAGAAAGCCAGTCGCCGATTGGCGGCGGAAGTGATAATTGGATTATTCTTCGCCATGTTCATCCTGGCTGCCTTCACCTATGTTTCCAGCTTGTTCGAAGAAACGGTTGGTAATCTGACTAATCCAGAATACAACCGCGTGAAAGCCTTTGGTTACTTCGTCTCCGGGGTGAATGGTTGGCCATCCTATCTATGGGGTAACGGCTTTGTATCCGGCCATGTCCATCCCATCGTAGAGCAGCTCCAGATGGAAGGTATCTATCATTCCGACCTGGGACTGATTGGTTTCTGGCATCAGTTCGGCATTATTCCGACCCTGACGGTACTCGTCTATGTGATTCGGGGATTGTTCAGGAACCATTCTTACGTGGTCCGTGCCAATGCCTTGTTTATCCTCGTGAGCGCGATGACCATTGCTTATTTCCTGAACGTACGTTACAGCCTCTGGCTTTGCCTGTATTTCTACCTGTTTTATTCGGATGCGGAATTCTATGCCGCGAAGAAACAGAAGGAGCGCCTAAGGGAGAGACAGCATATCCGTCGATACCATTCAATCGTACGATGAAAAAGTATTTTGTCCTGCTGCTCTTGATCCTGGTCCCCGCCATGCTTTACGGAAACCGGATTGTGGTGAGGAACCAGGCCGACTTCGACCTGCTTCAGCATTCCGTCGAGGCAGCCCTTTCATCGAGCGATACCTTGGCGGATGTCCGGCTTTTGCCCGGTATCTACTTTTTCCGGGAAAACCATCTGATCCTCGATGGTATGGAACGTCCAGATTTTCATCTGCGCATTTCGGGCAAGGGGGCTGTCCTGGTTGCTATCTCAACCGGGCGGGAGTATCATCTGGACAAAGGCTATGTGGATTTGTCCACCCAGGAACCTGTCGATGTCCGGGAACAAGTTCGGAAAGCCGGCAGCTGGCCGCTTCCGGTGCCTTTCAGCCGCGGGCTGTATATGATTCGTTTGGATGAAGCGGACCATAGCGAGGAGGAGATGGAAGGATGTCATATCATCCTTTCCCAGTGGTTCAAGGGTGCGGTTTATCCGGTCGAGAAGATCCGTCGGGGTTGGCTGTTTTTCCGAAAGGATCAGGATTACGGGACGGCCATGTGGTCGGAACTCCGGTTTGGCCGTTGTCTGCCCCGGTGTATCCTCTGCCATCCACCCGTCCGGACAGATTTACATGCTTGCGGCGTTTCTGCATTCTTGACCGTCACCGATTCGAAGTTGAAAAGCCTATCCATCGAAGGCCCCTCTTTCCTGGGGAACAAGCAAGGGGAACCTTTGGTTCGTATTGACCGGCTGGGAGCCGGAAGCGTGCAGATTATTGGATGCAACTTCTCCGGAATTCGTTCTTCGGTCATTTGTTCCGAGGAAACGGACCATTTGCTGGTGAAAGGCTGTCTTTTTAAGAATAACTATCTCTCCTGCATTGAAATCGGGGAGGGCGGACAGAATGTCCGCATTGAACGCAATCGCTTTCTTGACAACGGCTTGATGATGACCAATGCCCCGGTCATCCATTGCCTGGCAAAGGATTATCGGATTGCGGAGAACTATATTGAGGATTTCTCCTATTCGGCTGTCAGTGTGGGTATCCATTACACGCAACCGGACCGATTCGGAACCTCCGGAGTAGTCGAAAAGAATGAGATATGCATGTCTCCTGCATTCCGGCGGGGAGTTCCTCGTGCCCTGATCGATGCAGGTGCCATCTATGTCAGTACGATTAACACCCGGGCCCTCATCAGGAACAACCATATCCACGACATCCAGGGCCCGCATGGGAACCGGGGTATCTTTGCTGACGATGGAACTGTCAACGTGGAAATTACCGGCAACCGCGTATTTCGTATCTTGAACGGCTACAGCATCGATCTCCGTCGTTGCTTTCGGGTCGGACGCAAACCCAAAAGCAAGATTACCTGCCCCAATGTTGGGAACAAGATATATGACAACGTTTGTGACGGCCGGATGCGGCTTTACATCCGGAAAGACGATCCTGGCAGTCTTTTGTCAAATAATCAAATAATTAGGAGTAGATGACCATCTCCGTCCTCGTTCCCGCCTGGAATGCCTCCGATACCCTGGCCGAATGCTTGCAATCGATTACGGGTGCCGACGCTGAAATAATCGTTGTAGATGACGGTTCCACGGATGGAACGGCATCTCTTGTCGAGGGCTTTCCGGATGTCATCTTGGTCCGTCAGCCAAACCGGGGCGTGTCCGCAGCCCGGAATGTAGCACTTGTGCGGGCACAAGGCGAATACATTGTATTCCTGGATTCCGACGACAAGCTAATGGACGGAGCCCTCAGTCGTCTTTCTGATGCTTTGGCTTCCGCGACTCCCGATATTGTCGTGATGCGGAGTTTCGGGCCGACCGCGGAGAAATACCCCTGGCACCGGCTATTTGCCGATCGGACGGTCTGCTCGAAACAGGATGTAATCCGGAGCGGTTATCTGCGGGGGAGTGTCTGGGGTTGTGCCTTTCGGAGACGCTTCTTAAGTGATTCGGGGCTCTCTTTTGCCGAAGGGATACCCCTTTCCGAGGACTTGGTCTTCATGTCTGCCTGTCTGTCCGCCTGCGGGAGCGTCCAGTTCCTGGACATTCCGTTCTATCAAGTCATGGAGCGTCCGGACAGCGTCTCTCGGAAGATGGATCCGGACTATTTCAAGAAAGCATCCTGGGCTCTTGCGGCGGCGTCGGAGAGGGTCGTTGATCCGGCCTTATATGCATCTACCTGCCGGAGTATTATCCTGGAAATGATCCGTCGGGCGGCACCGGCCGGATATTCACCGTCTGCGCTTCATAAGGAAGCCGGACTGGACGCGGTCCTTCCTTTGCCCATCGTCCACTACACTCGTCATAAAACCGAAATCAGGTTGATGAACCGTTGTTTCCCGCTCTATTTCCACCTCAAACAGTTCCGTGATCTATGCCGGCGCCCGTAATCCTTTTCGCCTTCAATCGTCCTGACACCCTACATGCGTCGCTGGAGTCCTTGGCGGCAAATGACTTGGCTTCCGAGACGTCTCTTTTCATCCGCTTGGATGGCCCCAGAAGCGAGGATGATGCAGAAAAGGTGGCAGCTGTGCGGGAGGTGGCCCGGGCCGCCCGGGGGTTTAGGAGTGTGGATATCGTCTGCTCTGATGTGAACCGTGGTTTGGCGACATCCGTTATTTCGGGGGTTGAACAGGTGTTTGACGCTTTTGATTCCGTCATTGTCCTGGAGGATGACCTGATGACGCATCCCGGCTTCCTGACTTATTTGAACGCCGGATTGGAACGGTACCGGGATGTCCCTGAAGTGTTCTCCATATGCGGTTATTCCAGCGAGGTCCGGATTCCCTCCGGGTATGGGTATGATGCATATTTCTGTCCCCGCAGTTCCTCTTGGGGATGGGCGACTTGGAAAGATCGCTGGCTGTCGGTGGACTGGAATCCATCGCCGGCATCATTGCAGAAGTACGGCTTTGCCTTCAATCGCTGGGGTGGATCCGATTGCGCCCATATGCTTCGCGAGTGGATGGAAGGAAAGAACAGTTCCTGGGCCATCCGTTTCTGTTTCAGCCAGTTCTTGCAAGCAAAGGTATCCTTGTTCCCGATAGAATCGCTGGTGGACCCGTCAACGGGTTTCAATGGGGAAGGAACCCATTGCTACGCTTTTAACCGTTTCCGATTTCGGATGGCCCCTATGGCACGGCGCTCTTTTAAGCTGCCCGCCGATGTGAGAGTGATCCCATCTATCCGCCGATGTGCCTTGCATTACCACAGTCTGCCTCTGCGGGCCTGGACCCGTTTGATGAATCTGTTCCATGCTTAGTCTTTATTTCTGCCTGGTCAGGGAATATCGTCAATGGAGAAAATCGCTTCGAGAACCGTGACTGGCTGCAAACGCATCCTGTTCATCCTGCATCTTCCGCCGCCCTTCCATGGAGCGTCGATGGTGGGTGCGCAGATCCGGGACAGCCGCCAGGTTGCGGATTCTTTCGATACCCGCTTCATCAATTTGTCTGCGTCAAGGACGCTGGGAGAGATTGAACGTTTTTCCTTCCGGAAAGTGGCTTTTCTTTTCCACCTTCTCCGGGAAGTTCGGAAGACGGTCCGGGAATGGAATCCGGACCTGGTCTATGTGACCCCGACCTCCAAACGTCCGGGTTTCCTGAAGGATTATGTCCTAGTCAGGATGCTGAAGCGGGAAGGGTGCCGTGTCATCGCCCATATGCACAATGCAGGCGTGAGCGATCACCAAGGTCGATGGTTGGATAACCATCTCTATTCCAGATTCTTCTCAGATATTAAGGTGATTCTGCTCTCCGAAAGACTCTATCCGGATATCCGGAAATACGTTCCATTGGAACGGGTTTTCGTGTGCCCGAACGGCGTCGCGGAAATGCCCCTTCCCGTGGTGCCGGATTCCCCTGTTCCGACGATACTCTTTTTATCCAACCTCCTCCGTTCCAAGGGGATTTTCGACTTTGTCGGTGCTTGCGGGATCTTGAAGGAGAAGGGTTTTTCTTTCCGGGCTGATATTGCAGGTGGAGAGACGGCTGAATTGGACAGAGAGGGTTTGGAAGCACTTCTGAGGGCATCAGGCTTAGAGGATAGAGTCTTGTATCATGGTGCCGCTTATG
>ONTQ01000124.1 GCA_900320795.1 uncultured Bacteroidales bacterium
GATTCCCGGGTGACCTTCAGATATTCTTCCCGTTTTTCCGGATTCTTGTCAAGGCCATAGACCAGCATGGCATCGTTGGCTGCATACGCCACGGCGATGGGGGTCTTCAGCTCGTGGGTCATGTTGCTGGTGAAGTCGGACTTCATTTCGTCCAGCTCGCGCTGCTTGCGCAGGGCCCGCATCATCAGATAGAATACCAGTCCCAGGATGAGGAGGATGCCGGTAGACATCAGGAGGACGCCAATCATTCCCCGGAGGACGGAACCGGTCATGGGTTCGCAGTACAGTTCATATCCGGCACCGCGGTTGGCGATGGATGTCATGGATATGTGCTCATCCCGTGAGGATGAAGTGTACGCCGGCGTCTGGGTCTCGGCCAGGACTTCTTCCCCGTCCATCAGGACAATCCGGTGCTCCAGCGGATAGCCCAGGGAATCCAGGCGGTGCGTGAGGATGCTGTCCATGACGGGAAGGTTCGTCCTGCCGGACGCTTTTCCGAGAATGTCGGCCTCAAAGGGCTTATCCATCTTGGCGACCGTGATGGCCTTGGGAATGCTGTCCCCTGGTGAAGCAAACTGGGTGGAGACGATTTTCGAAAGCCGGACATTGCTTCCGCCGTAAACCTGCGCCGAGAAATGTACGCTGTCCGAGGATTGTTTCCGCCGGGCGGTGAGTTCCTCCATCTCCGCCCAGGTGATGGAAACCCGTATTTCGGAAATGGCCGCTTCCCGGCGGGTCTTGTACAGTCCCTTTATCCAGTAAAGCTCATACGCCGCGATGGCTGCCAGGGAGATGATGGCCAGCAGAGGCAGAAGATATGATTTACGGCATTTCACAGGGCAAAGGTAGCAAGAATCAAGGGATTTCGGGTGGCCGTTAACACTTGTTAACATTCTCTTAACGCTTCGTTAACCAAGAATCCGAACGGCAAAGGTTACTTTTGCGGCAGATTCTTCGCTTTGCTCAGAATGACAATAAGTTTTGCTCAGAATGACAATAACACATATTACGATGAAAAAGATTCTTGTTTTCGTGATGATGCTCTCGGCCCTGATGGCCGGCGCACAGGAAAAGGCGCAGTACCGCGTGACGTATGATTGCGATGCTCAATATGGGCCCCAGCGTCAGGTTTATCGCTGGCATCTGGATATCGGCGAAACGAGCACCGTATTCTATAGCCCCAGCAACCGGGCGAAGGACAATGTGATTGATGAAGTGGTGGGCGACAATGATGTCACTTCTGTGATGGCCAGGCTTCGGACCATCAGGAGCGAATTCCCGAACCCAAATCCCCTTGAAGTGCTCGTGGAGCCCTCGGCAGACGGGAGGTACACTTACCTCAATGATATCGTGAGCGATAAGATGTGGTATGAGGAGAAGCTTCCGCAGATGTCCTGGGAAACGACCGGCAGGGACACGACAGTATGCGGGTATGCCTGTCTCCAGGCAAAGGCAAGGGTGTATGGCCGTGACTGGACGGTTTGGTTCGCTCCGGAAATCCCCTTGGCCTTCGGCCCTTACATCCTGGGCGGACTGCCTGGATTGATTCTGGATGCGGAGGATGCCGACGGGCTGTTCCACTTTACCGCCGTAGGTCTTGAGCAGGATCCTGCCGATGCGGTTGTGGAGCTATCCCGCAAGGACAAAGCTGTCAAATGCACCCGTAAGAAATATATGGAGCTTCGGGAAAAAGCCAACGGGCAATCGTACGCCGACAAGCTCCGGGAAATGGGTGTGGACAGCCGCACGGTGGTGAAAGTCGTGTCGGAAGACGGCAAGGATATCGACCTCAATGAAAGCCGTCCCAAGCAGAACTACCTGGATCTGGAGTAAGATGAAACGCTTGGCCTTCATCCTCTGCCTGCTGCAATCGGCGGTTTTGTCCTTCGCCCAGGAGCCACTCTCCGGCATTGTCGTGGACGATGCCGGCAAGGCGCTTGCCGGGGCCAATGTGATGGCTTACGGCCCGGACGGGAAGGTACTCAGCTTTGCCGTCACCGGAGCAAACGGGGCTTTTCAGTTGAAGGAAACGGCAGGTCTGGAGAAGATTACCGCCAGTTTTATGGGGTTCAAGACTGTCAGCATTCCTGCAGGACAGTTCAAGGATGGCCAGCAGATCCGGATGGAGGCCGGAGGGTTCCAGTTGAAGGAGGTTGCTGTCACGGCAGAACGCATCAAAGAGAGTGGTGATACGCTGACCTACTCGGTGGGCGGTTTCAAGCAGGCGCAGGACCGGTCTATTGCCGATGTCATCGGCAAGATGCCGGGGCTGGAGGTGAAGGCCAGCGGCGCCATCGAGTACCAGGGCAAACCCATTAATAAGTTTTACATCGAAGGTATGGATCTGATGGGAAGCCAGTATGCGCTGGCCAGCGAGAACCTGTCGGCCGACAAGGTGAAGGAAGTGCAGGTGCTGGAGAATCACCAGGCCATCAAGTCGCTCCGGGATGTGAGCTTCAGCGAGCAGGCAGCTATCAATCTGGTACTGAAGGACGAGGCAAAATCCACCTGGTCAGGACTGGCCGATTTGGGTGGAGGATACGGCAAGGAGTGGCTATACGATAACCGCCTGATGGGGATGCAGTTCAATAAGCATTTCCAGACCCTGATGCTATACAAGAACAATAATACCGGCAAGGATATCGGCGCTGAGGTGGTGGACCTGACGGATTTGACCGGCTACAGGATGGAAAACGGCCTGCTGGATATGATTTCCCTTAGCGGGCCGGAGTTTGAGCGGGAGAGATACACCTTCAATTCCAGTCACCTGCTGGCCGGGAACTGGCTGCTGAAGACCGGGGCCGACTCCCAGCTGCGCCTGCAGGTGAGCGGACTTCTGGACCGGGAGCATCAGCAGAGCTGCAGCCGGACCACTTACCTGACCATCGCCGGGATGCCGGTTGTCGTGGAGGATTGGGATGTGACCGGGCGCCGCCGGGAAGTCAAGGGAGAAGTGGAATATACCCTGAACTCCGCAAAGACTTATCTGAACAGCCGCACCAAGGTCTATGCGGACTGGGATGCCAGCTCCGGCGTGATGAACCTGGACGGCAATGCGACGGATTTGATGGTGAGGCCTTGGAAGCGGAGCGTGTCGGAAGACCTATCGATGTCGCATACGACAAAGGACGGGCACATTTGGAGACTGTTCTCTTCCACTGGTTATACCTGGCTCCCCGGGCAACTGCTTACGCTCGATGGGAAACAGGAGATGATGGACCTGGGGCTGTTATCTACGCGCAATTATGCCAGTGTGTCGCATCGCATCGGCAAATGGATGTTCAGCGGGAAATTGGGCATGGATGCCAGGCGGCAGCAAATCAACGACCACCTCTGGAGCCTGCTGATGCCCTATGCCGAACCGGCCCTGCAGCGCGAGTTCGGGAGCCACAAGCTGGACGGCATCCTGAGGATAAGCTACCAGCGCAGGCAGTATGACCAGAACGTGCGGCAGGGCGTCTGTTTCGAACCAACTGTACGTTGGAACTGGAAGTTCTCCCCCACGTCCTCGATTTTGGTTTATTACCGGCTTTCCGCCAGCCCGATACAGGGGATGAAGGTTGTGGATGCGCCGGTCTATACTTCTTACAGGAGCCAATACGTCGGCACGGGTATCCCGGATGTCCAGCTGTCCCATACCGTTTCCGGGACGTACTCCTACCGGAATCCGGTTTATGGCCTATTCTTCAGCATCAACCCGGTATTCACCCGGAGCAAGGGAAATCTGCTTTATGCCAATGCCATCGATTCAGGCATTTACATACAACAGGCAAGCGGCCAGACGTATGACGCAAACACATATTTGTTGGACGGCAGGATTTCCAAATCATTCTCCTGGTGCAGGACGGTGATCGGTTTTTCCGGATCGGCCCTCCGGAGCGACTACAGCTATCTGTCTGCCGGTAAGGTGGTGGATGCCAGGACGGCAGGATACACGGCGAGCGTGGATTACTCTTTCAGGCCTGCCCGGTGGATGACCGTGGAAGGCGGCTCCCTGCTTGAGATGACCAGGCGCAGCGTGGATGGGGCTGCGACGGCCGGCGTGAATGATTGGGAGCATCGGATGCAGCTGAACTTCCTGCCGGCAAAGAGGTGGATGGTGTCCCTGCACAACGAATTGTACCACAGCAGCGAGAAGGACTTCGGCGTGAACTGGTTCTGCGATGCGTCGGTCAGTTACAAGGCGGATCGGTGGGAATTGTCGTTGGCCGGCCGGAACCTGGTGGGGACTTCGCAATATGAACGGGTGCATATCTCCTCCGCGGTGCAGTCCTATACTTTGACGTATTTAAGGCCGAGGGAGGTTGTGGTGAGGTTTTGTTTGGACTTGTAAATGAGGTTTTACGTTTTCTGTAAAGTGTAAAGCGCGTTTTACAGTAACAGCTTTTAAGGAATATACTGATTGTTAAAGTATTACGCAGTTTGGCACGGAGGGTGATTCGGGAGGAGGCAAATGCAAAACTGATGTTTAACAATCTAATTCCTGTAAGTATGAAACGCAATTTTGTTCTTCTGATGGTGGCCCTTATGAGTGCTGTGATGGTGAATGCCAAGACGGTCCGTGGTTATGTATCCGACAAGGAGGGGAATCCGGTCGTCGGCATGAAGATGGTCGTGGTGAACGCGGACAACCCCTCCAAAAAGAGCGTAGCCGTGACCGATGAACAACGGAGCCCGGGTCGTCAGATACCGGGAAACATCCACGGGAATCCGGATCGTGATCGAACCGTCCCAAAAGAGGGAAAAGGCATTGGAACAGAAGTAATGTCCGGGCACGGGGATTCCGAATAATGTTGTACCTTTGTAAAGACTCTTTACAGTTTTGTAAGGAGGCTTTACGGCTTTACACGGGCCGATTGAAATGCAAGTGCCTGACTATATGCGTGTTGCGCTGTTTGGGGAATTTGACTCGTGTACGTGCGTAAAAGACTGATTTGACAATGGCTTCCAAGATTGGGAAAATACTGGTCGTAGATGATAACCAGGGCATTCGCCGGGCGCTGGAGATACTGCTGCCCCTTCACTTCGCCGAGGTGAAGACGATACCTTCGCCTTCCACGCTCGTTTCGACGCTGGAGCAGTACCGGCCGGATGTGGTGCTTCTGGACATGAACTTCTACACAAACATCAATACGGGCAACGAAGGGCTTTACTGGGCGGGTGAAATCAAGAAGATGGTGCCGGAGGTGGAAGTCGTATTGTTCACCGCTTACGCCGACATCGCCCTGGCCGTGGAAGGGATGAAGAGGGGAGCCTTCGACTTCATCGTGAAGCCCTGGGACAACGACAAGCTGATCGAGGTACTGACCGCCGCCCGGGACAAGGCAAGGAAGGCCCTGAAAAGGGACACTCATTCTTCTTTTGACCAGAAATCGGACAGCCCCATGTTCTGGGGCACATCCCCGGCCATGAAGAACATCGGGAAGACGCTGGACAAGATCGCCCCTACCGATGCGACGGTCCTGATCACCGGAGAGAACGGTACCGGCAAGGACGTGCTGGCGCGTGAGATCCACGCCCACAGCCTCCGGAGCGAGAAACCGATGGTCGCCGTCGATGCAGGGGCCATCACCGAGACGCTGTTCGAAAGCGAGCTGTTCGGCCATGTCAAGGGCGCATTCACCGATGCCCACACAGACCACATGGGGAAGTTCGAGCAAGCCGATGGCGGCACGCTCTTCCTGGACGA
>ONTQ01000125.1 GCA_900320795.1 uncultured Bacteroidales bacterium
GCCGGAAATGGCCCACAAACTGCGCGTAACTGTATTTCCACTGCCCCAGGGCCGCATTGCCCACCAGGTACAGTTCCCCATACATCCCTTTATTCGGGGAAAGCTCCACATCACGGGAATCATAGACAAGGCCTGCCTTGAACTCCAGCGAGGTTCCTCCGGCGAACTCGTCTTCCCGGATAAGGCCGATGTCGCGATAGGCCATAAAAAGGCTGTTCCCGGAATCGTATTTTTCCAGGGAAAAATCGGCCATGCGGACATGGCGGAATACAAACCCTCCCATCCAGTCCAGATGCGCGCCGATACCTCCCATCACGGAGCCTGACGCCCGGAAAAAACGCCGGTGATTGGTGTACCAGGCCGTCCGGTTTTCTACATTCAAATCCAAGAGGGCATCATAGGGCGAGGCTATTCCGTTGAAACCATAGAAGTTATTCACCATGGCATCCCGGTAGGTGACGCTGGCATTCAGGCGATGCCCCTCGATGAGCGAGGGAGATTCGAAATAGAAATGCGCATACCAGGACCCTTTGGTGGCATAGGCCGCCGAGAACCCGGCATGGTGCAGGAAGTTGGGATAGGAACTACCGTCCCCATAATAGAAAAAGTCTGAAAAGGCTCCCAGCGTGACGCCGGTATCCGTCGTATAGCCCAGATTGGGCATGGGCGTGAAAACCCAGCCGGTCTTGGGCTGCTCCTGGGCAACGGAAAGGAAACTTGCCAGGAGCACAATTAGAAAACAGACAAAAACCTTTTTCACAATGTCTTCTTTTGATACAAATATAAGGAAAAACTATGGGAGAAAGGAAGTTTTTTTGTTATATTTGCAAAATACGCATGCATACATTAAGATAACTTTAAGCATATGGACAAACTCCAGGAACTGACCCAAAAACTCTATAACGAGGGTCTTTCAAAAGGAAAAGAAGAAGGCGAAGCCATTCTGGCCCAAGCCAAAGAAGAAGCCAACTCCATCGTAAAGAAAGCCAAAGAAGAAGCGGCTGTCATTATGGAAAACGCCCGCAAAGAGGCTGAAGATTACCGCATTAAGATGGAAGGCGACGTGAAGATGGCTTCCACCCAGGCCCTTCAGGCCACCCGTGCCGGCATCGAGAATCTCATCGTCAGCAAGGCTGTGGACGCCCCCGTGAAAAACGCCCTTTCGGAAACCGCATTCCTCAAGGAAATCATCAGCGCCGTGGCGGCACGCTTCAGCGCCCAGGAGAGCACGGACATCGCCCTCCTTCTTCCCGAGAAACTGCAGAAAGAACTTGAGCCTTTCGTTCAGGGAGAACTGGCCAAGACCCTTGGCAAGGGCGTAGAGGCTTCCTTCTCCAAGAAGGTGGAAGGCGGCTTCAAGATCGGCCCCAAGGACGGCAGTTATTTCATCAGCCTCACGGATGAGAGTTTCCGGCAACTCATCGGAGATTATCTCCGCCCCGCTACCAAGAAAATCCTTTTCGGATAGCCCATGAGCAATTTCGAGTATATCATCTCCAGCCTCCCCTATCTCACGGCCGATTTCAAATACGAAGACGGCGAAGGTTTCAGGAGCATCACGGACCAAATCCGAAGCAACCTCTCGGAAAAGGATGCCGGAGCGCTGGATTTCCTCCTCAAGGGCTTTGATGCCGATGAACTCAATCCGGACTTCTACGCCCTGGCGCTGGCCCATCCGGTCAAGTTCCTGCGGGAGTATTTCCGTTTCGACCTCAACCTCCGCAACGCCAAAGTGGGCTTTCTGAACAGGGAACTGGGCCGTCCCGACGGCCAGGACCTCATCACCGGAGCGGGAACGGAGGAGGACGAGAACCTGGACATCGACCTCTACCGCTTCCGCGGGGGAGAATTCGAAGAAGAGAGGAAGGTGGCATCGGCCCTTGCCCAGGACAGCCTGCTGGGAAGGGAAAAAGCCCTGGACGACATCACCTGGGAGAAAATCTCCTCGCTGGAAACCTTCCATTACTTCGACATCACCGCCGTCCTGGCCTATGTGGCCAAACTGCACATCGTTAACCGCTGGCTGGCCCTCGATCCCGACAAGGGACGGGAACTGTTCCGCGAACTGGTAAACGAGGTCAGAGGCACCTTCACGGGCGTTAATTATAAAGAATAATAAGCAAACCATATATGAAGACAAAAGGAATAGTTACCGGTATCGTGAGTAACCTCGTCACCGTTAAGGTGGACGGGCCGGTTGCTGAAAATGAAATCTGCTTCATCGACCTCCAAGGCGTGAAGATGATGGCAGAGGTAATCAAGGTGGCCGGAGACAACGCTTCCGTGCAGGTGTTCGAGAGCACCCGCGGCCTCAAGGGAGGCGACACCGTTGAATTCGAAGGACGGATGCTGGAAGTGCAGTTGGGCCCCGGCCTGCTGTCCAGCACCTACGACGGTCTGCAGAACAACCTGGCCACCATGGATAATGTGTTCCTGCAGCGCGGTGAATATACCGATCCGCTGGACCGAAAGAAACTGTGGGACTTCACTCCCCTGGCCCATATCGGAGACAAGGTGGTCGCCGCAGACTGGCTGGGAGAGGTCAAGGAAGGCTGGCTGCCCCATAAAATCATGGTTCCGTTCTCCTTCCAGGGCGAATATACCGTAAAGTCCGTCAAGGAAGCGGGCCAGTACAACGTGGACACCACCATCGCCGTCCTGGTCAATGCACAGGGAGAGGAAGTTCCCGTCACCATGGTACAGAAATGGCCCGTGAAAGTGGCCGTCAAAGGATATAAGGAAAAGCCCCGTCCCAACAAAATCATGGAAACGGGCGTCCGCGTCATCGACACCCTGAATCCCATCGCCGAAGGCGGTACCGGCTTTATTCCCGGTCCTTTCGGCTGCGGAAAAACCGTGCTCCAGCACGCCATCGCCAAGCAGGGAGACGCCGATGTGATTGTGATGGCCGCCTGCGGTGAACGTGCCAACGAGGTGGTGGAAATCTTTACCGAGTTCCCGGAACTCATCGACCCCCATACCGGCCGTCACCTGATGGAGCGTACCACCATTATCTGCAATACATCCAACATGCCTGTGGCCGCCCGTGAGGCCTCCGTTTACACCGCCATGACCATCTGCGAATACTACAGGGCCATGGGTCTGAAGTGCCTCCTCCTGGCCGACTCCACCTCCCGCTGGGCCCAGGCCCTCCGTGAGATGAGTAACCGTATGGAGGAACTTCCCGGCGCCGACGCCTTCCCGGTGGACCTTTCGGCCATCATCTCCAACTTCTACTCCCGCGCAGGCATGGTGGTGCTCAACAACGGGCAGACCGGCGCCGTCACCTTCATCGGCACGGTATCCCCCGCCGGCGGTAACCTCAAGGAGCCCGTTACCGAGAGCACCAAGAAGGCAGCCCGCTGCTTCTATGCCCTGGAGCAGGCTCGTGCAGACCAGAAGCGTTACCCGGCCGTCGGCCCGCTGGAGTCCTATTCCAAATACCTGGATTATCCCGAGATTCGCCAGTACCTGGACGAAACGGTAGAGAAAGGATGGGTGGACAAAGTGCTGTGGGCCAAGAATATCGTCCGCCGCGGAAAGGAAGCCTCCGAGCAAATCAACATCCTCGGCGACGACGGCGTCCCCATGAGCTACCACGTGAATTTCTGGAAGAGTGAACTGGTGGATTTCGTCATCCTGCAGCAGGATGCCTTCGATGCCATCGACGCACTGTGTCCGCTGGAGCGTCAGCGCTTCATGCTAGACCTGGTGCTGGATATCTGTGGCAGGGATTACGATTTCGAAGACTTCGAAAAGTGCCGCGACTTCTTCAAGAACCTCATCAATGAGCTCCGCCAGATGAACTACTCCGCCTACGAAAGCGAGCAGTTCTGGGCTTACAATGAATCCGTTAAGAAAATGATTGCATAGACTATGGCAACGAAAGCATACCAAAGAGTTTATACCAAACTGGAAGGCATCACAAAGGCCACCGTGTCCCTCAAAGCCAAGGGCGTCTCCAATGACGAACTGGCCGTCGTGGACGGACGTCTGGCCCAGGTGGTGCGTATCAAGGAAGAGGCCATCACCCTCCAGGTTTTCTCAGGTACCGAAGGCATCCCCACCAATGCGGAAGTCGTATTCCTGGGAGAGCCGCCCGTTCTCAAAGTGTCGGACCAACTTTCCGGCCGCTTCTTCGATGCCTACGGTCATCCCATTGACGGCGGTCCCGAAATCGAAGGCGAGGAGCGTCAGATTGGCGGTCCTTCCGTGAATCCGTACAAACGTCGCCAGCCGTCCCAGCTCATCCCTACCGGTATCGCCGGTATCGACCTCAACAACACCTTGGTTTCCGGTCAGAAGATTCCGTTCTTTGCCGACCCGGACCAGCCTTACAACCAGGTAATGGCAGACGTTGCCCTGCGAGCCGACGTGGACAAGATTATCCTGGGCGGCATGGGCCTGTCCAACGACGACTACCTGTTCTTCCGCCACAGTTTCGAGGCTGCCGGTGCACTGGACAAGATTATCTGCTTCATCAACACCACGGAAAATCCGCCGGTAGAGCGTCTGCTGGTGCCGGACATGGCCCTCACCGCCGCCGAATACTTCGCCGTGGACAAAAACGAGAAGGTGCTGGTGCTCCTGACGGACATGACCCT
>ONTQ01000126.1 GCA_900320795.1 uncultured Bacteroidales bacterium
AAGACAATTGTCATTGGCGATGCTGTAACTTGTCTTGACCATTATCTATTCAACTATTGCACAAATTTGGAATCAATATCAGTTAATCCCGGCAATCCGGTTTTTGACAGCAGAGACAACTGCAACGCTATAATTGAATCCGTTGATGGAGTATTCTGGTATGAATCAGATGAAGATCAAAGTGCTACATCTAACCGTTACTATAGTGGAGAGTATTATCATCTAAAAAAGGACCGTTTGGTATACGGATCCGGTAACGCATTCATTCCAAACACTGTAACGGCCATGGGCACTTTTGTTTTTCATCGTTGTAATGAATTGGCCCATGTCCAGTTATCCAATCGCTTGAAAGCCCTTCCCGAAAGCGCTTTTGAAGAGTGTTTTGCCCTGAAATCCATCACGCTTCCAGATAGTATCGAGGAAATTGGAAATTCGGCGCTTGCACTTTCCGGTATAACCGAAATGATTCTTCCGGGCTCGGTAAAAAAGATTGGCGTTGAAGCTTTTGCCGGGTGTTTAAACCTTAAGCAAATCAATCTGCCTTCTTCGCTTTCTTCGCTTGGTAAAGGAGCTTTTACGGGATCTGGTCTTTATTCAGTAACGATTCCGGAGTCTATTACCAGGATTCCTGATGAGCTGTTTAATTGTTGCGAGCATTTGGAGTCTGTTTCATTTCCTTCAACGCTGGTTTCCATTGGAGCGAATGCTTTCCGTAGCAATCCCCAACTGAAAGGATTCATAGCGCCTGCTGGCCTTTCTTCTATCGGAAGTGCTGCTTTTGAAGATTGTAAGGCCATTATTGAAGTGAAATTCAATGACAGTCTTTATTATATTAACGACCGCGCCTTCTTTGGCACTGGCATCAAGACTTTGGTATTGCCTGCAGGAGTTCATCAGGTCGGTTCTTCCGCTTTTGCAGACTGCCGTTCTCTGACATCTGTCCAATTCTTGTCGGATGATTGTTCGATAGGAAAAGAGGCATTCCGTAATTGCCTGGCGTTGGGTAAGGTTGATCTTCCAAAGCTTTTGACGGAAGTTCCTTCCGGCATGTTTGATTCGTGTTCGGGTTTGAAATCGATTACCATTCCTGCGTCCGTTATCCGGATTGAATCCGATGCTTTCAAGAATGCCGGTTTGACTGCCGTAACTATTCCTGCTTCCGTTCAGGATATCGGAAATGCTTTCGCGAATTGCGAGACGCTTCAGATGGCAAGTCTCCCTTATGGACTTAAGGATTATACTGACCGCTTTAGCAGCATGACAAAAGTCACTGTCAGGAATCCTTCCACTCCGGAGGAAAAAGCGTATGCTGCCCAGGAGAAGGCTGTCCAGAAAGCAGAAGAAAACAGACTAAAAGAGGAGGAGAAGAGACGGAAGGAAGAGGTTCGCCTCGCAGAAGAAAGGGCTCGGTCTACATCAAGTTCTGCAGCTGCTGGCAATTCAAGCGGTGCGAGCCGTGCGAGTACTGGCAGTGATATGGTCTCGAAAGGGGTATCCTATATAATTTCTAAGATGAGAAGTCCATCTCACGCAACGGTGAGATCCTATGTAGATGCCGCAGAATTGAGGAAAACGTTTCGGGAAAGTTATAATTATGAGTATCCTGCATATCTTGATGCCATTCTTTATGAGGTAGAGGCAATGAATGGATTCGGCGGGTATGGGACAGAATCATATGTCGTTTTCTTCAAGAATGGGAATCCTGTCACATGGTTGCCTGCTAATCAAGTGACGCCTGCTGATTGGAAGAGGTTAGCCCTACCGACACTGCAGTATTCCGGCTGGAAGTAGTATTCTTCCACAAAGGTGGCATTGGGTATCATCTGAAAAGTAGCTCCCCCCTAGCGTTAGGACCTTGTAAAGATGGAACTAGAGCACTCTCCCGGTTTCGTGAGAAAAGGCGAATAGCGGTTGTATCGCGCCACTGATCTCCCATTGGTATATTGCGCTTTTTTACTTATTTTCGTGAAGAAAACCCAATGGATATGAAAAGGATACTTGTCAGCCTTCTGTTTCTTGCCGCAATACTTCTTCCTGCATCGGCGCAGATCAAGTTTACCCCCAATCCGCAGATGCCGCTTCCGGACAATATGCACTTGTATATGAACCTGGATTCGGGGCTTGACGGGCGTTTCGTTTTTATGAGTCCGGTGTGGTGGATCTTCCCTGACGGCCCCTGCGATGTTTCGCAGGCGGAAGCATTGGTCGATGAACTCGGACTTAACGGACCGCTCAAGGATTATGTGGGTATGATGGTGGCGGTCACTGGTCCGGTAAACGGAAAGGAATACGATAAAGAGAAAGATTTCGCCGCCTACGAGGCCCTGTTCAACAAGATCCGTGTTTTTACGAATCTCAAGGTGGTTGGAATAGGCAGCGGCGCCACCTTCGTAAATGAGGTAATTGCGCCCGTAGCTGGTGAGGTTGCCGGTATTTTCTGTTACGGTGGCAAGGCTCCCCGCAAGACGACGGGAACCTCCACCGTCCCGGCCTATCTTGCCGGAAAGGACGCCACGAAGTCTGCCAAGGCCTATATCGCTAGGGACAAGGCGGTGCAGACCGTGAAGGGCAAGGCGCTCCATGTCTATCAGAATGCCGATGAGCCCCTGCTGCAGGTCATCGTCAACACGCAGAAGGGCCTGAGCCTTCAAGAGGCCTTCGCAGATGCCTGGGAGCGGCTTTTAAGCCGGAACTACCGTTGCAGCAACCTCGGCCATACCGGCTATATGGGCGGACTTCTGGTATGAATACATTCCCGCTTGCCTGAAGGATGCCTCTCCCGCGAGCGTGCCTCTGGTAATTCTCCTTCACGGCCACAACAATGACCCCCGCACCCAGGCAGAAACCAGTGGTTTTGTAGAACTGGGCGCGTCCGAGGGCTTCTTCGTTGCCGAGCTGGAGTGGCAGGGAAAACCCGGATACGAGTATATGGACGATAACGGCATCGAAGCCGTCGTTCGCGAACTGCTGCGCAAACATCCCCAGCTGGATCCTTCGCGCGTATACGCTGAGGGCCTCTCGGCCGGCGGCTTCTCCGCCACTGCGCTCGGTGTGGGCAAGTCCCATCTGTTTGCTGCCGTCGGCGCACATTCCGGTGGCGTCTTCGGCCAGGGGCTCAATCTGGGCTTCCCTTTCATGAACCCGGAGATGCTCTGGAACGAGGCCCGTCAGAAGAGCGGAAAGATTCGCATGCCTTTCTTCTCCATCTGCGGTACTGCCGACGATGCCGTCCCCTTCAATGCCCCCGGCGCTCCCAACGGCTCCATGATTACGGATTCCTGGCGTCTGTATCAGCTGCTGAACGGCTTGGCTGTGAGCGGTCCCACGGACTTGGAGAAGTATCCTCTGTTTGGTCTTGAACTCAAGAACCGCCGCCGCCTAGAGACAAACAAGCACCATGCAATGGAAGTGGGCGACATACTGGATGCCGCCCAACTGCCTGTTATTCGCATTGTTGCCGTAGAAAACTTCGGCCACTGGAATTTCGTACCCGGATCTGCCCTGATGTGGGACTTTTTCAAGCACTGGCGCCGCGACCCGGCAACGGGCGAGTCCGTGTACTCCGAACTATAGGTACGGATAGAGGTAATCCCAGACGAAGTCAACTGCCCTCCGGCGCCATCAGCGCGGAAGCCGTCGACCTTGTTGATCCAGGTCTGGAAGCCGTAGCCCTGCCTCCAGTCGTTCTCCGAGGCCGGAATGCCGCAGACGGCCTCGGCATCTTCTATCCTGATGGTGGCAGGAGCGCATTCTATGTGCGCCTTGCCCATTTCGTCGACCCAGTCGGCAGGGATGAGTTGTTTTCCGTACCAATTACCCTTCTGCAGCAAGAGCTGGCCGAATTTGGCCATATCCTCGGTTTTGAGGGACAGTCCCCATCCGCCGCAGTTTACGCCCATATTGTCGGCTTCCCACTGGGGTCTGTCAATTCCCAGGGGCTCGAAAAGACGGGGCGTAAGGTAGTCGAGCAGGCACTCTCCGGTAACTTTCTGGACGATATAGGAGAGGATGTAAGTGCCCAGTGAGTTATAGCAGAAATGGGTCCCCGGCTCGTGCACGAAGGGGTGTGAGAAAAAGACGGACGGAATGTTGACACCTTCCTTCAGCTTGCTTGTCATGGTCTTCCGGTCTATGTCAAGCACGGGCAGCGTGGGGTCCGTGTCGTGTCCGCCGCCCATCATCAGCAGGTCCTTTACGGTGGCGTTGCAGGGATTCTGGACGGCAGGGAGGTCGACGTCCTGGAAGTAATCGATTACCTTGTCGTCAAGGCTGAGCTTGCCTCCTGCAATGGCCATGCCCACAGCGGCGGCAGTAAAGGTCTTGCTCACGGAATACATGGTGTGGGCGGAGTCAGGTGTGAAGCCCCGGAACCATTTTTCCGCGATTACTTTGCCGTCCTTGACCACCATGATGCTATGCAGATTCACCCACTCGTTCCAAGCCGTGGGATCTGTGAGGCTTGCCGCGACGCTGTCCTGGAAGGCCTGGAATGCAGCAGCGAATTCAGGAGTGGCCTGGGCGCGGGGAAGGTCCCGCGGGGGCTTGGCGGTGCAGGCAATCAGTGCCAGGCACGCGCATATAGACATTATTTTTCTCATAGTGCGGGAAGTAGATAATCCCAGAATGCCCATTCCTCTACCTGATGGTTCACCAGGTTGGCGCGGGCGGCAATGACGGCATTCTTCTCAGGCAGTACGATGATCATCTGTCCCCAGGCACCGTCTGCCCGGTAGCCGCCAACGGTGTTGCGCCAGGTCTGATACCCATAGCCGGCCACCCAGTCATTGCGCTCGATGGGATAGAACGGCGGCTGGTCGATCTGTTCGCGGGTCAGTCCGTTGGGATAGTTGTCGATGTGCTTGCGGGTCTGCTCGTCTATCCATTCGGCGCTGATGAGCTGTCTGTCTCCCCAGCGGCCTTTCTGCAACATAAGCTGACCTGCCTTGGCCATATCCTCCATCCGCAGGTGAAGGCCCCAGCCACCGCAGCATACGCCGGCCTCGTCCATATCCCATTCGGGAGTCTGGATGCCCATGTACTTGAACACGCGCTCGTCAAGATAGTCGCGGATGGTCTTGCCCGTCACTTTCTGAACGATCGCGGACGCCATATATGTGCTGAGGGAATTGTAGCAGAAGTATGTGCCGGGCTCATGCAGGAAGGGATGATTGAGGAAAGCGGCAGCCAGGTCCACCCCCGGTTTGAGGGGAAGTTCCATGTTCGTCGTGTCATAAGCCGCCATGGTATCCCAGGTAGGGTCTGTCTCGTGACCTCCTTGCATCGTTAGCAAGTCCTTGACGGTCATTGCTTTAAGGTTGTCGCTAACCTCGGCGGGCAGCTTGTCGGGGAAGTAATCGATGACCTTGTCCTCCACGGTCATGAGGCCGTCGTCCACAGCCAGTCCCACGGCCAGTGCCGTAAAGGTCTTGCTGGCGGAGAAGACGTGCTGCGGCCTGTCTGCGGGCCACTCGGGGTCGAAGGTTTCCTCGATGACCACTTTCCCGTCCTTCACGATCATGATGTTGTGGAAGAACATCCGGAAGTCGGGATTGGGGTTGAAGGCGGATTTGGCCACGGTGTCTTTGAAGGCGACAAACGCCTCCTGAAGCTCCTGGCTTGCCGCAGCGCGGGGAAGGGGACCGGTGCCCTGGCTATTGCATGCGATGGCGGCAACCAGTGCCGCCATCGCAAGGATGAAAGTACGTTTCATGGAATCAGAAATAATAGCCCATCAGATTCCAGATGCTCAGGCCCTTGGCGGCCATTCCGCTCAGCAGGGGCTCGGGCAGGCTGTAACTCATATTCGTCGGGGCGAAGAGTCCGGCGACGATTCCCTTAATCCGCTGTGCATTCAGCACCATGGCATATCCCTGGTCGAAGGGAATGTCATATTTAACACCTTCCCATACATAGTAGCAGGTAGGGATGATGGCGGATTTTGAGGAGGCGGTTCCGCTCAGGTAATCTGCATAGGAAACGGGCATGAATGCTACACCTCCGGTGCTGTCTCCCTCCTTCTGCAGCGGCTCGAGGATGGGATTCGGCGTGTCGGCAAGTCCTGTGAATGACAGGAATTCGTCACCTGCGGTAAAGTTCATCTTGATGGTCAGTTCATACATTCCATCAACCACCGGGGACGGAATGGAATAGAAATGCAACATCATGAAAGACATGTCTCCGGAGCTCACTGGTGTGGCGGGAACGATGTCCTGCTTCTTCTCGCAGTAATTGAAATCGACGGTCGCGTTTTCCGTGAAGTTGAACTTGTCGGTGAAGGAGAAATTGAGGCGGTCGGGGAAGGTGCTGCTTACGGAAACACCTCCGTGAATCATGAGATAGGTTCCGTAAGAGGCGTCGTAGAACCAGCATCCCTGATTGACCGAGCCATATACCGCCGTTCCCGCTTCCCCGGTGGGGGAAATCTGATAGTCGCCTTCGCCCGTTCCAACAACTGCCAGCTGGGCAATCTGAACGGAAGAAGCCTTGTCGTAAAGCTTGTAGATGAGTGCGGGGATTCCGTTGCTGCTGCCAGCTTCTTCGGTATAGTAGTAATTGGTAGGAATATCGTATTCCAGTTCGCCTTTGGCGCGGATCTTTACGATGGTTCCCTCCGCGTCTTTCAATCTGACGGTTCCGGAAATGGCGAAGTTTTTCACGCCGTCAAGCGTGACGGTCAGCATGCCGTTGTTGATGTCGCCTTCCACGGTGTTGCTTTTGAAATGACCGTTGAAATGACTGAGGCCATCACCTACCGTATAGGCGCCCGGGGAAAGGAACGGGATGTTGGAAAAGAAATTCAGATCGAGGGTGCCCGCATCGGAGCTGGCAGAAACGGGAACGGTTACAACGGCTTCGCCCGTTTCCTGGCCTCTGGTAAGGCTCGAGTAATTGGCCTCAATCACGTTGTATCCCGGCATTTCCGGTTGGGAACCGTCATGGCAGGACGCAAGAATCAGGCTTGCTGAAGCTGCGAGGGCAAAATATATCAACTTTTTCATATCCTGTAAATATCGAGATTAATAACCGGGATTCTGCTGGTCTGCCAAAGCCTTGTTGGTCTGGATTTCAGACAGCGGGAATGGAAGAAGGAGGTCACGCTCCTGGAAACCGGCTGAAGGGTCGGGGTTGTCGACATACTGGACGGTTCCGCTCGCCATGAGGGTGGGCATTTTCTTGCCCTTGTCGGCGCATTCCTTTGCAAGGTCGCCCCAGCGCTTGAGGTCCTGGAAGCGGACTGCTTCGAAGCAAAGCTCCAGAAGGCGCTCTTTCTTTACGTCCTCGAAAGTGACGCCGCTCTTGGCAGGGAGCTTGGCGCGGGCACGGACTTCATTTACGTAAGCGTCAGCACTGCCGCCGCCACCGCGTACCGCAGCCTCGGCTGCCAGGAGGAGGACATCTGCATAACGCATGCAAGGCGTATTGGTGAGGTTGCCTGTCCAGGCATTCCACATCTCGTCCTCCAGGCTCATGAGCCATTTGAAGCGGAAGACGCCCTCGTTTCCTTTCCAGGATGCGCCATTGGTGAACTTGACACCGAAAGAGGGAAGGTCTTCGAGCACAAGGCAAGACGCGAGCCGCCTGTAGCTGCTAGGGCCTTCTTCTGCGACAAATGCATCATAAACCTTCCTGGTGGGGTTCATTCCGCCCCATCCCATCTGGTCTACGAAGGGGAATGTCTGGGTTCCGTCCGTCTCGAAGCAGTAGGGGAACGGCCAGTTGTCCTGCAGACCGTACCATCCGTCCTGGACGGCGCTAGCCTGGGGATCGGGATTCCGCAGGTTCGCGGTATCCCACTTGCGGACGTTCTCGAAAATGTACTCGCGGCAGCCGTTGGCCTGCATGTGATAAAGGTCGTTCATGTCGGGAATCAGGCCATAGAGTCCCGAATTGATGACCTTGTCGAGGGTGGTCTTTGCTTCCGTGAATTTTTCTTCGGTAAGATAGACTTTCCCCAGCACGGCAAGGGCGGCCTCCTTGGTGATGCGGGTACCGGTCTCCTTGTCGTCGATACCGGTCTTTGAAGGGAGTTTCCCGGATTCGATGGCCTCGTTGAGGTCGGTTTC
>ONTQ01000130.1 GCA_900320795.1 uncultured Bacteroidales bacterium
TCCTTTTTCATGAGCCTATCTGGGGCTCACGGACAGGAGGAGCTGGAGCTCCTGGTTCACGGCGTCGGAGAAGCCGTTCTTTTGCTCGCCGGGGGAGAAGCTGTCGGCCAGGACGCCGCCCTCGTACGCGATGGTGAGGCTGCTGATGCCCAGGGCCGCGATGCGGTACATATCCTCCATGGACGGGTACAGGTACACGAAGTTTACGTCGTCACGGGCCTGGATGAGCTCGATGACGGAGCCGTCCGTGAGGGTGAGCTTGACGGGGGAATCCACGGGAATGTGGTAGGAGGCGTTGGTGCCCAGCACGAACGCCAGGTCCATGTCTTCCTCGTTGGTGCCTTTATAGTACAGGTGGGTGAGGAGGATGTTGTAGTCGAAGTTGGCGCCGCGTGCCACAACCGGGTTGGAGGTGGACAGGATGCTGTTCACGTTCTCTGTATAGCCGGACATGGTGGCTTGCAGGTCGATGGTGCTTTCGGAAGCTTTGAGAATGGCCTGGCACTGCCGGGAGAGCAGCTCCGCCAGGGTGTTCTTGGGGAACTCTACGCTCATGTAATCGTCCGGATTCCAGCCGGTTATGATGTCTACGGACTTGATGCCGCGCACCATTTTTTCCATATCGGCGGGCTCGATGGCGTATTTGAGCCGGTTCAGGAAGGTGCCGTCATCCATGCGGCGCGGCGTGGCGGAAGGCTGGCCGATTTGCTCTGCCCGCACCAGCTTGCCGCTCTGCAGCGTAAAGGCCATCTTTACCCCTTTGGGAACTACGGTGGCGGTTTTTTCTATCAGGTTGAGATACAGCAGATAAAGCGACGAGCCGTCCGGAAACCCCACCAACTCCACGCGGACCTGGGCGGGGATGTCGTTCAGCTGCAAGGGTTCATAGTCTGTAGAAATATGCGTCATGCCTTCTGAACGGTAGTTGGTGCGGATGGTTTGTGCCGACACCGCCGTGCAGACAAGAATTCCAAGGGTTGCGAGAAGCAGTTTCTTCATGATACGATACGTTATGGAATTGCAAATATAAGCAAAAAAAAGTATCTTTGTGCGATTATACGTTAACGTTAATGCTTATGCAGAAAGTTCAAAAATTTGCCGTACTTGTCCTCGCCGGTCTCCTGCTGACAGGAATTCCCACATGGGCACAGGGTTCCATGACGGACGAACAAGTGACGGAATACGTGAAGAAAGGACTGGAAGAAGGAAAGTCCAAGGATGTTCTGATGAAAGAACTTGCCGTCAAAGGCGTTACCCGTACCCAGGCCATGCGTATCTATGCGAAGTACCAGGGAGAGATGGGCGAGGAAGCCAAGCCTGTCATGGAGGAACTGGGGCGCGCGCATTCCATCAACGAGGAATTCACGGCTGCGGTGGAGGAGGAAAAACCCACCACTACACCGATAACGGAACAGGCCGACGTTTATGGACGCGATATTTTCCGGAATAAAAACCTGAATTTCTCGCCCAGTGAGAACCTGGCCACGCCCCGCAATTACAGGCTGGGCCCCGGAGACGAGGTGATCATTGACGTTTTTGGCCGCAACCAAACCACGCTTCGCAGCACCATTTCGCCGGAGGGCAGCATCAATGTAGATGTGCTGGGCCCGCTTTATCTGAACGGCATGACCGTGGATGAGGCCAATGCCTACCTGAAAAAACGCCTCTCCCAGATTTATGGCGGCCTGAGCGGCAGCTCCGGTACGGACATGCGCCTGAGCCTGGGACAAATCCGTTCCATCCAGGTGAATGTTCTGGGCGATGTCACCCACCCCGGCACGTATGTTTTGTCGGCGTTCGCCTCTGCTTTTCATGCACTCTACCGTGCGGGCGGCGTGAAGGACCCGGGCACCCTTCGTAACATCAAGGTGGTTCGCGGGGACAAAGTGGTTGGCACGCTGGATGTGTACGAATACCTAAGCAAAGGCAGTTCCAGCACCAATATCCGCCTGGAAGAAGGAGATGTCATCCTTGTATCGCCCTATAAAATGAAGGTGAGCATGGTGGGCGGTGTCAAGCGCCCCATGTCTTTTGAAATGAAAGAAGGGGAGACGCTGGCCGATCTCATTGAGTATAGCGGCGGATTCCTGAACGGGTACAACTCGTCAGCCGTTACCGTGTACCGCCAGAATCCCAAGGGCTTTGAGGTGCGTACGGTGGACGAAGGGGAATACGGGCTGTTCAAACTCAAAGACGGAGATCGCGTAGAGGTGGGCCTGCTACAGTCCCTGTATGAGAACCGTATCACGGTGCAGGGCGCCGTGTATTTCCCGGGGACCTATGAATTGAGTAAGGACGTGCATACGGCCAAGCAGCTCATCCAAAAGGCCGGCGGACTGCTTCCGGAAGCCTTTACGGACCGCGTGGTGGTACACCGCGAGCATGAGGACCGCAGCATGGAGGTATTCTCCCTGAACCTGACGGAAATCCTTGCCGGTAACCGTCCGGACTTTGCCCTGGAGAACAACGACGAAATTTACATCACCAGCAACTATGACCTCAAGGAACAAGGCACCATGACTATCTCCGGCATGGTGAAGAATCCTGGCGAATATCCTTTCGCGGAAAACACCACCATCGAGGACTTCATCATCATGGCGGGCGGTCTGCTGGACGGCGCCTCCACATCCCGCGTGGACGTAACCCGTCGCAAGAAGGATTCGGACGGCATGGCCGCCACGTCGGACATTGGTGTGCTGTACAGCTTCTCCCTGGATAAGGGCCTGGCCTACGACGGCAACCGTGATTTTGTGCTGGAACCCTACGACGAAGTCACCATTCACCAGAGTCCTTCCTACAATGTCCAGCGGCACTTTAAGGTGACGGGAGAGGTGAACTTCCCCGGGGAATATGCCCTTACCAGCCGTGAGGAGCATGTGTCGGATCTGCTTCTGAAGGCGGGCGGCATTACGCCCTTCGCCTACAAGTCCGGCGCGCGCCTCATCCGTGTGATGACCGAAGAAGAGCGCCGGCAGGGTCAGGACATGGTGGAGATTATTGAATCCCGTGTAGATACCAGTGACGTCGGCGCCCGCAAGGCGCTGAAGGAAACATACAGCGTCGCTATCGACCTGGATAAAGCCCTGGCCCATCCGGGCGGCGACGAAGATGTGGTGCTCCGTGAGGGGGACGAACTGGTGATTCCCGGCCGGAGCGGCGTGGTACGTGTCCATGGCTCCGTGATGTATCCTACCGCTGTGAATTATGATGATGACATGCGCGGAAGCGACTATATCGAGGCCGCCGGCGGTTATGCCCAGAATGCTGCGCGCCGCAAGGCATACGTGGTGAACATGGGCGGCCGTGCCAAGCGCCTGCGTTCCGGTACCAAAGTGGAACCCGGCGCAGAGATTTACGTGCCCAAGAAGGAGGACAAGAAACGCAAGGTGGACCCGGCCCTTATCGTGTCCATCGGTACGGCTGCTTCTTCCTTGTCCACCATGGCGGTTGTCGTGTATAATATCATCCGTAATTCTAATAAGTAGGGCGCTATGGAGGAGTATAAGAACAACGCGCCTCAATTGCAGGAGGACGATGAATTCCAGATTGACTGGGCCGGTATTTTAACCAAAATCCTCAAGCACTGGAAGCAGATTCTCATCATTGGGTTTGTTTTTGGCGTAATGGGCATTTTCAGTGCCCTCTCCATGAAACGCATGTATTCGGTCCAACTCACCCTGGCGCCGGAAATCCAGGGGCGTGGAAGCAGCAGCCTCAGCAGCATGGCTTCCATGCTGGGCCTGGGCGGCATCAACATGGGCTCCACTACGGATGCCATGAACATTACCCTGTTCCCGGAAATTTGCAAGAGTACGCCTTTTCTGGTGGGCCTTCTGGACGTTCCGCTGGAGTCCTATGTGTCCGACAAACAGAAGGAAGCGGGGGTAGAGCCCAAGCTCACCACCGTGTATAAGCACTTTACCCGGGAAGACCAGGAAAAGAGTGCCTTTGCCAAATGGATGGAGGCCCATAAGAAACAAGCCGAAAAACCGTATACCGGCGTGGAGAATCCCACGGAACTCACCCGCAAGCAGGCCGGCGTGGTAAAGGGGCTTGCCAAGGTCATCACCTGCGAAGTAGATAAAAAGACGGGCGTTACCACCATTGGCGTAACCCTGGACGACCGCCTGATGGTCAAGCAGCTGGCCGATACCGTTTGCAACCGCCTGCAGGTGTATGTGTCGGACTATCGGACCAAAAAAGCCAAGGCCGACTATGACTATTACTGCATGCTGGCCAACGAGGCCAAGGAAGAATACAAGAAAGCCCAGGCCGCTTATGCCCAGTCTGTGGACTATGACCGCAGCGTGATTTTGCAATGACCGCAGCGTGATTTTGCAGGGTGCTCAGTCGGAGCGTGAGCGCCTGCGCGAGGAAGCTTCCCTGGCCAGCCAGATTTACAGCCAGATGGCCCAGCAGCGGGAGCTTACTCGCGCCAAAATCCAGGAAGAGAAACCGGTATATGCCGTTGTGCAGCCGGCCGTGCTCCCGCAGAATCCGGTGAACAGCCGTGCCAAGCGTGTGCTCATGTGGGGCTTTATCGGCGGGTTCCTGGCCTTGCTCTGGTATGGCTTTGCGGCCGATTTCCTCAAGAAAATGGTATACGACGTAGAAGAAAAAATGCAAGAGGAAGAGTAGTTACCCTAATCCTGAACCACTATGCTCATTGTCTTTAAACTCCTGGGCAGCATCGCCCTCCTGATTTATGGCATGAAAGTCATGAGCGAGGCCCTGCAGAAGATGGCGGGTCCGCAGCTGCGTCACCTGCTGGGTGCCATGACTACCAACCGTTTCTCCGGTGTGCTCACCGGCGCGCTGGTCACCGTGGCCGTCCAGTCATCGGCAGCAACCACCGTGATGACGGTGTCGTTTGTCAATGCC
>ONTQ01000207.1 GCA_900320795.1 uncultured Bacteroidales bacterium
CCTGTCGAAGTCAGCCAAATCAAGCAGAAGTTTGGCGGACTTCGAATCTATCACTACAACGCACCAGAGGATATCAGACAACTCATTGACCATGCCATTGAGGCTTCGTGGCACACCTGTGAACGATGCGGTAGCGGGGAAGGGGTGACCACGAATATTGAAGGCTTTCGCCTTACGCTGTGCACGAAATGCCGCGCAGCCCTCCCGCAAAAGAAAAGGCTGAAAAAGAAAATCTGTATAAGAAGGGGAATGCCTACTTCAGCACCTTTACAAAACTCTCCGGCAGACACACATTCTCCAGAGCAACCGCCTCGCTGAACAGCGGGGCGATTTCTTTGTCCCGGAAGCCTGCAATGCCGCAGCCGATGCGCGTCACGTAGAAGAAGTGTTCCGGATGCTCCCTGGCAAATGCGATGAAAGAGGACACGTACGGCTCGATGGTCTCAACACCGCCCTGCATGGTGGGGATAGCATAGCTCTGACCACGAAGGCCAACCCCGCATCCCATCATTGCGCCGAAGTGCTTAAAGGCATAATAGGCCGCTCCGCCTCCATGCATTCCTTCAAGGTTCGAACCAAAAACAAACACCTCATCGGTCTTCAACTCCGATATCTGCTCCGGCGTAAAGTCCGGACGCTCTATTCCATTATACGCTCTCATTGTAAATGCGAAGTTACGAAAAGAATCTCGATTTTCATCACTTAACTGCCTCCCGATACATTTCGTTTAGTGCTTCTATCCGCTGCTGAATGAGTAGTTCTTTCTCTGCGGATGCGCGTTTCTCTTTCCACTGTGTGAGAGCGCTGGGGAGTACATTCTCCACCAGATACGGAAACCATGCAATGATTTCCTCTTTGTAGCATACAACCAGCATTCGTCGGCCTATCCAAAATGCGCCCTGACCGAAACGAATTGATATGGGCATTTGTGTTTTCAGTACCATTTCATATCCCTTCAGTTCCAACTTAGCCCCGCCAGGAAGCTTAACTTTCTCCGTAATTTCATTCTTCACGTTCATTAAGCGATAATCCTTTGTCTCTCGCCGAATACTGTCCCACGTAGCTGCCACATGGGCGGCCATGTCGCGGTACATATCATCTGCCAGTTCATCCACCAGTAGCTGTATGAGCTCCTTCTTTTCCAACTATACCGGCGGCAAAATGGTGTACTTTGACTTCGGGAAGGTGGTAATCCATTCCAGCTCTTTCGCCAGTAGCCGGCCGCTACGGTAGGCCTGAGCGTCATACAGCATCCAAAGGATGTTGCCGTAGAAGTGCTCGGGGACATTCGGCACCGTAGCATACCCATCCGTAATCATAATCAGGCCGTCGTAGCGGTTCTCCAGAAAATAGTCAATAGCCTCTTGAAAATCTGTTCCGCCGCGTCCCTCGATATGGACACTTTTCTGCGCCTTCTTCATGGGTATCACATCGCCATGAAGGCATACGTCAAATTGAATAACATCAACGTTTTCCACCCCGTATTTGAAGAAACGATTGATGATGGAAAGGGCCTGTGCCACCTGCTTGTCGTCCACGGAGCCGCTAACGTCGATGGCCACCAGCAGGCGCGTAGCAAAATCCCGTTTGCTACCCATGTACTGGAATCCGTATCGACGGCTAGGAATCATCCGCGTCAGCCTGCGTTTGCTGGCCAGTACGGATGCCCGAAAACCAGAAAGAATTGTCCGGTAGTCAATTTGCACAACGGTCGTGGCCTCAATCTCATCCCGCAGTCCACCCGCCATCGACCCCCATTGCTTGCTTCGCTGAGCCCGACGGACGACCTCCTTGACCTGCTCTGCAGCCAATTCGTCCTCTTCCCATAGTTCGGCCGATTCGGCAGCCTTATCTGCCAAATCCCGGAGCTCCTGGTCGTCGGTGCCCATGTCATCTTCCTCAGTATCATCCGACGATCCTGTACCATCTTCCGTATCATCAAGAAGGCTGCTTAAGGCATCTTCCAATTCGTCTATTGACATTCCCTTTTGTTCGGCCTTTTCCGCCTGACCGCTAGATTCGCCGGAAGTATCGGCGTCGTCCGACACACCTCCGCCGCCATCGTCAATCAGTCCTTCAACATCATACTTAGGGGACTTCAGGTTCTTGTCCAGATAAGCTTCTACAATTGCGTAATACTCTTCAAAGCAGAGTCCCTTCTCATACTGCAATCCGGCAGGTAGCTTGATTGTTCCTATCCGGTGATAGCTAGCGGTCAGCGTCACATCACTGGCCACCCCGAGCGTGGCTTTCTTTGCTTTGTACGGCTGCCGCTGATAGGGATGCCCCAGCAGAATCCTGACCACTTCAAAGCGGAGTCTCTCCTCAATCTCCACGCGTGTCCAGGATTTCATGACGTCAGGATTGTACTCAATCCGCATCTTACCGGTCCTCATGGGCACACTCATCTT
>ONTQ01000132.1 GCA_900320795.1 uncultured Bacteroidales bacterium
CTTTGTCGGCGATAATCTGCAATTGGCGGGAGTGGCCGGGCACATGGCCGACGAAATCCAGGTGGGTGTGGCCGCTGAGCCAGCAGGTGAAGGTGCCGCCTTCGGCCATGAACTCGTCGATGGCGGTGAAAGCCCTGTCGGGCATTCTTTCCATTTGGCTGTCCGGGGCGGGGGAAGGCTCGGGCCCCAGCACTTCGTCACGTTCGGAAAAGCCGCCGGGAATGGCATCCAGGCCGCTCTGGGCCGGGTAATGCTGGGCGGCGATCACGGTCAGGCCGGCCCCAAGCGCCTGTTTCAGCGTGGCTTGGAACCACTCGTGCTGGATGTCGCCGTAATGCATGCAGTCCAGGACGATGAGCCGCACCGTCTGGTCCGGGTAATCTTTGTAGTAGTAGCAGGCCTTGTAATGGGGGCTGGAAGGACGGTCGAAGCCTTCCGGCTGCACCACGCCCCAGGAACGGATGAAAGGACGGGCGCTGTCTTTTCCCGTCATGATGAGGGAATAGGCATCGGCCTGGGTGGCATCGTAGGGGAGCGGCGTCTGTGACCAGAGCAGGTGCCCTTTCCAGCAGTCATGGTTCCCCACCGCGTTCAGGATGGTATGGGCCGACGGCACCTGGTCCCAGGGATTGGGGTCGTCCCAGTAGCAGGCAACGGCATCCCCCACGTGGATGGCGTCTTCGATCCAGGCGCTGTAGGCTTCCTTGAACTGCGCGATGCGGGCGAGATTCTCGCTGTCTCCGTGCAGGTCGGAAAAGTGCAGCAGCGTGAGGGCCGGTGCGGCTGCGTCCTGCCCCCAGACCACCGCCCTGGAACGGGCCGCCTCCAGCAGCGGAACCACCTCTTCCTTCGGGTGGAAGTCCAGGATGCCGGTCTGTGCCCCGGCCGAAAGGGCCGGCAGCAGGGCGGCGAGGGTAAGGAGAAACTTTTTCATCATATAATCTCTTGCAGCAACTGGTTCTTGATGAGCAGGCTGGCTCCTACGGCTCCGGCGCTTTTTCCCAGCCGGGCCACTTTGATCACCGTGTCGCTGTTCACCAGGTTGAGGGACAGTTTGTTCACGGCACTGCGCAGCGGCGGCATGAAATAGTGCTCGGTGACGGAAAGCCTGCCGCCGATGACCACGATGTCCGGATTGAAGATATTGATGAGGCCGGCGACGGCCTGGCCCAGGGTGGCGCCCACCTGCTCGACGCTCTCGATGCACAGGACGTCTTCCCGCTGGACGGCGTCCAGGATATCGTTCAGGGTGATATCCTTTCCGGCGGCATAGGCTTTGGACAGAAGGGAAGACTGTCCGGACTTGAGTTTTTCCAGGACGATGCTGTGCAGGGCGCTTCCGGAGGCCCCGGTTTCCAGGCAGCCCACTTTTCCGCACTGGCAGACCCGGTTGTTGTTCAAAAGGGGAAAATGGCCGATTTCTCCGGAAAAGCCCGACTTCCCGTAATAGAGTTTTCCGTCCAGGACCATGCCCATTCCCAGGCCCCATCCGAGGTTGAGGAAAAGGATGTCTCCCCGGGTTCCGCGGAAACTGTTCATATACTCGCCATAAGCCATGGCGCGGGAGTCGTTCTCTACCAGGACGGGCTGCCCGAAACCCTCTTCCAGCAGGCGGGAGATGGGCTTCTCTTCGCCGATGAAGAACGAGTAACTGTATCCGGTCCGGTGGTTCACCCGGCCTGTGAGGCTTACGCCGTACCCGCGGATGAGCGCTTCCGGGACGCCGGCTTCGGCCAGTTGTTGCTGAACCAGGGCGCAGAGGGCGGCAACGGATTCTTCCGTGTTGCGCAGCACAAAGGGAAGGTCTTCGATCAGATGGGTGACACGGCCGGAGAAATTGGAGACGGCCACCATCAGGGAGTCGCGGTTCACCTCAACGCCGACGAACGACCCGGTCTCCGGATTGAGCCCGTAGAGGCTGGGCCTGCGGCCGCCGCCCGATTCCTGCTTGCCCAGATCGGCCAGGTAGCCGTCTTCCAACAGTTGTCCGACGATGCGGGAAATTTTGGGGATGCTGGTTCCCAGTTCTTTGGCAAGGTCGGCCAGGCTGAAAGCCGTCCCTTTGTCGCAAAGGGCGAGGATGGCTTTTTTTTCTGCGGCATAATGCCCGTTGATATCGTTGAGGAATGTACTCATGGATACAAAAATAAATACAATCGTGCATAAATCCAAATACTTTTGCGAATAGCGTTATAATTGCGTTAATAGTTTTTAACAATTTGATAAAAAGTTTGGAAGTATTAAAATATTTCTGTATATTTGAAAGCCATTAATAGATAAATTTTGTAACAATAACCGAGTACCTATGAGAAAAGAAGAATTTGCAGCGCTGGCAAAAAAGTATCGTAATGAGTTGTATAACAACGTATTACCGTTCTGGCTGGACAAGTCGCAGGACCACGAATTCGGCGGCTACTTCACTTGCCTGAACCGGGACGGCAGCGTTTTCGATACCGATAAGTTCGTATGGCTTCAGGGGCGTGAAGTGTGGATGTTCGCCATGTTATATAATAAGGTGGAGAAAAATCCGGCCTGGCTTGCCTGTGCCCGCCAGGGCGCCGATTTCCTGGAAAAGTACGGCCACGACGGCAATTATGACTTTTATTTTTCCCTCACGCGCGAGGGAAAACCCATCATCGCCCCGTATAACATTTTCTCCAACACCTTCGCCTGCATGGCCTTTGCCCAACTGGCGGTGGCTACCGGCAGCGAGCATTATGCCGATGTGGCGCGCAAGGTGTTCCAGCGCATCCTGGACCGCCGTTCCAACCCCAAGGGCAAGTGGAGCAAGGCAGTTCCCGGAACCCGCCCGATGAAGGACTTCGCCCTGCCCATGATCATCTGCAACATGGCGCTGGAAGTGGAACCCATCATCGAGGACAAGAGTCTGCTGGACAGGACCATCGAGGAAGCCCTGCATGAGGTGTTCGACGTGTTTTACCAGCCGGACCTGGGCGTGATGGTGGAAAACCTGGCCCCGGACGGATCGCTGGTCGATTGCTTCGAAGGCCGTAGGGTGAACCCCGGACACGACTTGGAAGCCCTCTGGTTCATGATGAACCTGGGCATCCGGCTGCACCGGCAGGACATCATCGACAAGAGCATGGAGATCGCCCTCCGCGTGATAGACTACGGCTGGGACAAGGAGTACGGCGGCATTTTCTACTTCATGGACCGCAAGGGCTATCCCACCCAAGAACTGGAATGGGACCAGAAACTCTGGTGGGTGCACCTGGAAAGCGCCATCTGCATGATTAAGGGCTACCAACTTACCGGCAACGAAAAAGCCCTGGAGTGGTTCCTCAAACTGGACGAATACCTTTGGACGCACTTCAAGGACAGCGAGTATCCCGAGTGGTATGGCTACCTGAACCGCCGGGGAGAAGTGCTGCTTCCGCTCAAGGGCGGCAAGTGGAAAGGCTGCTTCCATGTGCCCAGAGGCCTGTATCAGATCGGCACCATTTTGCAGGAAATCGCAGACAAACAATAATCGAATCATACTATGAATGTCTTATCCCGTCTTTTGACTTCCCTGGTGGCAGGACTGTTCCTGCTGCAAGGAGTGGCATTCGCCCAGACGCAGGTCCGCGGCAAGGTGACCGATGCGGAAGGCAAGCCCCTCGCAGGCGTGACGGTGCTGGTGAAAGGAACCACCAACGGCACCATGACGGCCTCGGACGGTACGTATTCCCTGCGCGTGAAGCAGGGAGACGTGCTGGAATTCTCCTGCCTGGGTCTGGCTACCGAAGAGCGCAATTACAGGGGACAGCAGAGCCTGAATGTCACCCTGCAGGAAGACGCCCTTTACCTGGAGGACGTTGTGGTGGTGGGCTATGGTACGGCCAAGAAGGAGACCCTGACGGCCGCCGTGAGCGCCATCAAGGGCGATGAACTCCTCAAGGCCCCTTCCACCAACGTGTCGCAGGTGCTGGCCGGTAAACTTTCCGGTATCTCCTCCGTGCAGGAATCCGGTGAACCGGGCCTGGACCAGGCGTCGCTGCGCATCCGCGGCTCCGTGTACGGCGTGGCCTACGTGGTGGACGGTTTCCCCGTGGACAATATCAACGACATCGACCCGGCCGACATCGAGAGCATCTCCGTGCTGAAGGACGGCGCCTCGGCCGCCGTTTATGGCCTGAAGGCAGCCGGCGGCGTGATTATCATCACCACCAAGAAAGGCGACAAGGGCGACACCCGCATCACCTACAACGGCTCGGTGGGCGCTTCCATGAACGCCAACTTCCCCAAGTTCATGAACGGCCCGCAGTTCGCCTACTACTACAA
>ONTQ01000216.1 GCA_900320795.1 uncultured Bacteroidales bacterium
TTTCAAATCCATTATAATTATTAGATTAAAATGTATAGCTAGCTTTATACTAACGCAAAAATAATCATTAATTACGATTTAACCACCTCAAACAACCCGCTTTCCGTCTTGTCCGGCGGAATCAAGTGCACATGGTGTGCCGCGGCATCCTGAAGAATAGCATCCAGCTCCCAGGCCTTGTCCATATAGCCGTTCAGCAGCGCCTCGTAGAACTCGTGAGGATAGTTCGCCTTGTACCATGCCATTTGATAGGCGATCAGGGTATAGCAAAGCGCGTGTGCCTTGGGGAAGGTATCGCAGCCGTAGTGCTTTGAAATCCTCATCTCCTGCTCCTGATAAATCATCAGGCCGAGGGTCTCCCAGAGTTCGTCGTGCTCACATACAAAAGATTCATCACCGTGCTTTCTCGCAATATAGTGCGGGATCATGTGATATATGCCGGGGCGTGTCATGGTCTCCAGAACCACCAGATCGGCGAAATGGTCCGGTTTCAGATTGCGCAAGTGCTCTCTCATCATTTCAGAGCCGAACTGGAATACACCGACAGTGTCTCCCCGCGCGAACAAGTCCAGCGTGTCCTTATCGTCCAGCGGCAGGTACTCCGGCTCAATCAGAATCCCGTATTCTCTCTCAATGGAATACATGATGTCCTGCAGAATCCTCAGCTCCCTCAGCTGCAGGACATTCAGCCGAAGAATTCCTATCTTGTCCGTGAACTTTGCCTCATACTCGGAAACTCCGTAAGACAGAGGAATGATGTCTGTCAGCGGCGTGGTCGAAACCAAAATGCCACAGGGGTGGATATGGCTGCCGGAGATGACTGTTTCCAGTTTACTGGTGACCTCAAGGGCCTCTTCGCCATTTCCCAACTTTTTCAACGCTTCACGGCGTGTTTTGCCGTGGTTGAAGTACTCGTAGGATGTAATCTCTGCAACGCAGTCCTGGCCATATTTCTCCTTCAGATATCCAAGAACCTTTTCCTGGGCGGCCGGTTCCACATCCAGGTCGATGCTGGGAACTCCATCCTTATCCCAATTGTAGAAACGTTCGAACACCAATTCATGTTTGACTGGGTCAATGCCGGTAATCCCCAGGCAATAGTTGACCATGCTGGAGGCAGAAACGTTTCTGCCCGGGCCGACCACCCAGTTATTGGAACGCACCCAGTCCACCAGGTCCTTTATCATCAGGATGTAATTTGCACAGCCTTTCTTACAGAAGAGATTCAGCTCATAATCCAATCGCTCCCAAATCTCATCCGTCACTTCGCCGAAGCGCTCTTCCGCTCCAGTAAACACGGCCTCCCTGAGCTTCTCTTCGGGATTCCCGCACATCTGCGGAACCTCCAAATCTCCCCAGATGGAGTAGCGCTCCACTTTATCCAGTACCTCAATAATGTTGTCAATCACCTCCGGATGCTCCGGGAACAGCCGCCGCATCTCTTCCTCCGTCTTCATGTATTCCAGATGCGAATAGCGGATTCGTTTGGGATTGCTCATGCTCTTACCATGCTGGATGGCCCGCATCACGTCGTGCGCGACGCCGTCTTCACGGTTTACAAAATGAACGTCGTTGGTGGCGATAACCTTGATGCCCAGCTCCTGTGCAATCTCGAATATGCCGGCATCGGCTTTTTTCTGCAGGCGGTTCAGTTCGTGTACGCTCTTCAGATACGCCTGCCGGTTATCTGCCTCGCTGAGCTTGACAGGGCCGAAATTGCGGTGCAAGGCCACCTCCAGGTAGAAGTCATCACCGAAGATGCTCTTGTACCAGGCTGCAGCTTCCTTCGCACCAGCAATGTCTCCGGCCAGAATCAGCTGGGGGATTTCGCCGCCGATGCAGGCCGAGGAGCAAATCAGGCCTTCGTGGTACTTGGCCAGGGCGCCGTGAGAGATGTGGGGCTTGAAATCGTTGGGATACAGTCCTTCGGTGTTGGCAATGTTACTAAGCGTCACCAGATTCTTGTAGCCGGTGAGATTTTTGGCAAGCAGAATCAGGTGATAGGTTTTCGTCCTCGAAGGATCTCCAAGCCAGCATTCGCAGCCGATGATTGGTTTTACGGTAGGGAACTCCTCTGCAGTTTTGAGGAACTCCGGAACGCCGGCAAGAGTGCCGTGGTCTGTGATGGCCAAGCCTGGCATCTCCAGCTTTGAAGCCTTTTTAAACAGGCTCTTGATATTCGACATTCCGTCCGTCGAATACTCTGTGTGTACGTGTAAATGAACAAATGACATAATACTTCTTTTTTCTCGGTACAAAGAAACCCATTTTTACCGCCAAAATCTGGCAGTGTAAAA
>ONTQ01000181.1 GCA_900320795.1 uncultured Bacteroidales bacterium
GAGGGAGATGGCCAGCGCGGCCATGAGGAAGAAAAGACGTTTCATTCGTGTAGATTTTTCCCAAAGGTAATGAAAAACGTAAGCATTCGGTAAACCCCGTCTTTGCCGCCTGACCGATCCGCGGTAACTTTGTCCGCAAAACAGACAAAGCATATGTGGACCCTCAATGACTTCAGACCGATATACCAAGAGTTCCTGGATCGTGGCACAACTGTCCGTAAGTTCTGCCAAGAGGCAGGCTTTCCGGAGAGCCGTTTTTATCACTGGCAGGCTAAACTCCGTCAGGAGGTGGCGGCCGGACAAACCGGCGAGTTCATGCCGGTGAGCATCAACAATCGCGGCGACAAGGTGGTCCTCGTGGATAAGAACCATCCTTCCCAGCGCCGTAACGCCATTCAGCAGCCTGTCTGCGAGATCTGCTTCCCCAATGGAGTCACGGTGCGTCTGAGCGGGAGCATCCCGATGGAGGCCATCAGCGGACTCATCATGCTGCCCCGATAGCGGATGTTCAGCCTGAGTGACAGCGACCGTTTCTACTTGTACCCGCATCCTACCGACATGCGCAAGAGCTTTTACACGCTCAGCGGCATAGTAACCAACCAGATGGGGCGGAACGTGCAGGACGGTGATGCGTTCATCTTCATCAATAAGGCATGCACCACCATGAAGATCCTCCATATGGAGTGCGGCGGCTTGGTCATCTACCACCTCAAGCTGGAGCGCGGTTACATCCACCTTCCCACCATGACGGAATGGGAGGGAAAGACGGAAGTCCAGACCGACTGGACCGACCTCGTGATGATGGTCGAGGGTATCTATCCGGACACCTGCAAACGGGCAAAACGGTGGTCACCGAAGCGATGAAAAAAGTGACACAAGGTGTCAAAAATAGTTATCCGAACACTTGCACATCTCGTTAAAAATCACTAACTTTATAGTTAGAAAATGAGACCTGCAAGATGCTTGAGAGCCCTTCCAAAGAACAAGTTCTGATACAGGAACTTCTTCATAAACTCGATGCCGAGCGACTGAAAAACGCACGGCTGGAGTCCGAGCTCTCGCAGTACAAGGAACCGGCCAAGATGAAGAAAGACCTTGAGTCCAGAATCAAGGAACAGGATATCATCATCAAGAAGAAGGACAAGACCATCGATCAGCTAAACCAGAGGATAGCCTGGCTTAACCGCAAGTTCTGGGGGCAGTCAACAGAGCGTCATGCAAGTGAAGATCCGGCCCAACTCTCATTCAAGTTTGCCGAACTGAAGCTTACTCCTGAAGAGGAAGCCGCCTACAAAAAGGCCGAAGCAGAAGCCGAAGCCTTCCGTCAGCAGCGGAAAGCAGCCTCCGACAAACGCCAGGAGAAGAACCGCCCTACCCGTAAACCCCTGCCGGAGAATCTCCGCCGTGAGGTGGTGCACCTCTATCCCGTTGGCTACAACGAAGAGGAGTGGGAACTTCTTCCCGAATCGTTTGATGAGATAAGTGAGGTGCTTTCCCGTAAACCGGCCGAGTACTATGTCATCAGATATGTCCGCCACAAGGCTGTTCGCAAGAACCAGGTGGACCGTCCGATTGAAACCGCCCCGGTGCCGCTGCTTCCGATTGCCAAGAGCTACGCCAGTGCGGAACTCCTCGCAGACCTGATGGTCGGTAAATATGCGGACCACATGCCGTTCTACCGGCAAATCGAGAAGCTGAAGCGAGACGGGATCTCACTACCGCCACCAACGGTGAACGACTGGTTCCTGGAGGTCGCCGACCTGTTGCGGCCATTGTATTATCGAATACGTGAACTGGTATTGGGCTCCGACTATATACAGGCGGATGAGACCACCGTACCCATCATCAATAACGAGAAGCATAGAACTGTCAAAGGTTACTTCTGGCAGGTTCGGGCCGTCATACTCAATCTGCTGTTCTTCCACTATGACCATGGTTCCCGTGGCAAAGAGGTCGCACTTGGCCTGTTCGCTCACTTCAGTGGCGCCATGCAGACGGACGGGTATGCAGTGTACGACATCTATGAAAAGAAGGACGGCGTTCTAAGCCTGGTCTGTTGGGCTCATGCCCGCAGATACTTTGAGAGGGCCTTAAGCAACGACAAGGCCCGTGCGGAACTGGCACTTGAAAAGATCCGCCTGCTGTATGAAGTGGAGCGCGAAGCTGATGATAAGCAGATGAGCTACGAGGAGCGCCGTCAACTCAGAATGGATGTCTCGGTTCCCATCTTGATGGGCTTTGAAGCCTGGCTTCAGGCAGAGGCGCCCAAGGTGATGCCCAAGAGTCCCATCGGGAAGGCCATCAACTTTGCCCTGCAACGCTATGACCGGCTATGCCGATATGTTGTCGATGGCCGCTACCGGATAGACAACAACCTGGTTGAGAACAGTCAGAGGCCCGTTGCCGTCGGAAAACACGGTTATCTCTTCTGCGGCAACGATGATGCTGCTGAGGATGCAGCGGTGATGTACACCATGATGGGATGCTGCAAAGCTGCCGGCGTGAATGTCTACGACTGGCTGGTCTACTTCCTGGACCACGCTCACGAGTACGACTATGCCCCGGAACGAGACCTGGCTGAACTGCTACCCGGCAACCTGCTGGCTAAAGGACTCGTGAAAGCCATCGGAGAAACTACGAATACCTTGTAGAATCTCCGGCCTCCATCGGAGAATCTTGCATCTTCGTCGGAGAATCTCCGACCAAACTTGCAAAACTACAACTTCTCGAACCGAATCCCTACACGGGGTTCACCGAATGCTTACAGAACAACGCCTCCGACGCCTTTCTGGAAGTGGTCACCCCCACCGACATCCCGGCGCTTCTGAAACGAATTCCCTCCTGCCACACCCTTATCACCACCG
>ONTQ01000133.1 GCA_900320795.1 uncultured Bacteroidales bacterium
ACCTCACTTACAAGGCTTATCTTGGAGAGAATGTGGTCAACGATTACAATGTTATCGGGGATAAGGTGTATCGTGCCACTTTGAATTTGAGCTGGAACGGGTTGTTCTTTGATGGGGACTGGAGGGTGGATAACAGCGACATTACGGACAGCCGGAGGCTTTATTTGTCGACGACGGCGAATGCTTCCTCCGCGTCGTTTGACTGGGGAAGACTGCGGCGGAACGTGGCGTCACAGCTGTATGTGAACTTCTCGAGGAACGGCGGCTCGACCTGGGTGCATTCCGCGAAGGACATCGACGGGTGGCCGTACGGCTGGGACCTGTATATCGACGGTGTGAAGCAGGCTGCAGGGGCGGCTGCGACGGCTGCGGGGGACCTCGGGTGGTCGTATATTGGCGACCCTTCGAGAGACCAGCTGTTCATTACCCCGGGGCCCTCGTCGGTATCATCTACTCCTCACACGTTGCAAGTCAAGTCTTCTGACGGGAGAATTGCGTCGAATATCGTTACGTTTGATGTGGGGCTGTCTCCGTTAGGCGGGAAGTGGATGAACGACACGGCACCCCTTTATGTCGCCCAGCGTGGCAAGATTTTGTGCTACGACCCTGATAACAATCCGGACGAACTTTTCATTGATGCCGACGTCCATTCAACCAATCCGTCGAAGGTCGCTGTCGTCAATAACGGTGACGGAACGGCCGACGTGAGCATCCTTGCTCCGTTTGCCGAGGGCGAAGTTGGCATTTATATTGAAGATGCGGACGGAGAGCGTCGATGTGACGTGGAGATGGAGGGTCTGCTGCCCTATTGGTGTTTTACCAATTCAGACAATGTAACCACCTATGTGGACGGAGAGTTTACAAAAGCATTAAGCCTTAGCAAGACCTCTGCAACGAGTGGTTCTGAGTATATCTCCAATCGTTTGTATGTAACCGAAGACACGTATGCTCTTAACAGGTATCTGAACTACGACCTTGTCAAAAGCGCCCTGGCACCGGAGGTCAACTCGGATAACCTTTTTGTGGGAGTGAAGTCGATGGCCTGTTCCAGTAACAATATCACCCTTACGATGCGCCTCAAGACTTTCGACGGTCTGTCGTTTGGGACGGAGGAGTCCAAAATCATTGACCGGCTCTACTTGACTATGAATACGTTCGGGGAGGATCGCAATGATCCGGACGTTTCCGTAATTGCACGGAACCCGTTCTATTATTTCTCATCGACGCCGACAAGGGGTCAGGTAATGAATGATTATACCCTGTACAAGTTCCCGAGCAACGATTACGGATGGGGTACGACGGAGTGGTCAGCCGACAATTATACGGAAACCGCCAGTTACACCATGACGGCGCCGCGCGTTAGCGTCGCAAGCAGCACGAACGCCCGTTTCAGGGCCTATTTCAACGACGACGGGCGTGTATTCGGAACGGCGATGACCCGCGGCACTCCTTCCACGTCCGGCAGTTCAACCTTGACCTATACGATGTCGGGGGTAATGGAGGGGAATATCACCAATCATGGTGCCGGCCGGGTGAACTACAATACCGATGTGGTGTGTCCTGCAGATCACAGCGTTTTAACCAGGACCTTCGGTTACGGTTATGTACGCCTGCATGCATTCGTGTACGGCGAAGTCATTTGGACGACGAATGTATATCGTTTCTATACCAAGCCGCGTCTTCTCCATGGGAAGCCGATGGCAAACGGGAATCCTATTGTACCGACATCGTTGAATTTCAATTATTGCAACGCCCTCCTTGCTCCTACGTGGCCTTATATTACATGGCCCGACAGTATGGGTGGTAGCGGTGAAGACCCCATCAATAATCAGACGGCAATCATGGGCAACGACGCTTCCGGCACATCGCTGACCATTTATCACGAATGGGATTGGTTGGGAGAAAACGGCGATTGCGTCGAGCACTCCTGGTTCCTTCCGGAGCAGATGGGGAAAGTGTCTTCCGCCAATCAGGCTGCGTTCCTGAAAGCATGTGTCCGGCGTTCGGTGATTCCGTATGTCTTCTCGGACGACTACAACACGGATCCAGGAAGCACGACGAATTCCCACCCGGAGTTCTACCGCGTCAGCGATTATGAGCTGCAGTACGACCCTACATGGACAGGCGCACAGACGTATTCATTACCAATGGGAGTCGAAAGTAACCATTCCAAGCGCCGTCTTGTGGTCCTGCAGGTCATCAAGGGTAGGACGGAAAATAATACCGGTTTTGTCGATGATAGCTACACGGTTGATACCTATCAGGCCGCCCCGGAGGGCGGAAATGGCGGCTGGTACTTCTCCTATGCAAACAGAACCGCTACATGGCGACATTAAAAAGAAAAAAGGCGACACCCTGGATACGGGATGCCGCCTTTTTTCTTTCAAACAATGTTAGAATATGACAACCCCGTCAATATCCCGGTAATGATCGCACAGCGGACAGCGGAAGTCGAGGTCGCGCTTTTCTTTTTCATCGAATTTAGGATTACGGGGAGCGGACACATAGAGGATACCGTTATCGGTTTCGATAAGAAGCTGGACGAGACAGCAGGGCTGCCCGTTTTCTGCCCCAACAGCCATGAAATAGCGGAGCCCTTCAAGTTCGCCGACATCTTTCCAAACGTCCTTTTTCCGCTCGAAAAGATTGTCGATAAGAGGATAGTCTTCCCGTTTTCTGCCTAAATTCTCAATCGCATTCTTATAGTATTCGCCTCCCATTTTAGTAAAAATTGCCGGTATATCGGACTTGAAGGCCAGGACCTTTCTCCAGGAGGCGTTTTCCGGCTCTATGCCAAGGAACTCTACGTCTACGCCGTAATGTAAACAACCATAAGAATGTTCCTCATAGGGATACTCTTTGTCTTTCCATAAAAATCCCGGTCCTCCACAGTAGTTCATTCTGAAGATTCCCGCCGTGAAGGTCTGCCGGTCGGGGTTACCGGTAGTAACCATCTTGGTAACTCTTTCTTCTCCGTTCACGCGGAACCGCAGTCCCTCCACAGCCACTTCCTTCACCGATTTGACGGGGAACTCCATCGACGTATTGCCGGATTCGGTGCCGTTCCAGACACGAATGCGGGCCTCTCCGTCCCCGATATACTTAAGCTTGAAACTACTTTTCCCAAGCATTTCTACCTGAACGGCATTTACATTCGAGGAACGCACGTTGACTCCGGGGAATGCGCCGGGATTGCCCTTGGGCTCCACCGTGATGGTAAAGCTATTGTGAGCGGTAACGGTCATTTCGTCCAGTTCTTCCGTGACGGAATCGGTGCTTCCATTGGTGATGACCCAGTCGAAGGTGGCTCCGGTCGTCCCGCGATGCTCTTCCGCCGTCAGCGAGAACGGGGCTGCGACAAGGCCGTCGTCCGTCGGTGGATTCAATTCTGCGTTAAGGTCCTTCTTGCAGGAGGTCAGGGAGCCCATTGCCAGGACTCCCAGCATGAGGGCCGCAAGGGCCAGGGGGTGAAAGAATCGTTTCATAGTCAAAGATAAGCATAATTGCGCGAATCTCAAAGAGAGAAAGCGTTGTCGATGGCCTTTTTTTGCTTATCTTTGTAAAATGTTCCGGTGCTATGCATACCTTCTCCTCGCTACCGTGGTGCTCCTCTCCTGCTCCACGGCGCGGAAGGGCGCACAGGGGGCCAAACAGCTGCCCCTGACAGACCCTGTGGCGATTGCCCAGTCGCAGCAGCGGGCGCAGGAAGTGACGGATTCCATCAACCGGGTCCGCTCCGGTGAAGCCGCCATCCAGGGCACACGGCAGCCAGCGTCAAACAGCAATCCGACGTCGGCACAAAAGGAAGACGCCGCCGGGAAAACGCTCGGCGACCAGGTGATTGCCTATGCCCGCAAGTTCCTGGGAACGCCTTATAAATTAGGCGCTTCGGGGCCGTCCCGCTTCGACTGCTCCGGTTTCACCACCTACGTGTTCAAGCACTTCGGGTACAAAATTACGCCCTATTCGGGCACCCAGTTCAAGGAAGGTCGGCCTGTACATAGCTACTCAGACCTCCAGAAAGGCGATTTGGTGTTCTTTGGCAAGCGCGGGAGCGTGCGGGACATCGGCCATGTGGGCATTGTGGTTTCCGTAGACTATAACCGGGGCAGTTTCCGCTTCATCCATGCCTCCACCTCCGGCGGCGTGGTAGAGAGCGACTCCAACCATCCATATTACATGATGCGCTACATTGGCGCGCGCCGCATTTTGCCGGACGAATAATTTTCACTATTTTTGCACCCACGTTCAGTTTTGGGGGTGTTTTGGTTT
>ONTQ01000134.1 GCA_900320795.1 uncultured Bacteroidales bacterium
CCAGTCTGAATACGACGACGGCCAGGAGCACCGCTGGGAGTTCAAGGATGACGGCACCTTCGTATTTTATCTCAAGAACAAGAAGGGCGTCTGGGAGAAAAAGGATGATGAGTACGCCCAGTACTTCGTAGCAGGAAACCTGCTCTGCACCCGCTGGAAGAATGCCGGCGAAGGCACCCAGGAGAACCGTGAATGGTGGGAAATTACCGCCCTGGGCAAAAGCGAAATGGTATGGACCGCCCTGCGCGAGAAGGAAGACGGCAGCCAGTACACCGCCGCTTTCACCATGAGCAAAGTGGGCGTTCCCACGCAAGCAGAAGTGGAAGAGGCCATCATCGGCAAGTGGATGACGGCAGAGCTCAACGGAAAGCCCTTCCTGACCAATGACAAGTTCGTGTACACGTTCCTCAACACCACATCGGCCTATATGAGCGCCTCTGTTACGGAAGAGGTCTGGCACGACCAAACTTCTCTGGATGCAAAGATCAAAGACAATGTCATCACCCTCAGCAAGCAGGACGAGCACAAAAGCATGACCATAGAGATGACGGTCACCTCCATCAACGCCAATGAGATGCATGCCGATGTGAAGGGCACCCTGACGGTGGATGGCGTAGTGACCCATACCATCAATGATCATTTCCTCTACGAAAAGGTAAAAGAGCATTACCGCAAGCCCATCCGGGGCATGTGGGAAGGCCGGAGAATCTCCGGTGGAACCACCGAGTATCACCGCTGGGGGTGGAACCACCGAGTATCACCGCTGGGAGTACCTCGAAGACGGCACCTTCAACTTCTACCGCAAGGTAGGGGATGACCAGTGGATTAAAGTGCAAGACGAATTTGCCAATTACTTTGTGGATGGCCGCCTGCTCTGCACCCGCTGGAAGAACGTCGGCGAAGGCACCCAGGAGTACCGCGAATGGTGGGAGATCCGCAGTATCGAGAACGACGCCATGATCTGGACCGCCCTGCGTCAGAACGAACTGGGTGACAGATATGTGGAGTCCTTTGTCATGACCAAGGTACAGGTCCCCACGGCCGACGAAATCATGCGTACCATCAAGAGCACCAAGTGGATGACGGAGAAGCTGAACGGCGAGATCGCCCTCACCAACGAGAAGGCCGTGTTCACCTTCTTCTCCAGAACCCAGGCTGCCATCAGCGCTTCGTTTGTGGAAACGCTCTCCGGCGAGAAGGAATGGGCCACCCAGCGCGAGTTCGACTATGTGATAGAGAACAATGTGATTACCCTCACCTGCAAGTTGGACGAGAACACCACCTTCGTTGACGAGATGAAGGTCGGTTTCATCGACGATGAGAACATACACTGTATGTATCGGCGCACGCTGTATCAGGACGGCAGGACGCTCCCTTATCCCGCAGTGAGCCTCGAGCTCAGGAAGCAGGAAAAGACGCCGGTCAATTACGGGTCCTACATTCTGGGCACCTGGGAGGGCCGCGCGACCAGTGACCATTCCCAGTATGACGACGGCCAGGTGCACCGCTGGAAGTATGAGGGCAAAAACTATGTTTACTACGTCAAGCAGGGCAATAACTGGGTTCCCAGCTCCAACACGGAGAATGAATACTACGTAGACGGCCGCCTGCTTCTCACGCGTTGGGTTGACAACGGCGTCGAGTACCGCGAGTGGTGGGAAATCATGTCCCTGGACGATCAGACCATGATCTGGGGCGCCATCCGCGAAGATGAATACGGCAAGCGCTATCCGGCGTCCTTCGCCTTGACCAGAATTGAATATTGGGAAGAATAAATAACGCACAACCATGAAGAGACGCTTGCTGTTATTCGCCGTTTTATTATTGGTCTGCGGATGCAGACAGGTGCCGCCTTTGACCTTCCTGGCCGGCACTTACGAGGTGACCACCCCGGGGCATAACGGCGATATACGGCTAAGTGTCTCTTTCAGCGATTCGTGTATCACGGATATCCAGGTGCTGGATCAGTACGAGACCCCGCACGTCGGGGACGTCGTCTTCGACCGGCTGATCCCGCAGATTATCCAGGCCAACGGCCTGGGCGTAGATGCCGTGTCGGGCGCTTCCGTGACCAGCCGCGCGCTGCTGGACGGCGTGATGGACGCTGCCGTCCAGGCGAAGGTGTCTGATCCCGGGCAGTTCCGGACTCAGGCCGTGTCCCGGGAGCAGCGGAAGTCCGTGGAGGGCACGTGGGATGTGGTCGTCGTGGGAGCCGGCGGTGCCGGACTCGCAGCGGCGGCCGAGGCCGCCCAGCTGGGCAACACGGTGTTGGTGATCGAGAAAAACGCCGAGATGGGTGGCAACACCCTGGTCTCGGGCGGGATCTTCCAATGCGTGATGCCTTATCTGGTCTGGGAGCCGGCCCGCCCAGAAGCGACGGAAGGCGTGGGCTACGACGGGGTGAGTTACCCGAAGACGAAGTCCGGCCCCGGCTGCATCAAAGAGCTTGAGACCATCCTCCAGTGGGAAGAGAAAGATTTTGACGAGGCCTACTATGCCACGCACGCGTTCGAGCCGGGCGATATCGCCCAACTGACCCGTCACGGCGTACACGGCGAGTATCTCCCCGTCCTTCAAGACCTGAAGAAGGAGATTGCAGAGTACCTGGCCTGGGCCCGGCCGAAGCTGGCCCGTGGCGTGCCGGAGACCGACCTGGCACTGTTCTCGACCCAGAACCTGCACATCTTCCAGACCTACTACGGCGGCCTGCGCCAGAGCGCCGACAAGACGGAGTGGGTATACAGCAATCTGCGTATGGCGCGCCAGATCGTGGAGAAGGGACATGAGCTCAAGCCCTGGCTCTCCGCGATGGGCGTCAGCTTCCTGGAGCGGCAGATCATCATCGTCGGCGCCCTGTGGTTCCGCGGCAACAAGATGCTCGGAGCCGACATCGACACGGACGGAGACAGCATCGCCGAGCACTTCGACGGCAACCTTGGCGCCTACATCATGGCGCCCTACACGACCTTCATCAAGGCCAGTCCGCAGAACCGCCTCCTAACCTCCTCCGCCGCACGGGAACTCATCGTGCGGCGCGGGAGGGTCCGGGGCGTCAAGGCCCTGATGGATGACGGCACCCCCGTGACAGCATTCGCTCGCAAGGGCGTCATCGTCGCCACGGGTGGCTACGCGGCCAACATCCGCAAGGTAATGGAAACCAACCGTTTCTGGGACAGTCAGTACCTGACCGCCGGGATGGCCACGACCAATTCCGCCTCCCAGCAGGGAGACGGTCTGGATATGGCGCAGCGCGTGGGTGCCGCCCTGACGGGTATGGGCTGGACCCAGCTGATGCCCCTGTCCTACATCGACAACGGCAAGCTCGCCTTCGGCAGCGTTTCGGATGCCGTGTTCATCAGCCCCCGCAACGGCAGGCGCTTCGTGGATGAATCCCAGGAGCGCGACGTGCTGTCGGTGAAGATGTTCGAGAACGGCATCCAGCTCGAGGGCAAGCAGGGCGTGTACCTCTATATCGGCGGCGAAGAGACCACCGAACCCAACGAGGTGCGCAGCGTGGACATCCCCAGCAAGCAGTATGCCCGCACCCCGGCGCAGCTGCCCGGGCTGCTGGAGACGCTCCGGATCCCGGTGAGCGCCGAGGCCGTCCTGCAGGCCATCCGGGAATATGACAAGGCCATTATGGCAGGCCGGGAACCCGCCGATGTGGGCAAGCGGTATGCCACTTCCATCATCGGCCGGGCCCGCCGCCGTGCGGACGGCTCCTACGATCCTGCCAGCTATTCGCTGGACGACGCCGTGCTCACCGTCCGGGTGCTGGCGCCGGCCACCCATCACACGATGGGCGGTTTGCTGGTGGATGAGTATCGCCACGTTCTCGACACCCGCGGGCGGGCCATTCCAGGCCTGTACGCCGCCGGCGAAGTGACGGGCGGCATCCACGGCGGCAACCGCCTGGGCGGCAACGCCCTCACCGAAATCCTGGTCTCCGGCCGCATCGCCGCCGACAGTGTGACGCAGGATGCCCAAGCAGCGAAATAAATACAAATAAACATAACAAATGAAAAAAACAGTGTTTGCCATCGCCTGGCGATGATGAGCATCCTCTTCGCAGGATGCAACAAAGGAAATGAAGTGGAACCGGATCGGGGTGTTGCCCAAAAGAATATCGGAAAATGGATTGTACCCAACGCAATTTGGATGCTGCCCAGCATCAAACAGTGGGGAACGATGGGTGCCAGAGCAGGAGGAAGCAGTACCTATATAACCCTTCGCGACGGTTTCAGAACCATCGGCGGCCAGAATCTGAAGAAGGTCCCTTACTGGTCAAGCACGCCGAATGGCTCCAAAGGTGCGGGGTCGTTCGGCTTCAGCAATGGCACTTTGGATTTCTACAATAGGGATGTGAAGTTATGGGTTCGTGCCTGCCTGGCCTTCTAATTAGGGTATGCTCAAGGTGTTTTTGCAGTAACACCCTTTGGTGGAGTTACTGCTGGTCGTGTGCGCATTGGTACGGATACGTTTGATTTTCCCATAAATAAATGATTTCAAGTTTAACATTATGTATATGTGAATTGGATTGTCAGATTGGGGGCGCACCATTAGGCACGCAAATGCTTGCTCCCTGGAAATAAGTATAGTCAAGGGGAGACGAAAAAACCATCCCCTACGGGATGGCAATAGAAAAGCGTTTATTTATTATCTATCTGTAGACCAAATAGATATATATATCATCAAGGTCCTCCAAAAAAGTTCGATATAAGTTAACAACCCCGCACGAAACTCCCTCTAACGGGGAGTTTTTTTGTGCCTTTTTTGTATATTTGCATGGATATGTCAAAGAAAGAGTGCATACAGGGCTTTTCGGACTACATCTTCTGGGATGTGGACCGGTCTTCTATTGATCCTGTTGCCAATGCTCCATACATTGTCCAAAGAGTATTGGAA
>ONTQ01000180.1 GCA_900320795.1 uncultured Bacteroidales bacterium
TGCTTGTCGGACGAGGCTTTGTATAGAATCTTTCCCGGAATCTGGGTGCCTCGTTTGTTACATACGCAGAAGATCACGTCGGAATCATTTTCTATTTCCAGAGCCTGGTCCTGCGGAATCCGAGGCAAAACCTTGATATTCGGCAAAGACCGATAACTGGGGCCGTGACCGGCGATGGTCAGAGAGACGCCGTCCATCTTCGAACAGGCGTTATACAACGGGCGAAGATTCCGGAATGCAGGATTGTAATCGCCCAGATAGGCAATTCGCAATAAGCCGTCCTGTTCCACGGTTTCAGTGCCGTGCATATCCGCAGGAAGCGGAATGAAAGCGATTCTGTGTGTCAATTTCGGATATTCCTTCCGCTGTGCCTCACAGGTGAAAGGAGTCACATAAACGATCTTGTCGGCCTTGCGGATAATATTCCGCTCATAGAACTTGATGTACCACCGGGGCCACCAGAAATTGCGTGTAATATCCCCCAGCAAGGGATCGCCCCAATGCTGGATCCACCGACCATAGCGGACATTCCGGAGGAGACGGGCGGTAAACACATGGGACGCCTTCGGGTCAGATGTTGAAATGATGACGTCATAGAACTCGTCCGGGATCTTCGTTTTCCTAACCTGGCGCAAATAAGGACGTGTGAAGTCCAACATGTAGAAATGCGAACGAAGCCTGTTCCGAAGGAAACCAGCATCCCGCTTTTCATCTTCGCCGGGGACACGGATAATCCGTACCCGAGATGCATCGAACTCCGTCTCGCACTGTGCCCATTGCGGCATCACCCAGGTCACCTGATGCCCCAGTTCCAAAAGCCCCTTCGTAATATTGATATTACTGATTGCTACGGAAGTATTGCGCTCCAGCGAATAAAGAGTGACCAGTAGAATGTTCATCCGTTACAACGTTTTTCTAAAGCCCGCCAGCCAAAGGCAGAAACGGGCGAACCGCTTCTGTCCCATCAGATTGAAAACGTATCTGTTCTTGAAGAAGGATTTCCGGCACAAGGATTTGAAATACGCCTGATTCTCTGCCGACATCTCACTCAAATACTTGGGGAACAGGTCCAGAGTGTATTTGGCCGACTGGAGGAAAGAATCTCTCGTGGATGGGTGGGCAGAAGGGGCCGACTGCGCCACTCGATAGACCAGTTTGGGATTGACGAAGCATTTCTCATACAAGACCTCAGGAGTAGGCCTCCAGTTGCTGCCCGTCAAGGAATCATCATTGGTCCTGTACAGATAGCAACAGTCCGGACGCACAATCAATCGCTTCGCCAGCGTCAAGATCCGGAACGAATAGGGTATATCTTCGCCCATATTGATCTCCGGTGAGAATATTCCGTTCTCTTCCAGGAAATCCCTGCGAATCATTTTGTTCCAGACAGGGCACATCCGGGACACCTGATAGGCACTCAGGCGGTCCAGATAGTCCAACCCAGACTCAACACCCTTAGTTTGAGGGATTCGAGGTAATTCTTTCCGCCCGGTAGCACTGAACTGGATCGTTCCGAATTCGAGAACATCCAACTCGTTATCCTCGCAAATCTTCAGCATTCCGGACAAGCAGTTAGGAACGATCTGATCATCGGAATCCACGTTCCAGATGTACTTGCCCTTGGCAATCGTCCTTCCCGTATTCCGTGCCGTGCCCAACTTCCTGTTCTTTTCGTGCTCAATCAGACGGAGGTTCGGGAAACGCTCCATATACTGCAGAACGATATCCCTGGAATGGTCCGGACTTCCATCATTCACACAGATGACCTCATACTCGGAAAGCGGGATATCCTGATCGAACACCGAGTCGAGGCACTCGGAGACAAACCGCTCGACGTTGTAGAAGGGAATGATGATGGATAGGCGCAAACCCATACGGCTAAGCTTTCGGAGTATTCAAATCGCTCCAGCGGAGCCAGTCACACGTGATCCTCATGCCCTCATCGACCGAATAACGAGGCTTAAAGCCGAGAAGTTCACGGTTCTTGCGGACATCAATCACGGTCTGTTGGCTATAGATGGCCATGTTGACCGGATCCATCTCCGGCAAATGCTTTGTAATCTGCTTCCGGATCAGACGCAGAACTTTACGTGGTGCCTTGTATATCCACTTCGCCTTTTTAGGCGACGTCTTCTTCATGGACTCGTACTTGTCCATCAAATAATTCATCTGCTTCGTGAGCGTTGCCTTGGTCGCCAATTTCAATTTGCGGCCGAGACCGTCCTTCAAAGGAACGGAAGGGAACTGCTCGGGCGTCATACCCAGGACATCCATGTAATGGCCATAGAACTCTTTCCAGGTCAGCTTCTCGTCATCCGTCGCAATGAAGGCCTGATGGTCGGCCTTGGGATTGGTGCAGCAGAGGAGACACATATCGACGACATTGCCTACATAGACGGCATTGCAGATGCCATTCCCGTTATCCACCCAGACAAAGTCACCTTTGCGCATCAGTTCGGCCTGATAAATCGTGTACCACATCGAATAAGGCCCCCAGACATAGGTCGGACGGACAATGCTACCGTGAAGGCCGTATTCGTCCAGCAACTCCCAGAAACGTTTTTCCGATTCGTACTTGCTCAGGGCATAGGGTTCGTCATAACTGATGAGGGGAGAATCGGCATTCAAATCTTCCGGAACGGTGGGACCGTGGACGACGACGCTGCTCGTCTGCACAATATGCTTGACACCACATTTCCGTGCTGCCCCAAGGAGGGATTCCGTTGCCTTGACACTGGTTTCAGCATCTCCCACGATGGCTAGGTGGAAGACATAGTCACAGCCCGCCATCGCCTTTTCCATCGCCGCTTCATCGAGGATGTCTTCCTGGACGAATTCGACGTCAAAGCGGCTGATATAGGCAGCCTTCCCCCAATTATGGCTGCCGATGAAACCGGTGCCGCCGGTAACGAATACCGTCTTGCCCTCAAATCCGCCCAGCGGATGCTTTTCGACCGGCTTAACTTTCTTCTGGGCATAGCAACGCTCGAGAATCTCGATGACGGACAAACCATCCGAGACGGGGCAGGACAACTCGGCATTTCCTTCAATGGCATCGAGGAAGTTCTTCAACTGGGCTTTCCCCAGATTCCGCATCCTCTCCTTGCAAACCTTTTCCACGCCGTCAATCTTCATCTTCCGCATTTCGAAGATCCCCAGTTCCACCCGATGCCCATTGCCCTCGATGACAATGGTGTTGGACAATTCCCGGGTACGGCTCAACTTAAAGAACGCCTTCGCCTTGTCAAACTGGAAATCGATCGTCAGGTTGCTTTCAAGTCCGCCCATAGCATCATCCTCATAGACAATCTCCTTGGGTTCGCCGAAGCACCAGAGGAGGAAATCCAGGGAATGGATTCCGTTATCATAAAGCGCACCGCCGGGAACCAGTTCCTTCCTGAAGCAGTACCCGGATACCGTCGGCCAGTTGGAAGGAAGACCTTCGTTGATGGTGACGACGGGGCTGTCTCCGAAGAAACCGCTTTGTACCAACTCGCGAGCCTCTTTCCGCGACGGATAGAAACGATAGGTATGGCACATCCCGATCGTCAGGTTATCCGGAGCACCTGCGAGGATGACTTTGGTTTCGGCACTGGACGGAGAAAGCGGCTTCTCGCACAGCACGTGCTTTCCTGCGGCAATGCAATCCTTGAGAATCGCATTCCTCACATGCGGAGGAGTACAGATGATACATACTTCGCATTGCGACAACGCCTCGTGATAATCCGATACCGTATGGAGA
>ONTQ01000138.1 GCA_900320795.1 uncultured Bacteroidales bacterium
CCGTAAAAAGAGGTGTCTTTCGCTTCCGATTTCGTCCAGAAGGGGTTGTCCCTGTCGGCACACATGCGCTCGAGATCCTCCAGGGTCTCCTCAGACATGGAGCCCGCCGTATAGGTATACCGGATCTGAGTCCACCCCTCCCATCCGTCACGATAGGCTTTCGTTCGGGTGAAGTCGGGGATGTCGGTGCGGCCTGTCAATGCGGCCAGCTCCACCCATCCGCTGAAAGGCGCCTCATCCGGTTCGAAGCCGGGACCTTTATGCGTAAGAACGGCAAGCCAGACCACAAGGAAGGTCAACAATGCAGCAGGAGACGGGATGATAAGCAGGAAACCCACCAAACGGCTCCTTACCAGGCCCCGTTTGAGGGCCTGGTAAGGGAACACGATGGAGACGGTAAGCCACCAGAGAAGGCAGACGACGACGTCCCTGGCTCTCGGTTTCATCATCCGGCGGATTAATCTTGACCGTTCGCCCCGATGAAAATCTGGTCCAGGTTCTCCCAGAGGGCATCCTTGACCGTGACCTTGTATCCGGACAGGGCGAATTCGAGGGTGACCGTCTTCCCGTCGTCCTGGATCTTCCGGATCCGGACGCCCTCATGGGTGAACCGGGACGATGAGTCGCACTTTTTCCTGACCGTCTCATACTCCCCCGAGCAGATCCCGCAGATGTTGTCGGGGACGAGAGGGTAGACGTCGGCGACGCGCTTGAGCGGGACCGTGAAGTTGAGCGCCGGCATCGCCGAGGACTCGAAGGTTACGGTTCCCTGCCACTGTGCGCTTTCGGATGCGCTGACGGAAGCGGTGAGGGTGATGGCTGCGGCGACGGCCGCGACAAGAAGAATGATTGTCCTTTTCATTTTTGTTGTGTTTTTGATTGTCCATGACGGATGGGTTTCTCCCAGCCGCCACTAACAAATACAACAAACCCGATTGTGTAAACAACCGAATGAAAAAAAACTCATGAAAGGACGGAGATGACGTGCAGGACGAAATCCCTCGGGAACAACCAGAAAACACGTTTCAAAGCCTCCAGCACCCCGCTGGATGGTGTCAGAAGAATCAGGCAGAAGTTGATGATCTGGAAACTGACAATCGTCAACAGTGACTTCACTGTCCCGGGGCCTGTGATGTCCGTTTGATACAGCCGCAACTGGCTGATCCAGCAGCAGACATGGAAGGCGAAGGAAAAGCCGATCAGGATGGTTATGACGTACAGATACAGTTTATTGTCCGTAGTAAACCGCCATGGCAGCAAAGCAAGGGTAAGGAGCGGGACGCAATATGGAGAGACGGTTATCGGAAGATAGCCGAACCATCCGCCGCTGTAGGATACATGGCTGTCCTTGTCATCGACTTTGAACCGGTAGATTTTCCGGAAAAAAAGCAGGGCGAACACCAGATGGGTGAATTCGTGATTGAATTTCATCATCCACCGGGTGTTCTTACGTACGCGCGGGATCAGGAAAAGGAGGAAGAACGCGGCGAAGCCGATGGCCAGAGCCTTGTGAAGATGAATCCTGGGGATGTCTTTCTGGAGTGTCTGTACCAGTACACCCACCGCCACAATGAAAAGGGCCGCCAATACGATGCAGTCCAAAACATAACCTGTCTTTTCCAGAAAACGCTTGAAACGTCCGACCTCCGCCATGCTTGAATAAATCCGATTATCTGTTTACCTTTGCAAAAATCATGCATTAAATAATGACCGACAACGACATCATCCGGGGCATCCGGGAGAACTCATCCGAGGCATGGAGGGAGCTTTATCACTCGGCAGTCGAAGGGATTCGTGAGAAGATCGAGCCGATGCTGAAGAAGGTGAAGCACCTCACTTTCGATGACCTTTTCAAGGATGCGTGCATTACTTTGATGGAGGACGTGCAGAAGGGCAAGGTGAAGGAGGGTCCGGGGACGAACCTGTCCGGCTACCTGTACACGATCTGCTGGCGGATGGCCATCCGGCAGAATGACAGGGAGTCCCGGCCCAAGGAGCCCGTGAAGGCGGTCGTCAGCATGCGAAACGGAGCGGTCATCGTGGAAGAGCCGAACCAGGAGATGGAAGAGGAGGACCCAGTGACCGCCCAGCTGGAGGAGGAAGAGGCGTTCGCATTCCTGGACAAGGTGCTGAAGTCCATCCCGGAGGACTGCCAGAAGCTGCTCAGGTGGTTCTACTGGGACAAGATGCCGATGAAGGATATCGCCCCGGCGATGGGGCTGAAGAACGAAAACGTGGCAAAGACCAAAAAGAACAGGTGTATGGACAAGTTCAAGGAAATAGCGAAGGCGATGCTCGCCGACGACGAGAAGGCCGAGGAGGCCGTCCGCCGCACCGTCGAGCGGGACGCGCTGCGCGACCTGCTTGACGATATCCGCAAGGAAGAATCCGGCGACCTTGCCATGGCCGCGCTGAAAAACAAGGATAAAGGGAAGAAGTAATCCCACTCGCCCTGTTTTCCGTTTACCTTTTCATCCTCGTTGCATTTCAGTATGAAACAACGAGCAAGATGAAAAGGTTTTTTGTATCCGCACTACGGCTCATCGTCATCGGAGCCGCCGTCTTTTTCGCCGCGAACCGCGGCCTGTTCAGTCCCGGCAGGATCGCCGGAAACTCACGCTTCCCGGGAATGGAGTGCCGCGCCGAAAAGGCGCTCCGCTATGCCGAAAGGAAAGGGCTGAATGACAACTACTGTCTCTTCCTGGACTATGGCATCCCCAGCGGGAAACCCAGGCTTTTCGTCTGGTCCTTCGCCGACAACCGCGTCGTCTATTCCGCCCACGCGATGCACGGCCCCGGGAAGGGAAGCACGGACAAGGCCCCCGTCTTCAGCAACGTCCCCGGAAGCAAGTGCTCCTCCGTCGGACGCTTCGAGGTGACCAGGGCGAGGGGCAAGAAGAACAGGACCGGACTCCGCCTGAAAGGGCTTGAGATGTCGAACAGCAGCGCCTACAACCGCGGGATCATGATCCACAGTTCCCGTTGGGTGGACCTCAACAAGTGGCAGCGGTACATCCCCCTCAATGAAAAGAGCTGCCAGGGGTGTGTCACGGTCTCCACCCGCGACATGGCTTACATCAACAAACTCGTGGGGAAGGAGAGAGGCAATCTCCTTCTATGGTCGTATTACGATGTCTCATAGGGTGTTTACAGATCCGGCTGTCGAGCATTATTGAGTAGACACCAAACAAATCACGAACAATGGACAAGATTAAACGCAAAAGAACTATCAGGGCAATTCTTGGACTCGTCATTTTGGCCGGATTGCTTTGGCTCATCGGCCTCTCCCTGTGCGGCGCGGCGGACTTCATGTACCTGGAGGAGCGGGGGTCGGCAACTCCCAAGGATGGCGACATCGTCTTCCACGAATCCAATTCACGCCAGAGCCCGATCATCAAACTGGCGCAGCACAGCAGATGGACGCACTGCGGTATCGTTTTCCACATCGGGGACAAGGCTTATGTGTACGAGGCCGTCGAACCCGTCAAGTATACTCCCCTGGATGACTGGATTGCCAGGGGGAAGAACGGAGTTTATTGTGCCAAAAGGTTGAGGGACCCTCTACCGGATTCAAGCATTGCAAGAATGAAGGCGGTCGGTGCCAGATATAAAGGCAGGCATTACGACACGTTGTTCCAGTGGAGCGACAAGAGGATGTACTGCTCGGAACTGGTCTGGAAGATCTACTCGCAGGGGGCCGGCATCGATCTGTGCGAGCCGGAGCGTTTCTCAGACTTCCCCATATCCGCCCCTCCCGTCAAGAAACTCATCAAGCAGAGATACGGGGACAGGTTCGACCCGGCCGAGCAGATTGTGTCACCCCGCGCCATCCACAAGTCTAGGCTATTGAAAGAAGTGCGCTACTCGGAACTGTAGATGCAGGTCCGGAACAGCATGACGGACTACAACGAGAAACTCTTCGGAAGGCAGATGTTGGCCACTTCCCTGGCGGCCGAGAACAACGGGGCCATCTCCCTGTCCTTGAACCCGGCTATCCCGCATCCGATCCTGGTGACGTAGAAGAAGAGCT
>ONTQ01000178.1 GCA_900320795.1 uncultured Bacteroidales bacterium
TCCGTCCCAGGCCCCGGAGGCCGTCTGCCTTCCCACAACGTCGGTCTCTTCCGCTGTTCCAGGGAGCCTTGCGTCTCCCTTCCACGGCGCTCCAGAGCCCGCCGACCCTCACGCTGCCAGACCGCCTCCAGGGCCACGCTCCACTCGCTTCGCTCGTTCCGCGCCCTTGGTCACTGGGAGACTCTAAGCCGGGCCTCCGCCCGGACCGCATCAAAAAATGAAACGACATCACCCGCATCAACGACCCGCCTTAGAGACTCCCAGCAACCAAGGCCCACCAAGAGACTTACGCTCCAGCCTCAGTGCGTAATCCACCGGCATCTCCCGCCCGGAGGGAGAGAAAAGGGTATAAATATATACAACAGAAGAAGTGCGGCTTGCGCCGCACCGCTTCGCTTTCAGTAGAATATCCTTGGAAGCTTCCTTTGAGCTATTTGGATGCCCAAGAGTTGTGTTGCCGGTACACCCCCTTAATGGTTCTTGTCCAGGATAGATACACAGTAGTCTATTCCCTTCATTTCTGCCCTCAATTCACGCCTCTTGGAAGGAATGTCATCCAGCTCCAGGAGACGCAGCTTGATTTCCTCCTTACGCTTCAGCATCAGCTCCCGGGCTCTCAGATAGTAGTATTCGTCGTTGATAAGAACTGGATCTTCAAGCTCCTTTGAACTGGTCAGGGCATCGATTGTATCCCACAGCTTGCCCTGGTTAGTCTGCATAGCAGAACCGTCATAGAAGAATTCAAGAATCAGTTTGAATGCCTGACAAAAGATGCCCTCGGATAGAATCCGGCAATGATTCGCACATCCTCGACGGTATACAATACTATTCTCAGTAGAGATACTTATTTCTACGGAATCAACTTCCTGCCTGTATTCAATTTCATAATGCCGGCTAGGTTGTCGGAGGAAGGCATGTAAAGTAATTGTCGTACCATCGTGTCGCCGGTCTACATAATACTCTCCATCATGAAATCTCAGTTTCTGCAGAAAGTCAAAAGTCTTGTTGAAGTACTTATTGAATGTCTCTTGGGATACCCGTCGCGCATCGTCCCCTTCAGCGAAAGGAGGAAGATTGGTATCGGGGATTACTTGTTTGGATATGTTTACGGTCATCCAATATTCATTGGTATTGTCTGCAGACGTTCCCAAACAGATGATGTTACCGACTTTCCACATTGCGTGAGAAGTAGGTTTAAGATAATGTGGACGACTGACTGAATAGAAACTGAATTCGCTCATATTGAAGGGATTTTGGTCTGGCTACAAAGTTACACGCTTCTGACGAAATCTGGGGACGAAAAAGCCCCAGCACCGAGGGCGCCAGGGCAGAGAGGTTTAGGTTTGGCCACGTGGACCGGGAAGGCTAGTCGCCCTCGCCGGGATCTTCGTTGGCAGCAGGGGCCCACTTGCACTCGGCAAGCATGGTCTGGGACTTGACGCCGGTGCTGGAGTCTACCAGGTAGTAGCGGAAGAAGATCTTCGGCGCAGCTGCGCTGGGGGCACCGTTCTTGGCCACGTAGTCGGCACGAATGTCGACGGCAGCGGCAGTGGGCTCTTCTACGAGCTTGATGGCTGCAGCCTTGCTGTGGGCGCGGCTGACACCGTTGGACTGGCCTTCGGAAGCTTCGATGACCAGGAAGATACCGCCGTTGTCGGCAGGAGCCTGATCCAGCTTGAAGGTGAAGGTTTCACCCTGGCACACGATGGTGGCGGTGGAGGGGGCCTCTACGGAGTTGAGCTCCGGAGGAGTCACCATGACCTGGCCGCCGAGGGTCACGACCCAGTAGTTCAGGCGGGTGAAGAGGTTCGCGCCAGAAATCTTGGCGGAGGTGCCCAGGACGGAACGGCCGGCCTGGCTGAGAGCGAGTTTGTTCCACGCGAGAATCTGCTCGTTGGTGAGGGTTTTCCACTTGGTGGTGAGCATCTTGAAGACGCTCTTCACCTTGGCCTGGTCAGAAGTCCGGATGCTTCCACCGTAACCACGGTTACGGATGTACTTCCGGTTCTTCATCTTTGCAGCGGTCACGCCCTTGGCGCTGCCGCTCATCTCCTCGAAGGCGATGGAAGGAATGTACTTCATAGCGTTTTAGGTTTTAGAAGCGTTTGACAATAAGGTATATAAGGTATATGATTGCAAGTCCTATGAGAAGTAGGGCTACGGAGCCCAGCTTCATCTTTGCCTGCTGCCAGGCGGTCAGTTTCTTTTCGACTTCCACCGTCTGGGTCTGCACTCGGTCCCGGTAAACAAGGCTGTCTTTGTAGACAATCTTGGTTTCCACCTGGACGGGCAGCTGGACCGGCTTGGTCTCGAGAGTGTGGGAGAGGATGCCGGCACTGACGGATGCCTCGGATCTGGCGAACTTGTTCTCCAGGGTGGAGGTGGTATCCAGGGTGGCCACTTTCTCAATGATGACCGGAAGCTCCACGTAGGCGGTGTCGTGAACCGTGACTGTTTCCGTCCTAACCTCCACCTTGGTACTGTCCGTCGACGGAAGCTGGCGGACAGTACTGCAGGCGAAGGCGCCAAGAAGCAGAAGCAGTGGCAGGAAGCGTTTCATAGGTTGGATTAGGTCGTAGGCTTTTTTTCGTTTTCTATTACTTGACTCAGTTCGGCTTCGAACTTCCTAAATTTTACATCATAGCTGGCTTTGACGCCCAGGATGGCTCCACAGAGGACCAGCAGCTCGCTCACAATTGATATCGCGGAACTGGCAATCTCTCCCAGCGGCGGTATGAAGAAGAGACACACGGAGGCGATGAGAACGCCACTGCTGAAGCTGGCCACAGCAATGATGCCCTGCAGGCGTGTGAGCTCTATTTTCTTCTTCTGGGCCATAGTCATTACTCGTTATTGTCACGAACCAGGAAGGCGTACACAAACGGATCGTGGCCCGTGTCCCAGAATCACGGCGCTGGTTGCTGAGAACCTTGTTCTCGATGTGGGCTTCCGCCATACCGTCACACTCAGGGTGGAACTGGTTGCCACCGCCGCAGATGGGAACGTCTGCAGTGATGTCCGCCGGCAGCTCTTCCATCGTCACTTCCCAGAGGGAATCCCTATAGGCATAGGTACATCCGGAGAAAAACAGATGGATGAACACCCAGTGCTCAAACTCCACCATGAACGTCTCATAACCGAAACGGAGGTAGTTATCCGGCGTAGTCATCGTAAGGCGCTGTTGCGTTCCCTTGATGGTGTTGGCGCCCTGGTTCAGCTGAGGATAGAGCGTCAGGATGTAGATGATGAGCGGGCCGTTCTGGTCAAACCAGGGCTGCTTCTCAATCACAATCGTGTTCTTATCCTTCACCCAGGACTTGAGGATAGAACCGCCGTCATAGACGGAATCGTACTGAGGCTGGAGGAAAAAGCCGCTGGCCCTGTCATAATAGCCCGCCAGGACGTATTCGGAGATCCAGATAGGGACCTTCTCCCCGGTCACGGGGTTGATGCCGTAGGAGCCGGAGA
>ONTQ01000140.1 GCA_900320795.1 uncultured Bacteroidales bacterium
TGACGCAGATGGCGGCATCGGCCATGATGGTTTCCGGACGGGTGGTAGCAATCACGAGGTACTGGTCCGTGGGATTGCCATTGCCGTCGGAAATAAAGTATTTCAGGTGATAAAAATGACTCTTGGTGTCCTTGTGGATAACCTCATCATCGCTCACGGCGGTGAGGGCCTCCGGATCCCAGTTCACCATGCGCACGCCCTTGTAAATCCAGCCTTTTTTGTAGAAATACACAAAGGTGTTGATAACCGCCTCGCTCAGGGCCGGTTCCATGGTAAAACGGGTACGGTCCCAGTCGCAGGAGCAACCCAGCTTGCGAAGCTGTTCCAGGATGATGCCGCCATGCTCTTCCTTCCATTCCCAGGCGTGCCTCAGGAATTCATCACGGCCGATTTCTTCCTTCGATATCCCCATGGCCTTGAGTTTGGCCACCACCTTGCTTTCCGTGGCGATGGAGGCATGATCCGTACCGGGAACCCAGCAGGCGTTTTTTCCGTCCATGCGGGCCTTGCGGATGAGGACGTCATTGAGGGTGTTATTGAGCACGTGACCCATGTGGAGGATACCCGTCACATTGGGCGGCGGGATCACGATGGTATAAGGTTCCTTATCGTTGGGTTCACTGTGGAAGAACTTGTGTTCCAGCCAATACCGGTACCATTTGTCCTCTACTTCGGCAGCACTATATTTAGCGGCTAATTCTTTCATAAAATATTACTTCAAGCATTAATCTTACAAATGTACGGAAAAATTGTTAATTTTGCAGAAAAGAAAACAATAAAATATGGATAACAACCCAGCAAAACCCCAGAATCAGATTAGTCTGGAACTCAAGCCCGAAGTGGCAAAAGGGTCCTACTCCAATCTGGCCATCATATCCCACTCCCGCAGCGAGTTCATCATCGATTTCGCCACCACCCTCCCCGGGCTGGCCAAACCCGAAATCGGCAACCGCATTATCATGACCCCGGAGCACGCCAAGCGCCTGATGAACGCCCTTTTCGACAACATTTCCAAGTACGAGGCGCAGTTCGGCATCATCGATCTCGGAGGCAAGGGCCCGCAGCAGGGCGGAACGTTCAACCTGGCCGATTTCGGCCCGCTGGGCGGAGGGAGCAAGTCGTAAGATGACGGATTTGGCAAAGATTAAAGCGTTCGCCTTTGACATTGACGGCGTGGCCACGGACGGCGGTGTGTTCTGCAACGGCGACGGAGACCTCCTCCGCACGTACGACGCCAAGGACGGTTTTGCCATCCGTATGGCCGTCATGCATGGCTACCCTGTGGCCGTCATCACTGGCGGCAGTTCGGAAAGCATCCGTAAACGCATGGTTACCAGCGGCGTAAAGGCCGATGACGTATTCCTTCACTGCCGCGACAAAAGGGAGCAGTTCGCCCAGTTCTGCCAGCGTTACAGCCTGAATCCCTCCGAGGTGATGTACTTCGGAGACGACGTCCCGGATATCGACGTCCTGAAAGCCTGCGGATGCGGGGTCTGTCCTTCGGATGCCGTAGAAGAAGTCCGGGAAATCGCCGACTGGGTTTCCAGCCGGCCGGGCGGCAAAGGATGCCTGCGCGAATGCATCGAAACCACTCTCCGGAAGCAGGGAAACTGGTCTTTCGACGCCGCACTATACAAGAAAATCTTCTAGGAAATGGATTTCCAAGGCAAGCATATCATCCTGGGCAGCAACTCCCCCAGAAGAAAGGAATTACTGAAAGGATTGGATATTGATTTTGAAGTAGATACAGGCAATAACTTTGAGGAGAACTTCGGACCGAATGTTCCGTATGGACAGGTCCCCCGCCTCATGTCTGTCGGCAAGTCACACGGCTTTCACCGCCCCCTTGCAGAGAACGAGATTCTCATTACGGCTGACACCATGGTCATCCTGCCTCCCGAGGGAGACCTCCCTGGAGAAATCCTCGGAAAGCCCAGGGACCGGGAAGACGCCATGCGAATGCTCCGGGACCTTTCCGGCAGGGAGCACCACGTCACGACGGCCGTCACCCTGCGAGACTGCAGGCACGAGGAGTCATTCGACGTAACCACCAAGGTGTGGTTCAAGCCCCTCACAGAAAAAGAAATCACTTATTACGTAGATACTTACAAACCCTTTGACAAAGCGGGTGCGTACGCCATCCAGGAGTGGATCGGCCATATTGGCATCACCCGTATCGAAGGCTCCTATTTCAATGTGGTTGGCTTCCCCGTCCAGCGGGTCTATGAAGCCCTCCTTACATTCTGAACCTAATGGGCAGCCTTTCTGCGCCCTGAGAACCAGCGCTGTGGCAGTTCCATGGCCAGAATAATGCCCAGCACAATGGCAATGGCCACCTTCACCGCCACAAAACCGTAATGGGAAGAGAGGTCCAACTCTCCTGCCGTCAGATAATAGGAGAACCAGAACAGACCGGCCCCCGGCACCAGCGGAAAGATACCGCAGATGATGAAGATTTGGGCCGGGCAGCGTGTAGGAACGGCGGCGAAGCGGGAAAGCAGGCACACCATCACAGCAGCAAACAGTGTTGAGATGGGGGCCGAGAACTGCCCGAATCGAAAGGCGACCAGATACACCATCCATCCCATAATGCCCACAAAGCCGGAAACCAGATACTGCTCCTTGTCCACGGTATAGAGCACGGCGAAGCCCCAGGTACCCGCGAAAGCCCCCAAGGCCTGCCAGAAGAAAGCGGAAGTTTCCGGGCTAAGCGTCACGCCCGGCAGTTCGATGAGCCCGCCAAAGAGCCAGCCGTCCAGCATAAAGGCCACCGACACGCCCAGAGATATACAAAAAAAGCCCAGCAAGGCATCCGTCAGGCGCGTGAGGCCCGCCAGATGATCCGAATTGGCCAAATCCCGGACACCGTTGGTAAAGGCAACACCGGGAACCAGCGGCATGATGGCTCCCACGATGATATTGCTGAGGCTCTCCCCCAGTCCCAAACGCCAGAAAGTGATGCTAAGCAGCATCACCACCAGCGCATTGCTCATGGCGCCCACAATCTTGGAAAGGTAGTGGTTGCTCACATAAAGGATGAATACGTACAACAGCAGCCCCGCCATCGTGGCGGCCAGGCAATCGGCCCAGGAACCACCGAAAATAATGGCAAAACCTCCGGACGCAATTCCGGAAGCCAGGATTTGCAGCCAGCCAGGTTTCTTGGGAAGTTCTTTGATTTCATCCAGCCGCTCCCGTGCCTCCTGAACCGTATATTTCCCTTGGGAAATCTCGTAACTAAGCCGGTTCACGGCCGTCACTTTGTTCAGTTGGGAACTACGTATGGGGATGAAATCGATATTGGCATAGGTGGAAGCCTGTCCACCGGATTTCTCCACCTTTCCGGCTTTTCCGGAAGTGAAGATTCCGAAACGAAACAACGAAGAGACCGAGTATTATCGATATAATCAGAACTGATCTGCCGGGAGGCAGCATCATTTAGAAAGAGGGAAACTATGTCTACTAAGCCATTGGTGGCCATCGTGGGTCGACCCAACGTGGGAAAATCCATGCTCTTCAACAAACTCGTGGGAAAACGTCTGTCCATCGTGGAAGATACCCCGGGCGTCACCCGTGACCGTCTTTATGCGGAAGCGGACTGGTGCGGCCGGACGTTTGACGTGGTGGATACCGGCGGCATCGAGCCTCGCACGGACAGCGAGCTTCTGGCATTCATGCGGGAGCAGGCCATGATCGCCATCGAATCAGCCACTGTGATCATTCTGGTAACGGATATCCGTACCGGTGTCACCGCCGAAGACAAGGAAGTGGCGACAATGCTCAAACGGTCACGGAAACCGGTGGTCCTGGCAGTGAACAAAGCCGATTCCACCGGCGCAGTGGATCCCACCGTCTATGAATTCTATGAACTGGGGCTGGGCGATCCCATCGCCATCTCTGCAGTCCACGGACACGGTACGGACG
>ONTQ01000141.1 GCA_900320795.1 uncultured Bacteroidales bacterium
GATATACTCCTGCCATGAGGGCCGATGACCTTGCCTCACTGGAAAAGTATCCCGAGGAAGTAGCCGTCCTCATCATCCGCAGGGCGGTGGACCGTGGATGGTCCCGCGCCCATTTCCCGGGCTCCGGCAAAAGAATCCTTGAAAGCTGGAACAGGGTCACCGGTTCAGACGAGAGCGTCATCACCCGGAACCAGGCCGTCAAGCAGGCGCTGAAAGAAAGAAGAGATGAAAGAGAAGATGAAGAAGGGAAAGGAGGTGCGGGGCGATGACCGTCGGTGCTATCATCCAGGCTCGGCGCAGCCGCCCCGTCAGCCAAATCCCTTTTCAGGAGATGAAATGGCTCATCGCCGACGTTGTCGTCGATGAAGCGTTCTCCCTTCGCTGCGAGGCCGCGGAGCAGAAGCTTCTGGAGGCCATCGTCAATCTGGTAACACAGGAGCTCTGCACAACCTATTCCTCCTGGCGGGCCGACGAACTCCGTATCGCCATACGTGCCGGGGCTTGTTCCCAGCTGGGGCCCATGTACCGTCTTTGCCCGGCCGAGTTTGTCCGTATTATGGATACCTACCACACCTGTCCTATGCGTCTGGAGGCACTGCGCATCCTTCGCCGGGAAGCCGAAAAGCCACAGCCGGAAGACCCGGCTGTGGCAAAACGGAAGTTTCGTGAATCGTTGGAAAAGATTGCGAAAGAGTGTTTTGCCGATGTTGCCAGGGATGGACGCATCACCTACTATTCAGACACGCTTGTGGCAAACATCTATGACCTGCTCTGTGAGACCGGGGCCATACTGGCTGAGGGCAACTTGCCCGAAAATGCGAAGGAGGCGGAGAAGGAAAAGCGGCACCTGCTGGAAGAAGCCTTCAAGTTGATGGCTTCGGAGGGGAAGCGGCTGGAAATCCCGTAATACGCTGGAAAAAATTTTATTGCAAGATGTGCGTTTGTGATACAAACGCGTCCGCCGCAGGACCCTTCTACGCCTGCGGCGGACATTGGAAGTATTTTTTGGAACTGTGGAACACTATACTATTAAGCCATGATTATCAAGAAAACAAAGATGATAAGCCTCCGGATGACAGAGTTTCAATACGACAAAATGATGGACCTGATGCAGATTGAAGGATACCATTCCAGGACCCGTTTTATTGTTGATACGGTCCTTAAAAACGCCCGGAAGAACTATCAACCTAAAGGGACAGGCCGGGATGCCGAACTGTACAAGATTCGCAAGAAGCTTATTGAGCTTTACAGGGAAATGTCGGCCGAAGGGAAAAACCTTAATCAGATTACCAAAGCCGTGAACACGTTTTCCCGGTGCTGGGACATTGACTTCACCACCGTGGAGAGGATGTGCAGCGCCATCAATATGGCAGGTAAAGTTGCCGAGAAGCTGACTTGGCGATCCAGCGACGTGCACCGTATTGCCGTGAAGATAGAGTGTGACTATTGTCCGAATGACGAGTATGAGGATGGGTAAAACTATGATCCAATCAGGCTTATTTGCAGAATCCTGAAGATAAGAAATCAGGGAATAATTGTGTTTTAAGGGCTCACCTGCAAAAATACGCAATATAAACCATTATAACAAGGGTTTCTGGAGGACTTTGTACTTTTAATTCGAATCCGACTACCTCCACAAACAAAAGGACCGCCAGACGAAAGTCTGGTGGTTTTTTCGTATTCGTCAGCGTTGAGCTTGCTCGAAAGCTGATGAATGCGGGAAAACCAAAAGGGCAGCTTGCTGCCCGGTGGTCCGTTGTTTCAGTGCCCCCGCGGCGAGCGGTCATCGGATGCCGCGAAGCGGAATCCGACTATAAAAAAATGTAAATCAAATCATCCTACTTTTTGTCCACATGACCTCAGTTTCATTGTTTTTCTCTCCAAAAAACCATATCTTCCGGTGTTTGACACTTTGATTTTGTCGAACCGGGGTTAAGATATGGCCACAGACCGCTACGAGGGCGATTTGTGGCCGTTTCATTTTTTCTGACTTTGTAGTATATAAAGGGATGGAGGGGTGGAAGGAGATGAGGGGGATGGAGCCTGCGGGGCCTCTGGCCCCTTGGATGTTGATGCATACCCGGCGGCGTGTCGCCGCCGGCAGGCTCCATCCCCCTCTTTCCTATTTATTCCTCGTCCTTCTCCCTCTTTTTTGTCTGTGCAATAATACTTCTCATCTTCTGTTTCGTCACTATCTGATAGTCCGTCCTGAACCCCGCACTGCCGTGCAAGTGGTTGGTCAAGTCCGTCTTGATGTACGTTGGTAAATAACCTTCCCCGCCAACGCTCAGGAAGTCCATCCCTCGGAGCGTGTCCACTATCTCGTCGGTCGTGAAGTGACGTCCGCTACGGTTCACCTTTTTTCCCAGGTACTTGTACAGTAGCAGGGACAGGAAGCATGTGAGAAAGTGAGCCTTGATGCGCTCATCCCGCTTTAGATAGACCGGACGGGCCCTGAAGTCAGTCTTCATGATACGGAATGCGTTCTCAATGATCCAGCGGCCGCTATTGAGTTTGATGATGTCCGGTGCCGGGTCATCAAGGTCGGTGCAGATGGCATAGAAGCCATCGTAGCGTTCCTCCTGGGCAATCATGTCGGCGTTGATTCCCGGTATATGTTTCACTGCCAGTTCGCCATCATCAGTAACATGGTCAACCGCAATATAACGCTTGGCATCGTTCGGACTCTTTTTATTCAGGGCAGTGGTGTCTCCTTTGTCCAGGATGGCCTGCGCCCGCGCCACCTGCCTTTCGCGGACTGAACGCAGGTAGGCCTGGTACTTGAACGAGAACGTGACTATCATACGTTGTTCAAGCCGCTGGTCCTTCTTCCCCAAGATTACTCCACGGTCCCGGCAGAACAACCAGTCGTAACACGCCTCCGGGTCTACTTCCGTAAGATCGTACTCTTCCTCGCTAAGGTGCCCTGCGCCTTCCCTGTCAAACAACACGCGCTTCCAACCGGCTTTCTCCAAGGACCATTCCTTGAGAGGATCCTCCAGCTTTTTCAGGGACTGCACGGTTACAAATGCCCGCTCACCGATATCGTTCCTCTTGCGATTCTCATAGGTGGACAGGCCGCCGTCTGTGCAGATAACGAGTTTCGACAACCCGAACTTGTCACGCAGTTTGTCCTCCATAGGTTTGAGTGTGGTACACTCCGCCTTATTACCAGGATCAATACACATTGCCAGTGGAAAGCCATTGTGGTCCATGAACAGGCCCATCTGCACGACGGGTAGCGGACGGCCTTCCTTGCTGTGCCCGAACTGCACCAGGCCTCCCTCCTCCTCCCACTCGAAGAAGTAGTTGGTGAGGTCATAATAGATCACCCCCGTATCTCGCTTGCCAAGCTTTAGACTGCGTTTGTATACGTCCGCCTGAATGTTGTCAAACTCGGACGCAAGTAACGACAAGCCACGGTACACCTGGTGAAGGTTCACTTCCGGACGCTCCAAGAACTGCTGTGCATCCACAAATGAGGACTTCTTTGAACCAGGATACAGGATCCTGGTATATAAAAGCATGGACAGCACCTCATTCAGATCATACTTGTTGCGGTGCTTTTTTTCTATCTTCTTGCAGATATAGTCCAGCCCCAGTTCGTAGTATATCTTCTGGAGGAATAAGTATCCACCATTGTAGCAGCGACGTTCGCCCTTCTTTAACATGACCTTCGGGTCACACTCTATCATGACCGTCTTGTTGGCCTCCTGATCTTCGGCAGTCATGGCCGCAACTTGCTCTCTGGCCCACTCTACAGGGTCAGCCCCGTTCAGTTTGTCCCGGAGTTCTTCCACCGTACCGAACTTCTTGACCACTTTGGTCGTGCTTTTACCATCATCTGTGCGGTACCCCTTGATGGCATAGAGGTATGTAAAGCGGCCGCTCTGCTTGGCAACTAGTCTCATCT
>ONTQ01000206.1 GCA_900320795.1 uncultured Bacteroidales bacterium
TACTTCTACATGCAGTCAGACGCAGGCAAGATGCATTGGGACGAAATGCTGGCCCACGGTAAAAACAAAGTGGCCGTGGTGTTCCCCATCCGCACCAACGACAAAACCAAGGCCTGCTCCGACGGCTTCGGCATCGACTGCACGCCCAAGGCAGATGGTTCCGTTGAGTTCACCTACCTGAGCAACAAGTACACGGCCGTTCCCACCGTTGTGAACACGTACACGCAGTACTTCGTCAACGATGCCAACTTCCCCGGAGAAAAGATTGACGGCAAAGCCCGTGTGTATGTACGTCCTACGTTTGTGCGCAAAAACGGCGTCCGCAACAACCTGGGTGGTGACTACGTGATTTACTACAACTCCAAGTTCAGCTACCAGGGCGGCAAGCCCATGATGACTTCTCCGGTGTTCCTCCGCTGGGGCGAGGTTATCCTGAACCGCGCAGAGGCCTATGCCAAGACGGGTAAAACCGCAGAGGCCCTGGCCGATGTGAATACCATCCGCCAGCGTGCCGGCCTGAGCGGCGCAGCCCTCATGACCGCCGGTAATATTGGCGCCCGCGGCTATGCCGACGTACTGGACTGCGTCCTGGACGAGCGCCGCATGGAGCTTTGCTTCGAAGGCCACCGCATGTTCGATGTCTTCCGCAATTCCAAGCCCATGGACCGTCGCTTTGTGGGTTGCCACGACTTCGAGATCATCAAGCCCAACGACCCCAGGATTGCCCTCCTCATCTCGCTGGACGAGATTAACTCCAGCGGTATTCCGCAGAATCCCAGATAAATTTACTAAAACCTAACAATATCACATTATTAACCCTTAAAACTGTTTCATTATGAAGAAAGTATTCTCTTTCCTGGCAATTGCCGCAGCGCTTTGCCTTGTAGGTTGCAAGAAAGGCGACACCCCTACTCCGAGTGGTGGTGAAACCCCTAGCGGTGGCGGCGGACAAGAGCCTGCCAAGTATGAGCAGCCCATCACCATCGACGGTCAGTTCGCCGACTGGGCCAAGCTGGATGGCACCAAGATTGCCACCGCTACCACCGATCCTGAGGCTAACCACACTGCCCTCAAGGTTGTGAAAGTATACGCCGATGCATACTTCGTGTTCGTGTACTTCGAGTGGGATAAGGAGCAGATTGAATGGGAGCTGGATGTTGAGCACGTTCCGTTCCACATCTACATCAACGGTGACGGCAAGGCCGATACCGGTGGCTTCGGCGACCAGTGGTCCGACGCCTGCATGGATACCTGCTTCGAAGGCTTCCTCACCGATGGTAACGACATCGCTTCCTACGATCCCGGTGTGTACGCCTGGACGGGTGAAGCCAATGGTACCGGCTGGTCCTGGACTGAAGATCCCGTTCTTGAGGCCGGTTCCGGCATCTGCAAGGGCGCTGGCGTAGAAGGCAAGTATGAGCTCCAGATTGTCCGCGACTTCTATCCTGTTGGCAAGCTGGCCGACAACTTCTCCATCGGTTTCGATATCCAGCAGGGCTGGAATTCCGTGGGTGTGCTTCCTAACACCGCTGTCACCGATGAGAACCCTGGTGGCACCGCTCCTTCCCTCCAGATCAAGACCGTGAAGTAAATCTAGTATGAACCATGCATAGGCGGATTCCCTTTTGCCGGGCCTCCGCCTATGCTTTTTAAAAACATAAACTTGTGAAAACACTTGTCAGAAACTTCTTTGTGCTGCTGGCACTGACTTCGCTTACCGCATCCTGCAACAAGACTCCCGGTGGGGGCGGGGGAGATGCCTCCATGTCCAGCGTTTCTTATCAGGCTTCAGACGCCATCATCGCCAATCCGGAGCGTGGTTTTTATATCGCCTCGGAAGTTTCCAAGGTGTCTACCACAGGCGTATCCAAAGATGGCATGGCGTCGGCCCGTCTGCGTGGACGTACGCTGTATCTGCTGGAGTTCCACATGAAGGAATATGTCAATTCCGACATTTCGGACGATTATCTCCAGACTATCCGCACCAAATTTGCGTCGCTGCGCGAGGGCGGCTGCAAATGTATCCTTCGTTTCTGCTATTCCAACGGCTTTGCAGAGTCTGACAAGCCGTGGGATGCCACGCCGGAGCTGGTGCTTCGGCACATTGCCCAGGTGAAACCCCTTATCCGGGAGTTCGCCGATGTTATCCTGGTGGTTCAAGCCGGTTTCATCGGAAGCTGGGGCGAATGGTATTATACCGAGAACTTTAAAGACAAAGCGTCCCGCAAAAGCGTGGTGGACGCCCTTCTGGAGGCGGTTCCTGCAGACAGGCAGATTGAACTGCGCACTCCGGAATTCAAATTGAGTCTGTACGGCTATTCTCCGGCCGACACCATAACCCGTGCCACCGCCCACCAGACCGGCACCAAAGAGCGCCTGGGCGGACACAACGACTGCTACCTGGCCAGTCCCAACGACCA
>ONTQ01000142.1 GCA_900320795.1 uncultured Bacteroidales bacterium
CAGGGCATCGGCCTGCGCCAGCTCCAGATAACTTTCTTTGATGAGCACACCGGGCTCTGCGTCATTGATATAGGTGGCACCGTTGCCGCCTTCCCCTATTTTGGTCCACTGGGTAATGTCAATTTCTTTCATCTTAGTTCGTTTTTATGAACTGCAAAGATAATTAAATCCTTGAAATTCTGCCACGACTGGCATCCATCACAATGCGGTCTCCGTCTTTGAGCACCTTGGTGGCGCCTTTCACATTAACGATGGTAGGAAGGCCATATTCACGGGCCACAACGGCTCCGTGAGAGAGCGAAGAACCGATTTCTGTAATCAGGCCGTTCACCACGGAATAATACGGCGTCCAGCCGATATCCGTAAACCTTGCCACCATAATCTCTCCCTTCTGCAGCTTGTTGGCATCCTCGGCCGAATGCACAATCCGGACAACGCCCTCACATTCCCCGTTGGAAACCGGCACACCGGACAGGCAGCCGTCGGCGGGATCCAGGTCAAAGACATCGGCCACCGGTTTTCCCATATAAGTATCGTCGAAGGAAAGCTCTTCCTGAATGGCGTACGCCTTTCTTCGACGGATGGCCTGGGCCACCAGCGCGCTTTCTCCCTCCAGGAGCCGGCCGATTTCCTCGTGCGGGAAGAAATAGATAAGGTCTGCGTCTTGAAGAAGGCCATCGTCCACCAGCAGGGCCGCCAGACGGGCATACTGGGTTTTGAACAGATCGATCATCTCGATAAGACGGGACTTGGTATATTCCCTGTCCACCACTGCCTGACGGGAACGCTTCGCAAAAGAGATGCAGGCGGCCTTCAGCAGCGGATTCTTCACAAAATCAAACTCTTTCCGGTAATCGATCACCGCCTCCTTCTGGGCCAGGCTCATGGGCGAACGGATGATGCTGGAAAGGTAATTCATCAGCGGCAGCTCATCCTCCCGCCAGGGTTTGTTCCTCAGTTCGGCCTCTTTGATGCAGCGGTGACCGTGATGGGCCAGGAAGTCCAGATACTGGCGGTGAAGGTCCTTATCGGCCTGGATATAGTCCAAAAGTTCCTGCGGGCCGAAATCCAGCGCCCGAGGCTCCTGCTTCTTGATCACCCGGGCCATCTGCTGCAGGCGCGAAAGGATATCGGCGCTTTCGATGTGCGGGATGTTGGAAAGAAGGCGCGACAGGAAGGACTGATACTCCTTCTTGTCCGGGAAAAAGGGGTCTACCATCTGGTAGAGCGTACTGCTGGCGCTGCCGGAATAGGCCGATGAGGCATAGTGGTAGATAAGGCTCTCGTCCAGAAGGGCCAGGTTGGCGGTAATGCTCGAATAAAGCTCCCGGGCCGATGAACTGTCCGTAAAATGCACCCGGGTCAGGAGCTCGTCAAACTTTTTCATGGCACCATGGCCGGAAAGGACGAAGGAGAGGAACTTGACGGAGTTGATGCCGCGGACCAACGGGCTGGAAAAAGGAATCGTGATGGGCGGATAATCGTGGTATTCGCCCATAATGGAAAGGTTCATGGACTGAGGGTCTGCGATGCCCACCTTCGCATGCATTTCGTACAGCAGGTTCATATCGAAGAACAGATGGCCCGAGATGGAAGAGATCAGCCGAAGGGGCGTCTCGTCATAGGGCGAACGGCAGACGCCCGCCTTGGCCCGCATATACCGCATTCCGTAGTCGATGGCCTTCACGGAGGTAGAAAGCGTGAGCGGAGTGACGGCTCCCGGCATCATCTCCCCCACATTCCGTTTGGTGAAAAGGTGTCCGGTAAGGTCATCATCCCTGTCAAACTCTTCAATATCAATAATCTCCGTAGTTATGGGACGCATCTGCAAAAGATACAGGACACCGCCGCAAAGAGCCCATTCCACGTCCATTTCTCCTCCGAAGACGGTCCGCACTTTCTTCCCGGTCTCGTAGAGCAGTTTTACCTGCTCCTCGGAAAGGAGGTCATCGGCACAGGGCCGATAGCACTTGCGGGAAATCTGGTAGCGCCGGGCCGATACCTGCCCGGAAACCAGGTTCTCTCCCTGCCCCTTCACCGCCTCGATGAGGATGTGGGAGCCCTTGCCGGGATCGGCCGTAAAGAGAACGCCCGCCTTCTCGCTGTCTATCATCTCCTGCACCACAAGATTCATCCTGCCCTGGGACAGCTCAAAATGTCTGGCATAGTCCCGTACGCGGTCCGAATCCAGGGAAGAGAGGCACTTTTGGATGCTTTCCAGAAGATGGGAACGGTCTACGAACAGGCAGGTTTCGTACTGACCGGCGTTGGAGGCCTCGGCCCCGTCTTCATTGGAGGCCGATGAACGCACGGAAACTTGAGCGACGCCCAGGGCATCGAAGGCCTGGAAAACAGCCTCCTCTTCAATGGAATCAATATCGGTAATGACAAATCCTTTGGGAACGGTAAATCCGTTTCTGACCAGTAAATCCAGTCCTTTTGCTTTCCCTCCCACCCGGGAATAAAGCTCCTCGGGCAATGCTCCTAACGGATATATCTTCATCTTTTGATCGTTTGCAAATCTCTCTGGTTAAAGAAACGGCTGCTCTCAGCGTTAAAGCCGATTTCCAGAATGCCCCGGCATACCTTGCCCCCCAGATTAAACTCGGCAATGTTCTCGTGGAGGATATACTCTCCCCCCTGGAAATGGTAGGTGACCCCCGCCAGCCGCTTGACTTCCACGGGAAGCGTCTGTCCACTATCCAGCCGCACGCTGAACTGGAGCTGCCCGGGCACCTCTCCCCTGCTCACTTCCCCCAGATCCAGCCGGGATTCCAGCATACAGTGCATCCCGGCCGCGTCCCGGAAATGGCCCACTTCCAGGGCCGACATCACCGGATAGGAAACCAGGGAATAGTTGTACTGGCAGTCCTCACCGACCGCCATCAGCCACAGGTGATTGTTCATATAGTTCCAGTCCCTCCTTCCGAAGGAATGGTCCCTCACGCAGGGAAGCCGGAAAGAAAGAGACTCCCCGTTGAGGGTCAAATTCCCCTCCAGGACCCCTTCCTGCTCATAGTGGCACTGTCCGCTCACATTCTGGAGGTCGGCAAAAAACTTCCGGTTCCACTTCTCGTTGGCAATGCCGGCAGCCATTCTTTCGGCCGGCATATCGCAGGTGAAATCTACCGGAGCCTGCGTAGCCGCAAAAGTGGCAGAGAACACGGCCTCGTCCTTCTCATTAAGGACACCTTTGAAGGAAACCGTCCAGTTCTCCCCCTCTCTCTTCACGGAAAGCGGAGACTCCCCGCTGGAGAATAATTCCTGCTTCAGGGAATAGACCTTTCCATCCAGATATACGCAGAACCAGGATTCGTCCATGTTTATGCGCCGTCCCAGGCGCGCAAACACGGACATCCTGTCATTGTGTGCAGAAAAATAATAGGAATTATTCAGAAAAGGATCCTTTGCACCCTCCAGGGTGAAACTTTCGGCCTTTGCGTAATCAAAAGGATTTTCCAGATTCCTTTTGGCCACCGCACGGGTCATAATGGCCTTCTTCAAGCGAAAGAACATAGTCACTACAATTCAGTTTTCGGGTGCAAAGGTACAAAATTAAAAAGGAACCACCATCTTGAAGGATATATTCCGGCCCATATTGTAAATGCCGATATACTTAAGCCGGCTAAGATGTGGAGCATACGCCACATCCGTCAGGTTGGAACCCACCAGATACAGGGAGAAGCGCGTCTTCCCGGCAATCACCACATCCGTACCGGCCGATGCACCCAGCAGAAGATAGGTGGGCGTTGCCGTCTCCGTATTGTCCTTGGCGTAAAAACGGTCCTGGCGCAGGTTCCAGTCCAGATTAAGGGCCACATAAGCATTGTTGAAGATGCGGCC
>ONTQ01000097.1 GCA_900320795.1 uncultured Bacteroidales bacterium
GGGCAGCCGCAAGAAAACCGACGAGGGCTGATGCGGCTGCCGTCAACAATTTCTTCTTCATATATCTTGGAAATCAAATCTGACTGTTCGCCTTGATCAAATATAGCGAAAAAGAGGCTTCGTTCAAGTCTCGTACAAAACAAAACAGCAACCACAAGGGCTGCTGCTTTGTTTTGGAGCGGAAAACGAGACTCGAACTCGCGACCCCGACCTTGGCAAGGTCGTGCTCTACCAACTGAGCTATTTCCGCAGTGTTTTAATGAACTTTCCCGTTTGGGACTACAAAGGTACGTCTTTTTTCTGAACTTGCAAATTTTTTTACAAACTTTTTTGTAATTTTGTAGAAGAATGATTCTTTAACACTTTATATCATGAAGAAATTTGCTACAATTCTCCTCTGCTGCACCTTAATTGCCGGCTGCGGCATTTCCAACACGGGTAAAGGTTCCCTCATCGGCTCGGGAGCCGGTGCCGCCCTGGGTGCCGGAATCGGCTATCTGATTGGTGGCGACGGCCAAGGCGCCGCCATCGGTGCCGCCATCGGCACGGCCGTGGGCGCCGGCAGCGGAGCCCTCATCGGCCATCACATGGACAAGAAGGCTGCCGAACTGGCCGCCGCCATGGAAGACGCCCAGGTTGAAACCGTCACGGATGTGAATGGCCTGGAAGCCATCAAAGTAACCCTGGACAACGGCATCCTCTTCGACTTCAACAAATCCACCCTGAAGACCGCCGCCAAGACCCAGCTGGACAAATTCGCCACCGAGATGGCCGACATGCCGGAGACCAACATCACCGTGTACGGCCACACGGACAACGTGGGCACTGCCGCCGCCAACAAGAAAGTCTCTGACCAGCGCGCCAATACCGTGGCCAAATACCTGAACACCAAGGGTATCGCCAAAGACCGCATCACGGCCGAAGGTCTTTCCTTCGACTTCCCTGTGGCCGACAACAACACCGAGGAAGGCCGCGCCCAGAACCGCCGCGTGGAAATTTACATTTCCGCCAACGAGAAGATGGTGCAGGCAGCCGAGAACGGTACCCTCAAATAGTTTTTACTTCCGGACAGCGTCCGCCGCGTGCTTCAGATGGAGTATGCGGCGGACACTTTCGTCGATGCGCTCTTCGCTCAGGCGTCCTTCCTCCACGGCGGAAAGCACGGCCTCGAAACAGGCCGGGTAATCCTTCACGCAAAGGAGAATGTCCACACCGGCCTCCAGGGCCAGGACACAGGCCTCCGGCACAGGATACTGGCGGGAAATGGCGCCCATCTCCAGGGCATCGGTGATAATGGCCCCCTCAAAGCCCAGTTCCCCGCGAAGTTTTTCCTGCAGCACCACCGGCGAAAGGGTGGAAGGCACCTCAGAGCCCGTCACGGCCGGGGCCGATATATGCGCCGTCATCACCAGAGGTGCCCCGGCACGAATGCCCGCGCGGAAAGGAATCATCTCGCAGGAGGCCATTTCCTCCCATTTCTTGCCGCTTACAGCATAGCCGAAGTGCGTATCGGCCTGGGTGTCGCCGTGGCCGGGAAAATGCTTCAGGCAGCCCAGAACGCCTGCTTTCCGGAGGCCTTTCACATAGGCTCTCACCTTTTTGGCGGCATCGGCGGGGTTGTCCGAGAAAGCCCGCTTGCCTATCACGATGTTCTCCGGGTTGGTGTTGACATCGGCCACGGGGGCAAAATCGATGTCAAAGCCCAGACGGTTGAGGTATGAGCCGATGGCAAAGGCCGCGGCCTTCACTTCCCCGGGGCTTCGGAAGGCCGCCATACTCTCGTATTTGGGCAGGCCGAAGGCCGGATTGTTGGCCAGCCGGGCCACGCGGCCCCCTTCCTCGTCCACGCACAGGAGCGGGGTGCCGGGGAGTTCACGGAGATCCTCCACGAAATCGGCCAGTTGCTCCGGGTCCTTGATATTGTGCGCAAAGAGCACCACGCCGCCCACGGGATAACGGGCCGCCGTCGCCTCCATCCGCTCGTTCACCTCCTGCAGGTGGAAGGACGGAAGGTCGGCCGATGTGGCATATTCAATGCCAGGGTCCAGCGACTCCGGACGGATATAGAAGAGTTGTCCCACCTTTTCGCGGAGGGTCATCTGCGAGAGTTCTTCTTCAATGACAGCGGCTTCCCGGTTGCAGGAAGCGAAGAGAGCGCCGGCAACCGCCAGCGCCCCCATCCAAAGATATTTCTTCATACTTCCATTACAGTTCCCAAGCCAGGGCCGATGCGCCAAGAATGGCGGCATCCGACTCTTTGAGCGAAGAAAAGACCAGTTGAATCTTGTTGCGCCACAGCGGAATCACGTTCGCGTTCATGGCCTCGAGGATGGGCTTCTCCAAGAATTCCCGGGCGCGGGCCAGACCGCCGAACAGGACGATGGCTTCCGGAGAAGAGAATTCGATGAAATCGGCAAACTTCTCGCCGAGGATGCGGCCGGTGAACTCGAACACGCGGAGGGAGAGTTTGTCCCCTTCCTTGGCGGCCTCGTACACATTCTTGGACTTGATTACGTCCAGACTGCGGAGGAGCGACGGTTCGTCGCTGAATTCCAGCCACTCGCGGGCGGTACGGGCGACACCGGTGGCGCTGGCATAGGTTTCCAGGCAGCCGTGCTTGCCGCAGTTGCAGGCGCGGCCGTTGTGGCGCACAGCGCAGGTATGACCCAGCTCGCCGGCGAATCCGTCATGCCCATAAACCACCTCACCATTGATCACGATACCGGAACCCACGCCGGTTCCCAGGGTGATCATGATGAAGTTCTTCATACCGCGGGCGGCACCGTAGGTCATTTCACCCATGGCAGCGGCGTTGGCGTCGTTGGTAAGGGACACGGGAATGCCGTTCATCTGCTCCTGGAGCATTTTGGCAAAGGGAATGTTGCCGGCCGATGCCCACTTGAGGTTCACGGCGTTTTCGACCGTACCGGTATAGAAGTTACCGTTGGGGATGCCCACACCGATGCCGCGGATACGGCCTTCGGCCTTGGACTCGGCGATGATACGGTTCAGGGCTTCTGCCAGACCGGCCACAAAAGAATTGGCATCATTGTCATCCTCCGTGCTGATGACGGTCTGAGAGATAATGTTACCACGAGCGTCCACCACGCCGCATTTAGCGGTTTGTCCGCCTACATCAATACCTATTACAAGATCTTGTGCCATAGTCTCTTATGCTTTTTTCACTTTGGAGCCGATAGCGGCGAAGTACAGGATGAAGGCCACGCAGGCAACCAGCAGCCAGTAACTGGGCAGGTAGCCGGCAGCATCGGCAATGGCATTCTGGACCAGCGGAACAATACCGCCGCCCACGACCATGGCCATAAAGATACCGGAGGCCTGGTTGGTGGAAGCACCCAGACCCTCGCAGGCAAGGTCGAAGATAGTGCCCCACATCACAGAGGTGCACAGACCACAGAGAACCAGCAGCAGGGCCGCGATGGGAACCTGGACCATACCGAAGCCCTGTCCCTTGAACACAGGCATAGAGACCATCGAGGAATTGCCCAGGACGATGGCCAGGATGATGAGGACCAATGCCACGGCGGAAACGGTGGTAAGTTGGGCACGGGCGCTTACCTTACCGGAAATCACGGAAGAGGTGAGACGGCCGATGAGCATCAGGAACCAGTAGGTGCCGGCTACGAATCCGGCGATGGCTACGGCGGTGGAAGGATCCATTCCTGCACCCTTCACAGGGTCGGAGAGGTAGAAGTTGAGGGTTCCGGGAATACCCACCTCAACGCCGACATAGACGAAGATGGCGATAACGCCCAGCACGAAATGCTTGAACTTCATAGGGCTCACGGCGTGTTCGGAATCACGGACAGCCTCGGGGTCTTCTATCTTCACGAAGGAAAGGACGATGAAGGCAAAGGCAAATACACCCATGGCCAGGAACAGCACCGGGTTCACATCGGTAATGAGGGTGTTCTTGGTAAGGGTGCCGATGAGGGCGCCCACCAGCATGGGAGTGAGGGTTCCCATCAGGGAGTTGAAGGAGCCGCCAATCTGGATGTACTGGTTGGAACGCTTGCCGCCCAGGAGTTTGAGCATGGGGTTCACCACGGTATTGAGCATGCACATGGAGAAGCCGGCTACGAAAGCGCCCAGCAGATACACGAAGAAGTTGGCAGGAAGGCCGGCCAGGGTGCCGCCTACGCCCACGATACCGGACAGGAACTGGATGAATACACCAAGGAAGCCCACGGCAATGGCGATGAGGGCGGTTTTCTTGTAGCCGTACTTGGTGAGCATCTTACCGGCCGGAATGCCCATAATGGCATAGGCCAGGAAGTTCATCATATTACCCATCATTCCCCAGAAGTTGGAACCTTCGATACCGGGCTGCATCTTCCAGATGTTGCCGATAGGGGCTGCCAGGTTGGTCACGAACGAAATCATTCCGAACAGGAAGATCATCGCGATAATGGCAATAATGTTGCTGTCAGATTTTTTAGTCATTGTGTTTGTATTATTTGTTAGTAATTATTTGGCTTTTTAACCCTCAAATATAACAAATATTTTTCTTTTGTAAGGGCGCAAAATAAAAAAAGTGCCCGCAAGGCACTTTATTTGGATTTCCGGGCGATGAGGGCTTCGTATCGGTCCAGCACCTCGCCCACGATGTCTTCCCAGGAGCGGACGATGGTATGGGAGGCGGTGAGCCCCACCCTTCGCACCCGGTCCCTGTCGGCCATGAGACTACGCACCTTGGCGGTGAACTCCTCCAGCGAGCCGCCGGAAAGGAAACCGTTCTCTCCGTCTTTCAGGATGGTGGCGGCGGTGGAACCTTCCACCATGACGGCAGGCGTATGGAGGGCTGCCGCCTCACGCACCACCAGCGGGGCGTTGTCGTATAGCGAAGGGAAGAGGAAAAGGTCGGCCGCGGCGTAATACTTCACGATGGAAGGACGGTCCGTAAGCACGCCCACAAAGGTCACTTTACTGTCCAGTCCCTTTTCGTGCACGAGGGCTTTCATCTCCTCGGCCGCATAGCCGGTTCCCACAAAGAACATCTTGAAAGGCAGGTCCTTCAGTTGCTCCAAGGCATCGATGACAAGACGTGTGTTTTTCTGCCAGATATGCTGCCCCACGAACAGGAGCACGAATTCGTCCGGGCCGATACCAAGCTCCTTTCGGGCTTCGGCGAAGAAAGAATCCGGATAATCGGCCACCAGGTCGGAGCCGTTTTCCACCACTTCCAGGGGGCCCTTGTAACCATACTCGCGGATGACGTCGATGACGGATTCCTGCGGCACCCAGACCTCATCGGCCCGGTTGAAGAAATCCACCACCACCTTAATCATCTGGTCCACAACCATATCCACGGGAATTTCCTTTTTGAAGTCGTCCCGGAACTTGGAATGGAAGGTGGCGACCAGGGGCACTTTCTGCGACTTGGCCACCTCGGAAGCCAGAAAACCGGTAGAGAAAGGGGAATGAGCGTGGATGATTTTGAAATTCCTCTGAAGAAGTTTTACGACAAACACCGGATCGATCTGCGGGATGCCGGTCACATAAGGCTTGCGGCCGGGCACGGGAACAGACATGAAATCCAGCACCGTATAGTCATAATCCTTGTAGTGAGCGTTGTTCTTGTGAGGGGTGACAACGGTGACACCTCCTACTTTTTTCTGCATCCAGTAGGCATAGTTCTGCATGCAGACGGCAACACCGTCCATGATGGGCGGAAACGAGTCGCAAAAAAGGCCGATTTGAGGATTCATAGTATTCGTCAATTAAGTTAAGAAATGCCCGACTGGCAGAGCCAGCAGGGCATTTCGTATGCTGTGTAAGAAAACTTACTCGGCTGCAGGAGCTTCTGCTGCAGGAGCCTCGGCGGCGGGAGCTTCGGCCTTCTTGGCGCGGCTGCGGCGAGTGGTCTTCTTGGCCTCTTTCTTACCGGCAGCAAGGGCGGCTTCGTTGAAGTCCACAAACTCTACGAGAACCATTTCGGAGGCATCACCCTGGCGGAAACCGGTGTGGAGGATACGGAGGTATCCACCGGGACGGTCGGCCACCTTGGGAGCGATGGTGCGGAAGAGTTCGGCCGTTGCCTCTTTGTCTTTCAGGTAGCTGAAGACAATGCGGCGGGAGTGAGTGGTGTCTTCTTTGGACTTGGTGATAAGCGGCTCTACATAGGGCTTGAGAGCCTTGGCCTTGGCCTCGGTAGTGGTAATCCTCTTCTTCATGATGAGGGAGGATGCCATGTTGGCGAGCATAGCCTTGCGGTGACCGCTCTTACGACCAAGATGATTGACTGCTCTATTGTGTCTCATTGTTAAACGATCTTTTTCTTAGGTTCAATATTGTACTTGGTGA
>ONTQ01000146.1 GCA_900320795.1 uncultured Bacteroidales bacterium
TAATGCTTAGCTTGTCCTTGACTTTTCTGTTTCCTAAGAAACTGACGCTCGTTTAAATTAGAAAAGTGTTACAACTTTTCCGGTACTTGCTTGTACTTTCCTTTCAGTCTTTTCAATGATCGTTTCAATAACTCCCTCCTTTCGGAATGGGCGTTAAAAACCCGCTCACTTGTGAAGCGGGAATGCAAAGGTACGCCTTTTTTCTGATTCTGCAAACTTTTTCGGGATTTTTTTTCAAAATTCTTTTCTAACGCCATTATTCGCATCGCTTTTTGATAAATAATTATCGAAATAGAAGGATAGATGAGAATGAATAAAGAGAAACGGCGCTTGGAAAACCGCATAACTTGGCTATCTTTGCAAACATGAAAACAATCTATTTTGCAGGCGGCTGTTTCTGGGGGACCCAACATTTCTTCGCCCAGGTGGGCGGGGTCAGGGAAGCCGTCTGCGGTTATGCCAACGGACAAACGCAAAACCCCAAGTATGAAGAGGTATATACGGACACCACCGGCTTTGCAGAGACGGTGAAAGTCACTTACAACCCTTCCCGAATCGGCCTGGAAGAACTTGCGGAACTCTTCTTCTGCATCATCGACCCCCTCAGTCTCAACCGGCAGGGACACGACGAGGGCACCCGCTACCGCACGGGCATCTATTATACGGACCCGGAGGAGCGCGCGGTCATAGAAAAGGTTTACGCGCGCGAGGAGGCCAGACAGGGCCAGCCGCTGGTAGTGGAACTGGAGCCCCTGCAAAATTTCTTCCCAGCCGAGGAGCGGCACCAGGACTACCTGGACAATAATCCGGACGGCTACTGCCACCTCCCCTTCAAGGCTTTCCGCTATGTAAAACTCTATCAGGATGCGAAACTCATCCTGGCCGATGAGACCGACTCTGTGGCCATTATGGCCGAAATAGCCGCCCTCATCCAGGAACGGATGGGCTTTTTCTGGACCGGATTTTACCGCGTGCAGGGCCAGGAACTGGTACTGGGCCCGTTCCAGGGGCCGTCGGCCTGTCTGCGGATTGGCTTCGGGAAAGGGGTCTGCGGCACTGCCTGGAAACAGGACCGGACTCTGGTGGTGCCGGACGTCGAGGAGTTCCCGGGACACATCGCCTGCAGCAGCCTCTCCAAGTCGGAAATCGTTGTTCCCGTCCATGACAACCCGGGTCAAGTATCGGCCGTACTGGACATTGATAGCACAGAATTTGCTACTTTTGACGCAACGGATGCCCTCTGGCTGGAGAAAATTGTCGAAATCGTAAAATAATTTTCTTATCTTTGGGGATTCGTATATGCACAATGGATAAGAAGCTGGTCATCATTCCGACTTACAACGAGAAGGAAAACATCGAAGAGATTGTCCGGGTGGTCTTCGGCCTGCCCGGGGGTTTTCACATCCTGGTCATCGACGACGGTTCCCCCGACGGTACGGCTGCCATTGTGAAAAGACTGCAGGAGTCCTTCCCGGAGCGTCTTCACCTGGTGGAGCGCAGCGGCAAACTGGGGCTGGGCACCGCCTACCTCACCGGCTTCCGCTGGGCCCTGGAGCGCGATTACGACTATATCTTCGAAATGGATGCTGATTTCTCCCACAACCCGGCCGACCTCCTGCGCCTGCATGAAGCCTGCGAAAAGGGCGGGGCCGACGTGTCCGTAGGCTCCCGTTACTGCAACGGCGTAAGCGTCGTGGACTGGCCCATCAGCCGCATCCTCATCTCCTATTTTGCATCCGGCTATGTGCGCACAATCCTGCGCATGCGCGTCTATGACACTACGGCCGGCTTTGTCTGCTACAAACGCAAGGTTCTGGGAACCATGGACCTGGACGCCGTCAAAATGAAAGGATACGGCTTCCAGATTGAAATGAAATACAGTGCCTGGAAACTGGGCTTCCAATTGAAAGAGGTGCCCATCATCTTCACCAACCGCCAGAAAGGCAGTTCCAAGATGAGCGGCGGTATTTTCGGGGAAGCCTTCTGGGGCGTGATAGCCCTCCGGTTCCGGAATATAAAAAGCAGGGCCTGAGACCCTGCTTTTCTGTTACCTGGTTTGCAGCACCCAGCCACCGCCGGGCGCGAGGTGAACCTTCATCTTGTCACCCTTCACCTCCACTTCGCACTTCTTGTAGTCGCGGGCGGCGCGGTGGGCGTTGACACCGTCGGCAAAGACCACGGCCTTACCCTTCGGGAGGAATCCGAGGTCGATTTCCAGGTCTCGGGCGTCCCAGTTGTTAAGGGCGCCGATATACCAGACATCTCCCTTGCGGCGGGCCATCACCACATACTGGCCAATCTGTCCGTCCAGGGCGATGGTCTCGTCCCAGACAGTAGGAATGCCGGCGATCCATTCCGTGCATTCGGGCTCCCGCATGTAGTTGGACGGGGAGTCGCAGAGCATGGAGAGCGGTGCGTCGAAAATGACGTATTCCGCCAACTGGTGGCAACGGGTGCCCTGGGACATGGGCTCATCTCCCACTGCGCGGTAATTGTCCTTGCGGGCATTGCGCATGGCACCCTGGGTATAGTCGGCCGGACCGGCCACCAGGCGGGTGTACGGGATGGTGACATCGTAGGTAACCTGGTCGCAATTGGCGTTCCACTTCATGTTCTCCAAGCCGTAAACGCCCTCATAGTTGAGCACGTTGGGGTACGTACGGGACATGCCCACGGGTTTGTAGGCGCCATGGAAGTCCACGAACATGTGATATTTGGCGGTCACCTCGGCCGCATGCCGGTAGAAGTGCACCATGTTCTGGTCATCGTGGTCCATAAAGTCGATCTTCCAGCCCTTCACGCCCATGGCGGAATACTGTGCGCAGAGCTCCTCCATCTGGTCTTCGAACAGACGGGCGATGGTCCAGAGCACCACGCCCACGCCCTTGGATTTGCCATAGTTCACAATCTCCGGGAGGTCGATTTCAGGACGGGTCTCCTTCATGTTCAGGACGGTGTGTTTGGCCCAGCCTTCGTCCATCACAATATACTCGATGCCCTTGGAGGCAGCGAAGTCAATGTAATATTTATAGGTCTGGGTGTTGATGCCGGCCTCGAAGTCCACGCCATAGAGGTTCCAGCCGTTCCACCAGTCCCATGCCACTTTGCCGGGTTTGATCCAGGAGACATCGCCGATGGCATTGGGAGAAGCCAGGCGCCAGGTCATGTCGCTCTGGGTCAGGTCTTTGGCCTGGGGAGCCACGATGACGGCACGCCAGGGCATCACAATGACATTCTCCGCGATCACGTCCTTGCGACGCTCGATGAGGCGCTGGAAGGAGCGACCGTCCTCAGCCGCGTACTGGGCAGGAACGGGCGCGAAGACACCCTTCAGGGTACGGCTGCCGTTCCCGTTATAGAGATACATGCCGGGATAGTCGATAAGGTCTGCCTCCACGATACAGAGTTTCACGCCACGCGCTGCGTCCACGGTGATGGGCAGGAAGGCGAGGCGGTCTTTTTTCCACTCGGAAATCCTGTCATGGTTGTACTGGGATTCCTGGGAGCTGAAGAACTGGCTCTCGAGCGTTTCCGTGTGCTGGTTCACATACGGGACATAGGCTTTCCAGTCCTCGGCAAACGTGAATGCAATATCCTCGGCCTTCACCGTGACGGGGTTCACCGGCTCAAAGCGCCAGGCAATGCCATCGTCATAGGCCCGGAAAACGAGTTTGTATTCCTTGGTGACGAGGGCCACTTCGTTAAAATGGTCGCGGACGGCCGAGCGCTTGAAAAGCGGAGCCTCCACGCTGG
>ONTQ01000161.1 GCA_900320795.1 uncultured Bacteroidales bacterium
CTGCAGCAAGACTTTCTTCAACAAGGAAGACTCCACGGCCACCGAAATGCTGGAACGGGCCTACCAGATGCATCTCAGCAATATCCATCAGAAAGCTTCCAAGGACGCCTATCGCGATGCCGTGGCCGGTATTATCAATGTTGCCTATATCTGGATCCTGGTAAGGGGGTACGAGGAGGGGCTGTTCTGGACAGAACGCCTGGGAAATCTGGTCAAGGAACACATCGGGCTGTTCGGAAACGACAAGCGTTATAATGACAAGCAATGGGCCCGGTACAAGATCTTCCAGGCCATCTCCCTGGAGGGCGTAGGCCGTCACCAAGAGGCCGAAAAAGCCTACGAGGAATACCTGCAGACGCAATTCTCGGGAACCATGGAGGGGCTCACCAACGCCAGTGACTATCTCACCGTGGCCCAACGGTGGGACGAGGCCGTGGCCAGCTACCGGAGCATCATGGAATACCTCCAGAAAGAACTCAACATCTATTCCCTGGACAATATTCATCGCTATCTGCTCAAGAAGTACCATGCTTACCAGATGCTCCATCAGCAGGATTCCACCAACCTGACGGCGCGGCAGATTTGCGATGTATTGGATTCGGCTATCATCAACAACCGGCGCCTGGATGCCAGCGAATTGCATTCCATCCTTGTGAGGGATATGGAGATTGTAGAGGCTGAAGCCCGATCGGCCCGCCAGCGGCAGATCTACACGGCCGTGATGGTGGTGATCCTGCTCCTCGCTTTTACCATCTACATCCTTTACCGCCACCGGGCCGAGCAAAAATTGCACAAGGCCCACGAAGCGCTTAAGGTAGCCTACGACCAGCTGGAAGAAACGACCACCATCAAGGAGCGCATGGAGAGCGAACTGCGCATTGCCCGGGACATCCAGATGTCCATGGTACCCTGCAAGTTTCCCATCTATCCGGGGCTGGACATGTATGCCTCCATGGTGCCTGCCCGGGAGGTGGGGGGAGACCTGTACGGCTATATGCTCAAAGACCACGCGCTCTATTTTGCCGTAGGAGACGTGAGCGGCAAGGGCGTGCCCGCCTCCCTGTTCATGGCGCAGGCCACCCGTCTGTTCCAGACGCTGGCCAAGCAGGGCATGACGCCGGCGGAGATTTGCACACGCATTAACGATGCCCTTTCGGGAGAAGACAACGAGGGCAATATGTTTGTTACCATGTTTCTCGGCCTGCTGGATCTGCAGACAGGGCACCTGTCCTACTGCAATGCCGGTCACAATCCGCCCATCTTGGGAGACCCTGAAAAAGGATGCGGCTTTATCACCATGCATCCCAATGCTCCCATCGGCGTACTGCCGGGACTGACGTTCCAGGGGGACGAGATAGCGAGCATCAAGGGTCGCCCGCTGTTTGTCTATACCGACGGACTCAACGAGGCTGAGAATCCCGCCCACGAGCAGTTTGGAGACGACCGCCTGCTCAAGTTCCTCAGAGCGTGCAGCTTTGAATCGGCCCGCCAGGTGATCGAGGACATCGCGGCGGATATCGAGCGTCACAGAAACGGGGCCGAGCCCAACGATGACCTCACCATGATGTGCCTTAACATCAAATAAACCGCTTAGGAATCCATCAATCCAAACATATGACCAGGGGAATAAGATTTAAAAACAAGTCGGACATTTCCAATGTATTGACTACCATCATTGCCGCGGTGGTCTCCGTGGGCATCATGCTTTACGGCGTGTGGCATTTCGGCTTGGAGAATGCCTGGCCCGAGCTGGTGCTCAACCTGTTCTACATCGCCTGCATCGTGATCATGTGGATGTACTTTTTCAATGGTCCTATTACGACAAAGCAGTTCAACTACTGGTGCACCGTCAATGTGGGCATCACGGTGCTTCTGAGGGATATCCTCTTCGCTCCGCACATTGCCTGTTATTCCATCCATCTGGGGTGCCTGACCCTTTCGGTGCTGCTCATCATCATGCTCACCTACTTCTACGCTCGCAAAGACTGGAAAACCTATTCCAAACGCAACCTGTGGATGATCTTCATTGTGGACATGCTCATTGCGGTGCTCTACAACGTGGTCATCCTTCTGGAACCCGGCGACGAATACACGGCTTACATGCTCACGGAAATCTGGATCCGTCCCACCATCACATACGGCCTGGTGGCATGTTTTATTAAGGAAACAGACCGCATCATACCGGGGCCGGTCGCCCCATCAAATTGACGAACAGAGTAGTCATGCTATCTCTCGGTTTTGTCAAAATCTAGGCAGTTATTCGTCTCGGTTTTGTCGGATTTTTTGTGCTTTTTCCTCTCGGTTTTATCAAAAAGTGCTATATTTGCCACTGGAACCATAGAACCGAGAGGGTATGTATATAGAAAGACCGATAGACGCATTACTTTTGGAGTGGAAGAACAGTGCAGTACGGAAACCGCTTCTTCTCAGGGGTGCCCGCCAGGTGGGAAAGTCATGGGCGGTGGAGCACCTTGGGGAGACCTTTGACTATTTCATAGAGGTGAACTTTGAGAAGCGTCCGGAAATGCTGGATGTTTTTCAGAAGATTCACGACGTGCACGAGCTGGCCGCTACCTTGGGAATGTATTACAACACTCCTGTGATACCGGACCGTACACTACTATTCCTTGACGAGATCCAGAAATCGGCTGATGCCATCCAGAGTCTGTGGTCTTTCAAGGAGGATTATAAGGAACTGCATGTCGTGGCGGCGGAATCGTTGCTGGAATTCGCCCTTCAGGATTTGCCGTCATTCGGCGTTGGAAGGATCCGTTCGCTGTTTGTCTATCCTTTCTCTTTCGATGAGTTTCTGGTGGCCGAGGGTAAGGCCGACTGGGTGAAAGCCAAACAAGAAGCAAATACGGAGAAACCGCTTCTCACTCCTCTGTACAATGACCTTGTGCAGCATTTCCGAACCTTCCTTATGGTGGGTGGAATGCCAGCCAGCGTTGCAACGTGGGTAACAACGCATGATTACAGCCAGTGTCAGGCTGAACTGGATGACATCCAATTGACCTATTATGATGACTTCCCTAAATACGCAAAGAAAGTTGACCCCACGTTGCTTCGGAACACTTTACAGAGTGTCGTAATGCAGATTGGAGACAAGTTTACCTATAGTGAAGTGGATGGCGGATACCGGGCAGACGATGTGAAAAAAGCTTTGAAGCTTTTGTGCGATGCCGGTATCATCAAGAGGGTGAGTTATACTTCCGGGAACGGACTTCCCCTAGGTGCGGAAGTGAATGACAAATTCCGTAAGTATATCTATCTGGACAGCGGCCTTCTTCT
>ONTQ01000183.1 GCA_900320795.1 uncultured Bacteroidales bacterium
CACGCCACTCAATTCCTACCCCTGGTAAAGGTCTCCCTTAACGACATCGATACCAAAGTGCAGATCCTGAAGGAGGGAGTGGATTTTTCCGCGCAGCGCAAACCCAACCAGATGGAAAACGTGACCGATACCCTCGGCATCACCGGCAATCTCTCCGCAGCCTCGCCTTATACCATCGCCATCCCGCTGAAGGGAAGGGACTTGCATACGGGTGGCAACCAACTGGTTATCACCGTGCTGGAAGGATCCTGGATCCTCTTCGACCAGATTGAGTTGCTCGGTCCCTCCCCGATGAAAGTCAAACACCCGCAAGGTGCTTTCATCCGTAGCGCCACACCGGCTTCATATCAATTGGATCCGTCTGTCCAGCCTCTCCTGGTTGATCTGGAGCACCTGGAGGGTGCGCCGGAAATCCGCGTGAAGGTCGGCGGAAAGACCATCCTGAAGAAAACACTTGAAAAAGGGCGCTACTGCCTAGAAGCCCCTATGCCTGCTGTGTCAGCAGCCCGGAAAAGCCACTATGCCGTTTACTGTGACGGGAAGAAAATCGCATCCGGCAGGATCGAACGTTCCCCGCAACCTCTTCAAACGCCTGCGGGATATGTCGATACACGGATCGGGACCGCCCATTCCCGCTGGATGATCGCACCCGGACCCTGGATGCCGTTCAGCATGGTTAAACTCAGCCCCGACAACCAGAATTCCGGATGGCAGGCCGGTTACCAGCCTTCTTTCGAGAGCATCGGCTGCTTCAGCCACATCCACGAATGGACCCTTGGCGGGCTTGGTATCATGGCCACGAACGGACCGCTGAAAACCCTGGTCGGTGACGAGCAGAAAAACGACGAAGGTTACCGTTCACGTATCAACAAACGCACGGAAAAAGCCGGTATCGGATATTATAGCGCCGAACTGACTGACTATGACATCCTTGCGGAGATCACTGCTACAACCCGGTGCGGTTTCGAGCGCTTCACTTTCCCGACCGATCGGAACAATGGCCGGATTCTGATTGATTTCAAGCCTCAGGCGGAATACGACATCAATATCCAGGATGCCTCCTTCCGGCTCGTCTCACCAACACGGATTGAGGGATACTGCCATGAGTTATCCCCGCGCGTATGGAGTCACGATGCCGACCAGGATTACCGGGTCCATTTCGTCATCGAATTCGACCGCCCGGTTAAGAGCGTAGGCTGCTGGTCGGACGGAACGGTCTTGCGCGAAATCTCCGCTCACGAATGGGGAGAGTGCGGCGCGGCCGGCATATTTGTCGAATTCGTCCCATCTGCGGAACGGTGGGCAGTACAGGTTCGCAGTGGTATCTCGCTCGTCAGCATTGAGAATGCAGCCGAAAACCTGGAGACGGAGGTCACCCGACCGTTCGACTGGAATTTCAATGCCGTGATGCAGAACAATATAGATACCTGGAACGTCCTCCTGTCCCGCCTGGAAATAAAGAGCGACGACGCCCGGGAAAAAATGCGGTTCTACAACAACATGTACCGGGCGACCTGCAGCCGCAACATCTGGAGTGACTGCAACGGAGAATGGGTTTCTACGGACGGAACCATCCGCAGGGTGGAAGATCCCGCCGATGACGTCATGCTCGGATGCGATGCCTTCTGGAACACCTTCTGGAACTTGAACCAATTCTGGAACCTCGTCACACCGGAATGGTCCCGCAGATGGGTCCGTTCGCAACTCGCCATGTACGATGCGAACGGCTGGCTGGCAAAGGGCCCGGCCGGTTTGAACTATATCCCGGTCATGGTCGGGGAACATGAAATCCCGCTCCTGGTCAGCGCCTGGCAGATGGGTATCCGGAACTATGATGGCCAAAAACTGCTGCAGGCGGCTGTCAAGATGCAGACGACTCCGGCACAGAAGGTATTCAAGGGATTCGCCGGCAACCGTGATTTGGTTTCCTACATGCGGTACCATTATGTACCGTATGACAAGGGCCGTTTCTCCAATTCGATGGAATATTCCTTCGATGACTGGACGGTCGGGCAACTGGCCAAGGCTCTGGGGGATGAAGAGACCGCCGCGACCTTCAATGACCGGGGCTACTGGTGGAAGAATGTCATCGATGACGAAGGATGGTGCCACATGAAAGACAGCAAGGGCCAGTGGATGGAGGGCTTCGATCCCTTCCGCAGCGGCGTTGACGTGCATTATGTGGAAGGGAATGCCTGGCAGCTCACCTTCTTCGTGCCGCAGGACATACCGGCTCTGGTGGAGAAAATTGGCAAGAAACGGTTTACAGATCGCCTGGAATGGGGATTCAACCAGGATGAGGCCTGGCGATACAATGCGCCGAAAGACCAGTATTGGGACCATCCGATCGTCCAGGGTAACCAGCAGTCCATGCATTTCGCCTACATGTTCAACTATGCTGGCCAGCCGTGGAACACCCAACGTTGGAGCCGTTCCATCCTTGACCGGTACTACGGATATGGTGTAGCCAATGCCTATCTCGGCGATGAAGACCAGGGGCAGATGAGTGCCTGGGCGGTCATGACCTCCCTCGGACTGTTCCAGATGGACGGCGGTTGCAGCGTGACCCCCATGTATGAGATCGCGAGTCCGGCGTTCGAAGAGATCACCATCCACCTTGACGGCCGTTTCGGACGTGGACAGACTTTTGTCATCAAGGCCCATGGCGCTTCGAGGAAGAATATATATGTGCAAAGCGCCGTGCTGAACGGCAAACCGCTGCGCTCTTTCCGCTTCCCGGCCTCCGAATTGCTGAAGGGCGGTTCGCTGGAACTGGAAATGGGACCGGAACCTAACTACGACTGGGGCATTGAA
>ONTQ01000164.1 GCA_900320795.1 uncultured Bacteroidales bacterium
CTTCCAACAAAGTCGTAACAGACCATGTCTTTTTGTGGACATCGATTCCAATGAAAACCTTTTGTCCTTTGAAACTAATTGCTTTACTTTGCATTGCATCCGCGTGTTATAATTGAACATATTTGTGGTTGGCTTCACAAATATAGCACTCAATTATGACACGCTTTGCCTTACCAGGCAACAGCCGTCAGAGCGGAGCGGGCCTTTCTATCGAGCCCGGCGCAGCTCTGTCGAGCTGTAGCCGCCGAGGACCGTATATCGAGGCGGCGGTGCCAAGTGAGTCCTCAAGACTCACTCTAGAATGCAAACATAGTAACTAAATTATTAGAACACAATCGGTTGAACTATCCCATACAAATTAGTGCCAGATTGCAGGAGATGCAACAAATTAGAGTAATAGACACGGGTCTAGTCAAAGCAATAGTATCGCTCCACTTCTGCCTGTTTACTAATCTGTGAGGAATAATACCTTGACATTATGCCCATAAAGTATAAGAGAGACCTTGATCAGTGCATCAAGAATTATCGGGAAGCCATACTTGCAAAGGAGAAAGATCCCGATAATGAGGACAACGAAATCTGGGAATCCATGGCCTATTGTGCATTAGAAGAAGCTATCGAAGACAGGGTGAGAGCCAGGATGCTCGCTTCCATCAACAGCTGGCTTAAGGGAGAACTTCCCTTCTAGCGGACAACAATCAAACAACTCGATAGGGCGCTGGGGCAAGTACTCACCGCCAGGCAACTTATACCTTGTACCAGGGGTGGCCGCGCGGCAGGGGCGGGACGCCCCTATGAGCGCAATATATATCCACGAACCACCCCGTTGAGTCGAAGGGAAAACATTCCATCAATTTTGTTAAAATAAATTTTGAAAAGTCTTAGAATACTTATAGGCAGCCAGGCCTATGTAAAGTGGCAGGCCCTTCATTACGCTTTCCCATTCCTTGAGCACTTTGGGGAAGGCGGCAAAATCGCCCCGCCCTAGGCTCCAGTAGAGCTGGGGAAGGATATAGTCCACGGAACCCTGGGCTACCCATCTGCGCGGATCGGCGTAGAGCCTGCAGGTGTTGGAAACCCGGCCCTGCGGAGAGACTCCGAAGAGAGCCTGGGGCTTGACCTCATGGGTGGTACGATGAAGCGCAGTCACTACCGAATCGATGTTAGAGAACCTCCATTCTTCCAGCGAAAGGCCGTTTCCGTAAGCGGCGAAGAGGGTGGAATCATTCCACGCTCCGGGCTCGCTCCAGCCGCGGTTGTCTTCCCGAAGCCCGTCGGTATAGAAGTAATCGTCGATGTGGATTCCGTCCACGTCGTAACGGGTGAGGATTTCGCGGGTGATGTCCGACAGGAACTGCACCACTTCGGGATTGCCGGGATCCAGATACTCGCGCCCGCCGTAATTGTGCACCCATTCCGGATGCTCATGCTTTACCTGAGTGCGGGCGCGGAAAGTGGAGTCGGAAAGACTTACCCGGAGCGGGTTGATCCAGGCGTGAATGGCCATTCCGTTGTCGTGTGCCACCCGAACCGCTATGCTGAGCGGGTCGAAATAGGGCGACATGCCCTCCACACCCGTGAGCTGACGTCTCCACGGAAGGATATCGGAGGCGTACATGGCATCCATTTCGCTGACCACCTGGAAATACAGGGTGTTGCAGCCCATGGCGGCAAGGTCCCTGATATTGGAGATGAGTTCGGAGCGCTGCACGAAGTGCGAACGTTCGCCGCGTGGCCAGTCGAGCCCGACCACCGTAGCCAGCCATACTCCGCGCTGTTCCTCCATCACAAGGCCCTCGTCCCCGGCAACTGCCCGGCCGTCCCCGGCACTCCCGGCAACCCGGCCCGCCGCAGAAACCTGCCCCGCAAGCGGCTGCAGGGCCAGGAACAAGGCCAGCAGTATGGAACACGGGCGTTTCATTATTTACAATTCGTAATCTTTGAGGTTCAGGCGGCTCAGGATGTCCATGTGCATGTAATGGTCGCGGCGCTGTGGGGCTTTCCCAGCTATGAGGCTCTCCGCGAACAGTGACACTACGTTGTAGGCCTGCATGGGGGAGCGGCGCGTCACTAAATACTCCACCAGGCCTTCGCGTACGGCATCGAGGTTGCGCTGCAGATCGTCGTAACCTACCACGCTGCGCTCCGGGTCGGGATGCATGCGAAGGAATGGCACCATTAGGTGCACGCGCGAATTGGCCATGGTAAAGTGCTTTATTTCAGGATGTTTCCTGCAGAAATCTTCCAGAATATTGAGCGCTTCATCAGGGTTTTCAGGAGGAATGAACACGGTAGAAACGCGGCATCCGGGCAGATGATCGCGAAGGTAGCGCATGAAGCCGTCGCGGCGGAGTTTGTTCGGATCGGCAGGGGATTTTCGGCGGATACGTACGAAAGCTATGTCGCCCACCTGCTGCCTGTGGGTGAGCAGATAGGCTCCCAGATAACCGGCATCCCAGGGGTCGGCCCCGCAATATACGGTGTATGGTAGATCGTCCACTTTGCGGTCCACGAAGGCGTACGGAATACCTTGCTTCAGGAGTTCGGCCGTAAAGAGCCTGAGTTCATCCTCGAACACCACGTTCATCACCACCCCGGAGGGGCGGCTTTCCAGCACTTCGCGGCAGGCCTCCCGGTACGACTCCAGACTGTCGGTGTCGAAACGGTGCAGGCTAACGCTCACCGAGTGCGACCTGTCAGCCTCGGCAGCCTGGAAGAATCCGTCCTTCACCACGTCCCAATAGTCCCCGGGCCCGGCCTCTGGAATGAGGCAGGCTATGGTGTAGCGCTTTTTCGAAGCAAGCCTTGCTGCAACCGGATTTGCGCTGTAGCCGAGCTTGGCAATGGCATCACGCACCTTGCCGGCGGTTTTTTCCGAAACGCCGCCGCGGTTGTAGACTACCCGGTCCACGGTGCCCCTCGCAACGCCCGCAAGGCGCGCCACATCGAAGATGGTAGGATTGCCTTTATCGCCCATAAACTACAAACCTTAGATTTGCAGCGTAGTTTTCTGCATCAAGGTATGTACGACAAAAATAGTAAATTTATGCCGATATTGAAAGTTTAACTAAAGGACAATGGAGCCGGGCGGTTCTCAATTGGTACAAATGGGTAAGACCCGAGTATATTTTTTGCCCCGCCCGGCCCGTTGATCCAGGACCTGAATAAGAATATTGCCTTAGTCCGAATAAGGTTTGTAGGTGACGGATCGACGGCCCACTGTCCGGCAAGTTATGAAAAAAATCTATGTCGGCATCGACATCAGCAAAGAAAAGTGTAATCTTTGCTACCGAAGCGGTCTTGATATTGTCCGTGAAGAGGAGTGCCCCAATGATGTGAATGCTCTCAAAAAGACGTTTAAGGCAGCGCTAAAAGTGCTTGGTGCATCATTGGAAGATGTCCTCGTCTGCGCCGAGTACACCGGACGATACATCTACCCTCTGACCGTAGCCTGCCAGGAGTTGGGCATCTTCCTGTGGATGGATGATCCCACCCGCATCAAGAACTCAATGGGGCTTACCCGTGGAAAGAATGACGCCATTGACGCCGCCAGAATCGCCGAATATGCCTACCGCTACAGCGACAAAGCTATCCGTTATCATATCCCTGATGCAGCACTGGTCTCCATGAAGAACCTCCTTGCAGACCGCGAGTTCCTCCTTATCGACAAGAAACGGTATCAATCTCAACTCTCCGACCAGAAGAGGTATATGGCTCCTGGAGACTTCAAGCACAAGAACAGTCGATGGAAGAAGGTCATCAAGTCCATTGACGAGCAGATTGCAGCCATCGATGCCGAGATAGAATCGCTTATTGCAGCTGATCCGGTATTGACACATCAGAAGGAACTTCTTGTAAGCATTGACGGCATTGGGGATCGCATCGCCATCAATATGATTGCCATCACCGGAGGCTTCACCCGCTTCCAGAATGCACGGCAGTTCTGCAGCTTTGCCGGACTCACGCCGTACAAGTACGACTCCGGAACGTCAGTCCGCTCAAAGGCCAAGATATCCAGACGGGCTAACCAGACCATGAAAGCACTGCTGCACATGAGCGCAGTAAACGTAGCTACACGCATGAAATCTGGAGAATATAAGGACTACTATGAACGTAAACTCAAAGAGGGGAAGCACGTTATGTGTATTCTAAATGTGCTTCGAGCAAAGCTCGTTCACAGAATGTTCTCTGTCATCAGACGGGACACCCAATACACAAAAGAATATAAACCTGCATGTTAAACACGCTCCAGGGGTGGCCGCGCGGCCAGGGGCGGGACGCCCCTATGAGCGCAATATATATCCACAGTCTACATCGTTGAATCGAAGTGATGCCCTATAAGCCAACTTCTTTCCAAACCATTTGGAAAATCCATAAGAATATATACCTTACATTCTTGGGAAGCCGGATTATTAATGAATTGAAGATTGTTGACGATACTTTGT
>ONTQ01000174.1 GCA_900320795.1 uncultured Bacteroidales bacterium
GGTTGATGTCGCTTCCACCTCCGGCGAGGAATCCGTCCTGAACGTGACGGTTCAGCCCAACAAGGTGACGACCGCCCGCAGTGCCAACGTGTATTTCAAGAGCCCCGGCATCCCGACGGGCACCCTGAAGATTACCCAGGATGCGGCCGAGAAGGTGGGTCCGACGGAGAGTTCCATCGACATTCCGGAAGACGGCACCACCGCCACCATCGACCTGATCGGCAGCAAGAGCTGGACGATTTCCTGCGATGACAAGGATGTCTCCTTCAGCCAATCCTCCGGAACGGGTCCCGCTTCCGTTACCGTAACCCTCCCGCAGAACCTGACCAGCCAGGACAGGATCGTGACCGTGAACGTCCTTGTGAACGGGGTCACTTATCCGGTCGTCATTACGCAGGCGGGCGTAAAGCCGGGCGAGGTAACCCCGACGACCCTCACCGCCACGCCGGAACAGACTTCCGCCACGCTCAAAGTGACGGGCAAACAGCCCTGGACCGCCGCTTGCGAGAACCCGAACATCGTCATTACACCGGCCTCCGGCACCGGAGCCGCCGACATTACGCTCACCTTCCCGGCCAATGAAGGTACGACCAATATCGTGTATACGATTGTCGTGGACATTGCCGGTGTGACGCACAATGTGGTCCTGACCCACAAGCACCCGGTGGTCTACGAGGCCATTGCCGACTGGGAGTTCTGCGTAGAAAACCTGGCCTTCTACAACGAGCACTTCGCCTACGAAGCCGCCAAGATTGGCAAAAACCCCAATCCGGCCGCCAATGCCGAGGGCTTCCTGAACGGAGATGACAGCCACTACTGCCCGGCCAAGACCGGAAACGGCAAGATCCGCTTCTGGAACGGTTCCGACAAGACCTCGGTGAACCCCGACGGCCGCTGCAAACGCGGTGCGGGCAACAGCGGCGAACCTTGCTGGTATGGCAACTGGCTCGGCGACATTGTCTATTTCGAAGCCACCCCGAGCGCTTCGCTGGCCGCCGGCACCACCGTCAACATCTGGTTCTGCCTGCGTCCCAGCACCATGCACACCCTGAAGTACTGGCTGCTGGAAATCAAGGACGGCGACACCTGGTATCCGGTGGGCGATCCCCAGACCGTTGGTTCGGCCACGTATAACATCGAACTGTTCTACAACACGACTGCTGCCGGAACCGCCGAAGATCCCACCCAGATCAACACCATCGTTGACCGCGACTACACGCTGAAGAATGCAGCCAGCAAGGTGGAATACCGCATGACCTGCACCACCATCCAGATGGCCGACGGGACCGGCGATGCCGATCCCACCAACCTGGGTCTGCAGTCGAATGGCAAGAAGGCCAATCCGGTCCTGAGATTTGCGGGCCTGTCCTCCACCGGCGGCGCCGCAGAGATTACCCACCACACCTGGATTGCGGTTGTGAAAGAATAACAAAAAAGAAACAACGATATGAAGAAACAGATTCTATTCATCCTCGCCTTCCTGCTGACCGCAGGTCTCTGGTCCGCTTCGGCCCAGGATAAGTTCCAGGTCAGGGGAACCGTCCTCGATGAGAACGGAGAGTCCATCATCGGGGCTGGCGTCATGGAGAAGGGCACCACCAACGGTGCCATCACCGACATCGACGGCAAGTATGTGCTGACCGTATCTTCGGCCAACGCCGTCCTCGAAGTTTCCTTCGTGGGATATACCACGGAAACGGCCGCCGTGGGCGGACGTGCCGTGATTGATTTCACCCTCAAGGAAGACGCTACGGTCCTGAATGAAGTCATGGTGATCGGTTACGGTACCGTAAAGAAGAAAGACCTCACCGGTGCCGTGGCCAACGTGGACGGTACCAAAGTGGCCAACATGCAGAGCATGAGCGTCGCCCAGGCTATCCAGGGAACGATGCCCGGCGTGGAAGTTACCCGTACCAGCGGCCTTCCGGGCGCCGGCGCCACCATCCGTGTCCGCGGTATCACCACCATCAACAACACCTCCCCGCTCGTGGTGATTGACGGGATTCCGATGGGCGGCATGAGCGATGTGGATTCCGATGCCATCGAGAGCATTACCGTGCTGAAGGATGCGGCCTCCGCCGCCATCTACGGTTCCCGTGCTGCAGCCGGTGTCATCCTCATCACCACCAAACGGGCCAAGGAAGGCCACCTGAGCGTGGATTACAACGGCAGCTATTCCATGATGATGCGTACGCGCCATCCGGATATGGTCAGCGCCACCCGCTTCATGGAACTCCAGAACGAAGCCCAGTGGAACGATGCCGGCAACACCCCCGGCGACGACTATTTCCAGTATGAGAAGTCGCTCATCGACAACTACTACGCCAACAACGCCCTCGACCCGGACTCCTATCCGATTACGGACTGGGATGCGCTCTGCATCGACAAATGGGCTCCGCAGACCAAGCACCGCCTGGGCGTTACCTACGGAAACAAGATCATCAAGAGCCGCGCCATGCTCTCCTACAGCAAGGCCGACGCCCTCTACCTGGGCCGCGACCAGGAAGAGTACACCGCCCGCCTGAACAACGATGTCCGCGTGAACAAGTTCATCAGCGTGGGACTCGACCTGAGCTTCGGCCGCCGCAACAGCCACAACAACCAGATCAACCCGATCCGTGCCGCCCACCTGTACAACCCGATTTATGTATCGGTCTGGTCCGACGGAACGATGGGCCCGGGCAACAATGGTACCAACACCTATGCCCGCCTGCATGCCGGCGGTTTTGACAACACCTGGCGCAACACCTTCTTCGGCAAGGCTTCCATCACGATTACCCCGTTCAAGGACTTCACCATCCAGGGTGTCGTTTCCCCGGGCATCCACAACGTGAAAGAGAAGAGCTTCATCAAACAGGCTTACTACTACCGCCAGCATAAGGATTCTGCCATCCAGCAACACGACGAGAGCAGCAAGGAAAAGCGTCTGAACGATAATCTTCAAGTAATACGTCATCTGCAGTTGCTGGCCGACCGCATGCCTTACAACGATCGTCTTGCC
>ONTQ01000020.1 GCA_900320795.1 uncultured Bacteroidales bacterium
CGCATCTACAAAGATAAATAAAGAAAGCGACAAATCACGCAAAAAATACTATTTTTGTGCCGATGAACTATCCGATTCTTCCCCTGCTTTTCCTGCTGGCCCTGCCGCTTCAGGCCCAGGACCTGTCCGTAGAGCTTATCCAGCAAAAGAGACTGGAGATTGCGCCCGGACAGTATTCCGGCATCACCCATGTCAGCGAAGACATTTATGCCGTCGTTCACGACAAGGCCGTGGGCGGAGGAATTTTTTTCTTTACGATCGGATGCAACGAAGACGGCACCATCGGCCCGGTGACCGCCTTCGAAACGGATGCCGGCGGGCCCGGGGGACTGGACAATGAAGACATCGTCTATGTTCCTGAAACCAAAACGCTTTTCGTATCTGCCGAGGGCGACCAGAGCATCCGGGAATACTATCTGAACGGAGCCCCCACCGGACGCCGGATGCAAGTGCCCTCTCCACTGCTCTCCCCCAAGGCCAATGCCGGATTCGAAGCATTGGCCTATTGTGACGGCACCTTCTGGACCACCACCGAATCCCCCCTCCCGGGCGAAACGCTGCATCGGCTGCAGAGTTTCCGTCTTTCCTCCCTGAAGAGTGGAAAATCCTGGAACTATCGGGCCGAAAAGCCTTCCGTTCCGGCCGCGGAGGCGGCATCGGCACAGGCGTATGTGTTCGGAATATCGGCCCTCACCGCCCTGCCGGACGGGCGCCTGCTGGTTCTGGAGCGGGAAGTTTACGTTCCAAAAGGGAGTGTCCTGGACATGCTAAAATCCTTCACCAGCAGCAGTCTTTTTTTGATCGATCCGCTGCATGACGATTCTCCTGAGCTCAAGAAAACGCTGTTGACGCATTTCTACACGTCCTTCATGAACATCGCCAATTTCGAGGGGATGTGCCTGGGGCCGATCCTTCCGGACGGCAGACAAACGCTCCTGCTGCTGGCCGATTCCCAGGACGGAAGCCAAGGGCTCACGGGCGAGTATCTCTGGGTTTTGGCTTTAGATATCCGTTAGTTCCAGCCAGCGCATCTCGGCATTGTCCAATTCCTCCTGGAGGACACCGTACCGGGTAGAGGCCTCCTGCAACTCGCCGGCATCCAGCGCACCTGACGAGAGCCGGGCTACCAAAAGGGCCTTTTCCGCCTCCAGGGCCGGAAGACGCTCTTCCAGCGCCTTCAGTTCCTGCTGCACCTTCCAACTGAGTTTGCGCCTGGAAGGGGATTTGGGCGCTTGCTGCTTGGCGGCGGAAGGTTTTTCTTCGGACTTTTTCTGCCCCGTCTCATAGTCTTTGATGAACGTGCGGTACTCTGTATAGTTTCCCACGAAATCCTTGACCACCCCGTCTCCGCAGAAGACGAAGAGGTGGTCCACCAGACGATCCAGAAAATGACGGTCGTGCGAAACGATGATCAGCGACCCCTTGAATTCCATCAGGTACTCTTCCAGAATTTCCAGCGTAACGATATCGAGGTCGTTGGTAGGCTCGTCCAGGATGAGGAAATTGGGCTGCCGCATCAGGATGGTCAGGAGATACAGACGCCGTCTTTCCCCGCCGGAGAGGCGCTCTACAGGGTTTTGGAGCATGTCATGCGGAAAGAGGAAGCGGTTTAGAAGATGGGTGTCATTTACGGTTTCCAGCACCGTCTGCCCCGGTTTGAACTGCATCCCGTTCTGGTGATAATAACCAATCTTCAGGGATTCTCCCAGGTCGATGACGCCCTCCAGTGTTCCTCCCAGCTCCGGCCGCCACCCGCCAGTGATGAGGTTCAGGAAAGTGGTTTTTCCGGCCGCATTCCGGCCCACGATGCCCACTCTTTCATAGCGTTGGAAATTATAGGTAAAATGCTTCAAGTAGCACTTTTCATCCCACCAAAAACTGACATCCTTGCAGTTGATGACCTTGTTTCCCAGATAGGTGCTGGAGGCTTTGGTCTCGGAAAGGTCCACCTTCTGCTGGACGTAGGTATCTTCGGCCCGGTCCTTGATGTCCCAGAAGGCCTGCTTGCGGTATTTGGCCTTGCCGGTCCGGGCGCAGGGGCTTGCGTGCATCCATTCCAGTTCGCGCCGGTACAGGTTACGCACTTTCTCGGTTTCAGCGTTGTAATTGTCTATCCTTTCCTGCCGCTTTTCGAGGAAATTCATGTAGTCTCCCCGATAGATATAGATATTGCCCCTGTCCATTTCCATGACCGTGTTGCACACCCGGTCCAGAAAATAACGGTCGTGCGTGACCATGAAAAGGGTGCAGCGGCTATGCTTCAGATGGTTTTCCAGGAATTCGATAGCGTCGATGTCCAGGTGGTTGGTGGGCTCGTCCATGATATAGAAATCCGCCTCGCTGGCGAGCATCCGGGTGAGCGCCACCCGCTTCACTTCCCCGCCGGAGAGGTCCTTCATGGGCTTATCTGGGTCTGTGAGGCCGAACTGGGTGAGGAGTTGGGTGACCCTCAGTTCATACTGCCACAGATGGTCCGTATCCAGTTGCCGGGTCCATTCCCCGGAACTGTCCATAATCTGGCGGAAGATGGATTTTTCCGGATCATAACTATACTCCTGCTCCAGAAATGCGATACGGATATCCTTGAGAAACAGCACCTTGCCGCCACTGTCAGAGGCATCGGTTCCGGCCAGTATCCGAAGCAGGGAGGTCTTTCCCGTCCCATTGGGGGCGATAAGCGCCACTTTGTCGCCTTCATTGATGTTGAAGCCGATATTCTTGAACAGGACCTTGGGGCCGTAACTCTTGGATATGTTCTCTATCTGCAGGTAACTTGCCATAGGAAGACAAAGTTACAGATTATTTTCGGATTTTTCCGGGCCGATAGTCCACAAATCTGCCGGCAGAACCAGTTTTCCATCCCCCGCGGGGCATTTCGGCCCCTTTTTGCCCCTGGCAACGTCGTTTCCCACCACCCGCGGGGCATTTCGGCCCCTTTTTGCCCCTGACACCGTCGTTTTCCACCCCCCGCGGGGCATTTCGGCCCCTTTTTGCCCCTGGAGTCAGCGGGTTTTTGAAGTGAGAGGGTACAGTTGATTTACGATGCCTATATCAATACCGGCCAAACGTGCAATCTGCCCGTTGGATGCGGAATACTCTTTACGAAGAATCATGGCAAACTCCTTTTTTTGAGGCTCAGTCATCTCCGACGGAGAATGGCTTGCGAACCGTTTTCTACAGATGTCGCGGGATATTTTGAACAACTCATCATCGGAGAGGCTTAAACTCTCTCCATAACTTTTAGCCACCTCTATTTGCGCTTCAACATTTCGAATCACCCAGAACAGAAACTGTCGGGCATTGCCAAAGAGGTTTTCGACAAGCCGATAATTTACAAAACTTTGCGGAAGAATCAGGCCATTTTCCACCATAAGCCCTTCCGGGATATCCCCATCACTGGTTTTGCAAATCTTTCGGCGCTCTCTATAACTGAGTTCCCGGCCGGGTTTCCCGGACACGGCGTTCAGAAAGGGATTGAAATACAGGAACCCGCTACACCAACGATAGGTGAAAAGATTGATGTCGTCCCGAACAACGAACGGATTCCGGATTACATAGGCCACTTCATCACGGAACTGTTTCAGGGACGTGATGCGCGTGGTTCCGCATGTCATCCCGGCAATCTGCTCCTTTTTTCCTCTTCCGTTCAAATAGCGGATGATACGCCTGTGAAGGTTATCATAGAAAACGCGGGATGCCTCCTCATCGGCCTGAAGAATCAAATGAAAATGATTGCTCATCAGGGCATAGGCCAGAATATCAATGCTCTGTTCCCTGGATTCCAGTGCTATCAGGTTCAGAAGCGTCTTCCGGTCCTGCTCATCTTCGACCAGCAAGGTGGTTTCCAGCGGTTTTGTATAGAGGTGAACGAAGGGACCGTTTTTTACGAAGAGTTGTTCCCATTTCCAGTTTGAAGCGTAGTTTTCCATGTTTTGTTTTTTTAAAACTACGCAGACATTTTTGTAACAGCAACAGACAAGTCCCTTCCGGCAGTAATTATTGACGTTTTTTACGATTTTTAAGTGTTTTGCTATGCCAATCGGAAGAAAAAGAAGCAGTACGGCAAATGTTTTTTAATGGGTCATATCACCCCGGAACCCAGCATTTCCTCGCCGGCGTACCAGACGGCGAACTGACCGGGGGAAATGCCCCGCTGAGGGGCGTCGAAAAGGATGTAGAGGCCACTTTCCCGCTGGATAAGCGTAGCACTTTGGAGGGGCTGGCGGTAGCGGATGCGCACGCGGTAACGGCACATTTGCCCGGGCTGCAAGGCAAGGTCCGGCCTGATCCAATGGATTTCCTCCGGAGCCACCCGCAGGCAGAACCGGCTCAGCCCTTTGTGCGAATGTCCTTCGCCAACATAGATGCGGTTGGCTTCCGTATCGGTGGCTATTACAAAAACCGGCTCCGAATGGCCGCCGATGCCCAGTCCTTTCCGCTGGCCGATGGTATAAAATTGAGCCCCCTCATGCTTTCCGACGATTTTCCCGCAGGGATTCTCCTTGAAGCGGGTCTTCTTGATGTGATGCTTCCCGCTGCGGTAAGTCTCTGTCTCAAAACGGATATCATACCGGATGGGCATTGCCAATCGGGTCAGTTCGTCATCCGTGAGGGCCGATATCTTTGCTTCCTCGAACGGGCTGATACCCAGCGGTTTTCCGTCCGAAGTGAGTATTTTCTCCTCCGGTGCATAGCGGACGGTGCGCTCCAAAATGGCATCGGCCTTCAAAAGACCCGATAGTATCTCCTGCTGCCAGTTATACAAGGCATCCGTCGTGTAATATGCATCGAAAACCTCCACCACGTCCCCTTCCACGGAGGCAAGTTTCTGCTTGAGGAAAGTGGGAAGGTCCACCTTGCCCACAAAGCAAATGCCCTGGGAATCCTTTTTTTCGGCCGATGGAAGATCTGCCTCCCTGGCGATGCGCCGCACCTCCGGCTTCACGATGTCTCCAATCGGAAACAGAGCCTTGGAGAGTTGTTCCTGGGTAAGTTGGCACAGGAAATAAGTCTGGTCCTTGTTGGGGTCTGTCCCTTCCAGAATGCGGCAAGTACCGTCCGGAAGCACTTCCTTTCGGCAATAATGGCCGGTAGCCACAAAATCGGCCCCGTATTTCTGCGCCACCTGGAGGAAGGCGTCGAATTTGATTTCCCGGTTACAGAGCACGTCCGGATTGGGGGTGCGGCCTTTGGCATATTCGTCGAACATATAGTCCACCACGCGCTGACGGTACTGTTTGGAAAGATCCACGAAATAAAAAGGGATGCCGATTTTCCGGGCCACCATCTCCGCCACAAAGCGGTCTTCTTCCCACTCGCAGTCTCCGTGGAGGGTGCTGTCGGCATCATGCCAATTCTGCATGAACATGGCGAAGACGTCGTACCCCTCCTGCTTCAGAAGATAGGCGGCCACCGACGAGTCCACCCCGCCGGAAAGCCCCACGCATACTTTAATCTTGCTCTTGTCCATGTTGCAAAGGTACTCATTTTCCGGGAAATCTCCACACCTGCCCATCTCCCCTGGGGCCAAAAGAGGGGCCGAAATGCCGCTGTGCTTCAACACTTGAAGCACACTTTTGGTGTGTATTGCCAGGGGCAAAAAGGGCCCAATTTGCCCCGCGGGTGATGGGGAACGACGGTGCCAGGGGCAAAAAGGGGCCAAAATGCCCCGCGGGTGGTGGGAAACGGCGGCGCCGGGGGCAAAAAGAGGCCAATTTGCCCCGCGGGTGGTGAGAAACAACGGCACCAGGGGCAAAAAGGCCCCGAAATGCCCCGCGGGTGATGGGGAACGACGGTGCCAGGGGCAAAAAGGCCCCGAAATGCCCCGCGGGTGATGGGGAACGACGGTGCCAGGGGCAAAAAGAGGCCAATTTGCCCCGCGGGTGGTGGGAAACGACGGCACCAGGGGCAAAAAGGACCCGAAATGCCCCGCTAGAGGTGCAAAACAACGGCACCAGGGGCAAAAAGGCCCCAAAATGCCCCGCGGGTCAAAAGAGAAGACTACCGGAGGGTCTCCACGAGGAGGCGCTCCATGAGGGCGTAGCCAGCGGCGTTAGGATGGACGGTGTCACCGGAGTATTCGGCACGAATTTTTCCGTCGGGACCGGCCAGGACGGCAGCATAGTCGATGAAGGTGATGCCATGGCGCTCGCAATAGGCCTTCAGGCGGGCGTTAAGGGACTGCACTTTCTGGAAGGTATCGGTGATTTCCGGCCGCCAGCCAAGTTTATAGGAAGGAAGGAGGGCGCAGATAACCGGGCGAACGCCGTTGTGCCTGGCCAAGTCAATCATACTGAGGATATTGGCATAGGTAAGCTCCTCTACGTACGGATCTCCCATATTCTGGGCGATGTCATTGATACCCCCCAGAAGAACGAAGGTAGAAGCATGGATATCAAGGACATCCTGCCGGAAACGGAGCAGCATCTGGGCCGTTTCTTCTCCGCTGATACCCCGGCCGATAAAACCGGTTTCGGCAAAGAAATCCGGGCGCTGGGACGCCCAGCCGTCGGTAATGGAATCTCCGTACAGTACAACACGGGGGCCGTAGCAAGCAGCCTTAAGCGCCTCATTGGCAGCGGCATAACGGTTCAGGTGGGCAACATTCTGAGCCTGGGCGCCCACGCCAAGCAGCACGGCAAGAAGGAGGAAGATACGTTTCATAACAGTCAAATTTCTTCAAATATAACTATTTTTTCGTACTTTTGGAATATGAAGTATGTGATGAATGCCAGCACCGACCCGCACTGGAACATGGCCCATGACGAATTTCTCCTGGACGGCCTACGGGAGCAGGTTTTCTGCCTGTGGCAGAACCGTCCGTCAGTGATTATCGGCCTTAACCAGAGTCCGTATGCCGAGGTGGATCTGAAATACCTGGAAAGCCGGGGAATCGTTTTAGCCAGGCGTGTCACCGGTGGCGGCGCCGTCTATCACGACCTGGGCAACCTCAACTACAGCATCGCCGGTCCCGTGGCCCACATGGAGAACGCTTACGGCCTCATGGCCGAAACCCTCCGTAGCCTGGGCGTGCAGGCTGAGCGTTCCGGCAGGAACGATATCCTGGTGGAGGGCCGCAAGTGCTCCGGCTACGCCAAGCGTCTGAACAAGGACCGGATGATCATTCACGGCACCCTCATGTGGGACGTGAACCTCGACACCCTCACAAAGGCCCTTTCCGTTCCCGGCAGCAAACTTCAGGCGGCCGGCATCGCCTCGGTCCGAAGCCGCGTAGCCAATCTCAAGGAGTATCTTCCCCAGTTCCCGGATATCCGCGCCTTCCGGGATGCCCTGCAGGAAAAGTTGGCCGACGGCAGTCCGGAAATCCTTCTCACCCAAGAGCAGATAAGCAGCATCAATCAAATGGCCGACAGCAAGTTCAGCACCTGGGAATGGAACTTCGGCCGCTCCCCTTCCGCTACTTTCGCCGCCAGCCGCAAATTCTCCTGCGGCACCGTCCAGGTCCGGTACACCCTCCGCCACGGGGTATTCGAAAGCCTGCATTTCAGCGGAGACTTCATCGGCAACCGTCCGGCCGAACAACTGGCCGCATCCCTCATCGGCCAAAAGCCCGAAGCGCTGCGCAACAGGCCCGTATCGGACTTTTTTGACGGCATCGGCCCGGAAGAACTGGCCTCTTTGTTCTAAATCCCCGTTTTTTTGCTATCTTTGTAAGACTATAATTTAACCGAAATGTCCAGACCTGGCAAATCCATCGGGTGGATGATCACCCTCATCATTCTGGCCATCCTTGCAGGATTGGCGTACTTCAAATTCTTCTGGGTATTCTCCGACGGCACCAAGACCGGCGAACTGAATTCGCTCACCTACACGGGCTATGTTTTCAAAACCTACGAAGGTGAAATGATTCTCACCGGCTACGGCAGCAAAAACGCCTCCGGAACCGTCCAGTCCAAAACCTTCAAGTTCTCCGTTGCCGATAAGGATGTGGCCGAAAAACTCACCCAGATGACCGGCCTCCGGGTCACCGTCCACTATAAGGAATACAAGGGAGCCCTCCCTTGGCGCGGCTACGAAAAAGCCATCGTGGACAAAGTTGAAGAAGAGCCCGTTGGCACCACAAACGCCCCGAACGAAGATCCGTTTTTCCTTTAAAACATGAAAAAACAGTTACTTACAGCTGCAAGCGTGCTCCTCGCCTGCTGCGTTGCTTATTCCCAGAATACCGTCATCGACATCAAACCCGCCCACGATGGAAAAAACCTCACCATGGAGGAAGCCATTTACAAGGGCGTAGGATATGCCCGCACGCCCTTCTACTCATTGGAGGCCGACGGCTCCGTCCATGAAGGAATGCCCGAGCTCCCCGAGCCCCGCTATACCCTCTTCACCGACCGTGGCAGCCTTTTTGCCAAGGACAACGCACGGGAGGAGAGCTTTGTCATCGCCCCGGCCGACGGCCCCAACCTGGTTTTCGGGGAAACGGTAAGCCGCAACGAATTCGGAATCGACGCCGGCTGGTATATGTCTCCGGATAGCGCCAAGGTGGCCTTCTACCGGAAAGACCAGGCCATGGTAACCCAGTTCCCACTGCTGGACATCAATACCCGCACCGGAACCCTCATGCAGATCAAGTACCCCATGAACGGGATGGCTTCCGAGGAGGTGGCCGTTGGTATCTATGATTTTTCCTCCGGCACCACCGTATGGCTGGACGTGGAAGATTTCACCAAGGAGCGGTACATTACCAACCTTTCCTGGAGCCCGGACACCCGCTATGTCTTTGCCCAGGTTGTGGACCGCAGCCAGCATCACATGCGGCTCAACCAGTACCGTTCGGCCGACGGCAGTTTTGTGCGCACCCTCCTTACGGAGGACAACGAGGCGTGGATTGAGCCCCTGGACCCGATTCGCTTCCTGGAAGGGCGCACCGATGTCTTCCTCTATCGGACCGACAACCGTGACGGTTACCGCAACCTGTATCTGGTAGATACCTTGGGAGCCGTCCGCCGCCTGCCCACGGCATCGGCCGACATAGAATACGTGGACAACGACGGAACCAACGTATATTATACATCTGCGGAGAATTCGCCCATACAGAACCACTTGTACAAGATAGCCCTCAAACTTCCCAGGAAGAGCCCCGTACAAAAGGCCAGGTTCTACAAACCTGTGCAACTCACCAGCGGCCGAGGCTGGCATAGCATCCAACTCAATGCCACCCATACCCATTTCCTGGACCGGGTTTCCAACCTCAGCAGTCCCGGAGAACTTCGCCTTTGCAATACCAAGGGAGAGATTGAGAAAGTCCTCTTCAGCGTAAGCGACCCGCTGGAAGGCTATGCCTCCTGCCAGGTTGAACTGGGCAGCGTTCCCAGCGCCGACGGGCAGTTCCAGAATTATTATCGGCTCATCTATCCCAAGGACTTTGACCCTGCCCGGAAATACCCGCTGGTGGTGTATGTCTATGGCGGTCCGCACAGCCAGATGGTGCAAGACTCCTGGCTGGGCCAGATTCGCATGTGGGAAATGCTGATGGCACAGAAAGGCTATATGGTCTATGTACAGGACAACCGCGGCACCCAGAACCGCGGCGCGGCCTTCGAAAAGGCCATCAACCGCCGCTGCGGCCAGGAAGAGATGTTGGACCAGATGGTGGGCATCCGCCGGCTCATGGAACTGCCCTATGTAGATGAGAACCGCGTGGGCGTCCACGGCTGGAGTTACGGCGGATTCATGACCATTTCGCTCATGACCACATACCCGGAAGTTTTCAAGGTAGGCGTGGCCGGCGGCCCGGTCATCGACTGGAAATGGTATGAAATCATGTATGGAGAGCGTTACATGGACAATCCCGACACCAATCCCGAAGGATTCCAGGCCACTTCCCTTATTAACAAAGCACAGAATCTCAAGGGGAAACTCCTCATCTGCCAGGGCGCCATCGACGACACCGTTGTCTGGGAGCACAGCCTCAGTTTTGTGCAAGAATGCGTGAATCGGCTCATCCCCGTGGACTATTTCCCCTACCCTGTTGCCAAGCACAACGTGAGGGGACGCAACCGTATCCACCTCATGGACAAAGTCACCCAGTATTTTGAAGACTATCTATAGTCCCGTCATTCTGAGCGAAGCCCTGTCATTCTGAGCGAAGCGAAGAATCTTCTAAAAAAATTTGGCAAATCCATTTTTTTAGCCTATCTTTGTAATCCTTTTGAGGGCATAGCTCAGTTGGTTTAGAGCGCTTGCTTGACAGGCAAGAGGTCCGCAGTTCAAATCTGCGTGTCCTCACAAAAGAAAAAGAAACAGGCGTTTGCAAATATGTAAACGCCTTATTTTATTTACCGCTTCGCCTCCCCTGCCGATAAAGAACTTTGCCAAACCATCCGTGAACAGAACGTGCTGGTAATTGACGATGTCACCACCAGCGGTTCCACGCTTGGCGAAATCCTCAAGACACTCCGCATCCTGAACGAGGACAACAGCATCACCATTTTCATTATTTTTGTTATCTTTGCATATACCGCCAAGAGTTATTGGCGGCGGCAATGGTTGACTTTGAACAGATAATTGTTTGTGAAATGAATGCAAAGATGGTTGACCTCCAGGAATGGAAGTCTTTTGGCGGAGGAGGATTCGGAGAGTCCTTTTTTAACAAAACAGACGATTCTGTAATCCTGAAACTCAATAAAACCAGTGTTTCGGCAGAAAAGGCGCTACAGGAATTCCAGCGTTCCAAGGCTGTTTTCGACATGGGGATTCCATCGGCCGAACCTTATGAATTCGTGACCGACGGGGAGCGCTATGGAATGATTGTCCAGCGTATCCAGGGAAAGGAGTCCTTTGGAAGAATCATTGCCGACCATCCCGAGCGGCTGGAGGAATTGGCCGCTGTCACGGCAGACTACGCCAAGGCCTTTCACAGCATTCCTTGCAATACGGAAGTCTTTGATAACGAGAACTTACGCACACGTGAACTCATTGATGCCTGCAAAGTCTTTCCGGCCGATGTCAAGGCAAGGCTTCTTGCCTATGTCGATGAGTTGGAACCCGCCACCACCTGCCTGCATGGAGACCTCAATCCGTGCAATATCATTACGGCCAACGGCAAAGTATATTGGATTGACCTGGGAGAGTTTGGCTACGGAGATCCGCTGATGGATTTCAGCATCCTTTGCCATATGAGTTACTGGGGACCCAATCCCTTGCTCCGGTATCTTTTCCACATGGACAGGAAACAGATGATCCGTTTCTATGAGTCCATGGCAAAGCAGTATTTCGGCTCCCGATGGGAAACCCCCGAACTCCAGGAGAGAATGGACCACATCGCCTATATCATGGCCGGGAAAGCCATCTGCATCTGGCCGCAGGCGTACCATGTCAATCTTCCTTATCTGCAAGGAAAGATGCTCAAAGCACGGATTAACCTCTTCATCGGCGACCGAATCAAGCATAGCGCCTGAAAAGGCCGATAATCCCCGCCAGACCCTTTCCCCGTCAACAACCTTGTTGCCCCGCGAAGGTCTAAAAGACTGCACTCCAGGGGCAAAAACGCCCCAATTTGCCCCGCGGCGGCTCCAAAGACTGCACTCCAGGGGCAAAATCGGCCCAAATTGCCCCGCAGTGGCCACGAAGACAGCACCCCAGGGGCAAAAACGCCCCAATTTGCCCCGCGGTGGCCACAAAGACTGCACCCCAGGGGCAAAAACGCCCCAATTTGCCCCGCGGTGGCCACAAACACTGCACCCCAGAGGCAAAATCGGCCCAAATTACCCCGCGGTGGGGAAGGGGCCCGTGGTTTAAAGGAAAATTGTGTATCTTTGGGTACACTAAACATCGGCAACCATGAAAAGAACTCTGATAACCGCCTGCTTGCTGACCATAACGGTCCTGGGATATGCTCAGGACATTCTTTCCACCGGCGTTTCACTTCCTCTGCAGTACCGAAAATCGGACGGAAAACTGACCGCACTCTCTTATGTCAAGTTTTCCGGCCCGCTGAGAAAAGGAAGTACCCTGTACTTGGACGGCACGCTGATTCCCTGGGAAGCCACTTCGCAGACGGACAGCATCGGCCTTTGGCTTCCCCTTGTGGGCCAAAGCAATCTTTTGGAAATCAGAGGGAAAAAGGGTGTTGTGTCCTCTTATCGGATAACGGCGCCCATCAGCGATGACTGGGGATATTTCGCGAACGGTGAAATCAACCTGATCCAGTCTTCCCACCAGGACATCGCCTGGATGGATGTGCCCGACTATTGCCGGGAAGAACGCATCAACGACATCATCATTCCCGCGCTGGACCTGATGAAGGAAGATCCGGACCTCACCTTCGAGATGGAACAGACTCTCAATCTCATGGAATTTCTGGAAGCCCATCCCGAGCGCAAGGACGAAGTGATCCAGCGATACCGGGAGCGCCGCTTCTTCTGGGGCACAACCTTCAACCAGCCCTACGAGGGCCTCTCTTCCGGCGAGCAGTTGGTCCGTCAACTCTACTTCGGCCGAAAATGGATCAAGGACAACCTGCCCGGCTGCGACGACCGCACCGCCTTCAATGTAGATGTGCCCGGAAGGGTGCTCCAAATGCCTCAGATTCTGGCCAAAAGCGGCGTGCGGAACCTTTTCATTTCCCGTTTCGGAGAAGGCTACTATGACTGGGAAAGCCCCGACGGCTCCAGCGTACTCACCTTCTCGCCGGGCAATTACGGCTGGGCCACCCTGGAATGGAAGTTTTTTGACGGCGACGTCCTCACGGCCTTTGACAAACTGCACAAGCGACTTGCCCTGTGGAACGAATACTATGAGCAGCACAACCTTCCGCCCTACTACTGCGTCCTCATGAGTTGCGACGCCACCAAACCGCACACCTACACGGCCATTTTCAACGAGTGGAACCGCATTGCGGAACTTTCGGACACTCCTCTTCCCCGGGTACGTTATGCCAATGCCGATACGTTCCTGGAAAGAATGGATACACCGGAAGCAAAAAGGGAACGGATAAAGGGAGAACGCCCCAACCTGTGGCTGTATATCCACGGACCGGCCCACTACGAGCAGACCGTCGATAAACGCCGCGCTGCCGTCCTCCTTCCGGCCGCCGAACAACTCGCCTCCCTCAGCAGCATCCTGCTGGGGGCCGATTATCCGGCCGACAAACTCGCCCGCGGCTGGATGGCGTCCATCTATCCCGATCACGGCCTGGGCGGGAAAAACGGACACATCACCGACCGCATTTTCGGCGATTCCCTGGCCGTAGGAAGAAGAATGGGAGAAGAAGTGATGGAGCAGCAGATGATGCTCCTCTCCGATGCCGTCAAAGGAAAGAAAGGGGAAATCATCGTTTACAACGACCTCCCCGAAACCCGCAGCGGTCTTGTGAGCCTTCCCGGCATCCGTCCTTTCATCGCCACCGTTCCCGGCTTCGGCTATGCAGCCTACAATCCCAAAGCCCTCCCTGCCCAGAATGCCAGGCAGGTTGTCTGCGGCCCCAATTACTGTTCCAACGCCTTCTTTGACATCAGTTTCGGCCCCGGAGGAATCACCCGTCTGTGGGACAAACGGCTGGGAATGAATATCGTAGAGAACGAGAAATACGCCCTGGGAGACATTTACAACGTGCCTTACCTTGGCAACGGCGCCGGAGAATTCACGGAAATCAAAGAGACCTCTCCTTATGACGGGAAGTCGCTCGGAGCCTATCAACCATCGGAGTGGAAACTGACGGAAAACACCCCTTTGTATTCCGTTTTCGAAAGCCATACCCAGACTCCTTTCACGCTGGTAAAACAGAGCATCAGCGTCCATCACTGGACCGGAAAAATTGACTTTGACGTCACGCTGGAAAACTTCACCGGAGAGCATAACCAACAGTACCGCATCCTGTTCCCGCTCAAGATGAAACTGCGAGACTCAGACATCCGCTACCATACGCCGGCGGCCATTTCCCGCGTAGGGAAAGACGAACTGGACCGTAAGCCCATGGGCTGGGCCGCCTGGGGCAGTTACGTGCATCACCCATCCGATAGCCATCCCCGTGAAATCCAGCAGTTTATCACCGCCTCCGGCAAGGAATTCGGGGCCACTCTCTCCAGTTGCGTGGCCGTAGCCGACTGGATTGATCCCGCCCGTGAAATTGCCGATTACACCGTCCTTCAGGGGATTCTCCTGTCGGCCCACAAAAGTTGCCACGGAGAGGGCAACTGGTACTCCCAGGAAGGGACTCACCACTACCATTTCTCCCTCGCCACCCATACGCCCGGATGGCAAAGCGGCTACCACGGGGCCATCGCCGAGAATCACCCGTTCTACACAGCGGTAAAAACGGCCAACGGAGGCACGCTTCCGCGTTCGCAGAGTTTAGTCACTCTCTCCGACCCGTATGTGAGCGTTCTGACCCTCAAACGGGCCGATGACGTCTCCTCCGCCCTCATTCTGCGTCTGGTGGAAATGGAAGGCCGGGACAAAAAGGTGGCGGTAACACTGCCCTTCGCCCTCAGGAAGGTAGTGAAATGCAGCATGATAGAGGAAGAGCAGGAAACGCTCCCGCTTTCAGGACAAACCCTTGAGTTCACCCTGGGGCACCACGCTATTGAAACGTATAAACTTTATTATTAACTATTTCACGACAATTTCGTCCACAAAAAGCCACTCCTTGGAACGAGGGGCGAAAAAGCGGATATAGCGGGCGCGCCCGCTAAGCGGAACGCCAAAGAGAATGTAAGAAATGACGGGCTCTTTCATTTCATTGAAGGCCTCGCCTGCCTTCGTGAAGGCTTTGCCATCGGCCGATACCCAGACTTCCACCTTTTCCGGAAGATAGATGCCGGGGCCGGGGACGCACATGAAGGTGGCGCCCACATAATGGATGTCCTGCAGGGATTCCAGGTCGATGGTGACGTCCACATCGCTGAGGAAGCCCTGCCAGCGGTCATCCTTGTAGGCCCAGCCGCCGCCCAGGCCGTCCGTGAGCGAGGCAGCGCCGGCCGCCGCATATTTGCCATGCCAAGGCTTGGCATAGGTTACCGGCTTTCCAAGAGCCAGATGGTCATATCCATGCTTATAGGCCTCCCGCTCTCCCCTTTCCTTCCTGAGGTCGAAGACTTTATAGCCCTTGGAGGCCAGGTTTTCATTCCAGGCCGATACACGCTCGCGGAAATCGGCATGCGCAACCGGAGACCAGGCCCTCTCGGCCGTGGCGGCCACGCGAGGGTACATCATATATTCCGTATGCTCCGGCCTAGGGATGTATTCGTGCCACAAATTGGCCTGAAGGCCCAGGAGCAGCGGATGCAGTTCTTCGGGGATATCGGCCAGCGGATCATAACTGTACACCGTATCCAGAGAGAGGAAACCTCCCTGGCCCAGCGGTTCATAGAGCGGCGCATCCTGCGCATTGTTGATATAGCAGTAATCCCCGGGGGTCATGATGGCCTCGTGGCCTTCCTTCATGGCCTGGATGCCGCCTTCCGTGCCCCGCCAACTCATGACCGTGGCGTTGGGAGAAAGGCCGCCCTCCAGAATCTCGTCCCAGCCCAGGAGTTTTCGGCCGTGGGCGTTGAGGTAACGCTCAATTCGCTTGACCAGATAACTCTGCAACTCTTCCACGGAGGAAAGCCCTTCCGCCTTCATCCGGGCCTGGCAGTCCGGACAGGTGTGCCAGTCTCGCTTGGAGGCCTCATCCCCGCCAATGTGGATGTACTCCGAGGGGAAAAGGTCCATCACTTCGTCCAGGACACCCTCCAGGAAGGTGAAAGTAGCCTCTTTCCCGGGGCAGAGTTCGGCCGATCCTTCCTTGCAGCCCAGTTCCGGATAGGCAAAAACCACCTCCCGGCTATGGCCCGGCATCTCAATTTCCGGGACCACCGTAATGCCCAGCCGCTCTCCCGCTAAAAGGATTTCGCGGACATCGGCCTTGGTGAGATAGCCGCCGGAAGCCTCCGGGGCCCCTTCGTGGGAATACCGGCAGCCTCCGTTTTGCCATTCCTGCCAACTGGAGCCAATGCGCCAGGCGGCCTCCGTGGTGAGTTTGGGATAACGGTCTATCCGGAGCCGCCAGCCGGCATCATCGGTCAGGTGCAAATGCAACTGGTTAATCTTGACACTGGCAAGCGCTTCCATCTGCTTGAGAATGAAGTCCTTGTCACGGAAATGGCGGGAAATGTCCAGCATGAATCCCCGGTACGCGAAACGGGGATAATCAAACACGGTGCAGCAGCGGTCCACCTGAGAGAGCGTTTGCAGGGCCCTGAGGCAGCCCGTCTCCGTATTGGCCTCTATCCGGTAGCCCTTGGGCGTCACTGTAAGAAGATAAGCCTCTTCCCGGGCAAAAGCCGGCAGGAAAGCCGTCTTGCGGGCAAAGGCCGATTTTCCAATCTTCCGGGAAAGTTCCCGGGTAAGATTAGGCGTCCCCTCTGTTTCAGACACTTGTACCGGAGCGGGAATAACGGGAAAAACCTGCGCCCGTACCCCCAGCGAAAGCGCCAAGGCACAAAAAATAGCGACAACCGTGTGTTTCATTCTATTTCTCCAGTTTGGACTGGGCGTAGTCCAGGGTGAGGTGGAAGACTTTCTTCCGGGAGGAAGGGGCTTCGAACATGGCGTCTCCCATGATTTTCTCGCAGATGCTGCGGAGACCGCGGGCGCCCAATTTGTTCTTGATGGAGGTGTCCACAATCAGGTCCAGCACTTCGGGAGCGACTTCCAGTTTGATACCGTCCATCTCGAATAGTTTCTCGTACTGACGCAGGAGGGCGTTTTTGGGCTCGGTGAGAATGCGCCTCAGGGAGTCACGGTCCAACTGGTCCAGATAGGTCACCAGCGGCAATCGGCCTACGATTTCCGGAATGAGGCCATAGGCCCTGAGGTCCATGGCGTCCACGTATTCCAGCAGATTGTCTTTGTCGATGCGCTGCTTTTCCTCGGCCCCGAAGCCGATAATCTGGGTGTTCTTCCGGAGGGCGATGTGGCGCTCGATACCCTCGAAGGCGCCGCCGCAGATGAACAGGATATTCTGCGTATTCACATGGATGAACTCCTGCTCCGGATGCTTGCGGCCTCCTTTGGGCGGCACGTTCACGATGCTGCCTTCCAGGAGTTTGAGCATGGCCTGCTGCACACCTTCGCCGGACACGTCGCGGGTGATGGAGGGATTGTCGGATTTCCGGGCAATCTTGTCAATCTCGTCGATGAAGACAATGCCCCGCTCCGCCTTCTGGAGGTCGAAATCGGCCTCCTGGAGAAGTCGGGTGAGGATGCTTTCCACGTCTTCGCCCACGTAGCCGGCCTCGGTGAGGACCGTGGCGTCCACGATGGTGAAAGGCACGTCCAGCATCTTGGCGATGGTGCGGGCCAGGAGCGTCTTGCCGGTTCCGGTGGGGCCCACCAGAAGGATATTGCTCTTCTCCAGTTCCACGCCGTCATCGGCCTTCTCTATGAGATTGTGGTTCACCCGCTTATAGTGGTTGTACACGGCAACGGCCAGCACCTTCTTGGCGCGGTCCTGCCCAATCACATACTGGTCCAGATATTCCTTGATTTCCTGCGGCTTGGGCGCTTTCCCCAGTTTGGGGGCCGATGCCGGCTGCTTCTGCTGCCCTTCCAACTCATCCACATACTGGGCGGCCAGTTTGGCGCAGTCCGAGCAAATATAACCGTCCAGTCCCTGGAGGAGGAACGGGACCTCGGCATCCGTGCGGCCGCAGAACACGCAATGACGGCCTTTTCCGCCGTCATGGATGTTTCTCCTGGCCATCAGCGGTTTCTTTTACGGAGGATTTCATCTACCATGCCATAGGCAAGGGCTTCCTCGGAAGTCATCCAATAATCACGCTCGCCGTCCCTGGCCACTTTCTCGAAAGGCTGGCCGCTGTGCTGGGCGATGATGTTGAACAGTTCCGTACGGGTTTTCTCAATCTCCTTGGCGGCGATGAGAATTTCCGTAGCCTGACCCTGGGCGCCGCCCAAAGGCTGGTGAATGAGTACGCGGGAATGCGGCAGGGCGCTGCGTTTGCCCTTTTCACCGGCGCATAGGAGCACGGCGCCCATGCTGGCGGCCATGCCGGTGCAAACGGTGGCCACATCCGGCTGGACCAGTTGCATGGTGTCGTAGATGCCCAGACCGCTGGTTACCTGGCCACCGGGAGTGTTCAGGTACATAGTGATATCGGCATGGGAATCATTGGAGGCCAGGAAAAGGAGCTGGGCCTGGATGATGTTGGCCACATCGTCGTCGATGGGAACGCCCAGAAAGATGATACGGTCCATCATCAGGCGGCTGAACACGTCCATCTGGGCCACGTTCAGTTTGCGCTCTTCGGTGATGGTGGGGTTGATGTATCCGTCCACAACGGACTGATAACGAGAGAGGGTCATCGAACTGATGCCCCTCCCCTTCACTGCAAATTTATCAAAATCTGTCATAAGGCTTACTTGAGTTCACGGAACTTCTCCTGGGAGATTTTCTTGTGCTGAAGCGTGACTTCTTCACGGACGCGGGCGATGGCCTTGTTGTCCTCGCACTGCTCTTCCAGGCGACGGTACTGATTCTGGTCCTGAAGGATGTTCTCGGCAGAAGATTTGATAAGGTTATCCGGAACGCCGGCCATGCCATACATGGCATACTGGTATGCCACGAAGGATTCGGCAGCGGCCTGGAGGTCTTCACGGGTGACCTTGAGGTCGAACTTCTGCATCAGATAACCGCGGACAAGCTGCCATTTGAAGTCTTCGATGAAACCGGGGAATTCCTTTTCTACCTGCTCAGCGGTGAACTTGCCGTCATTGGCATACACCAGCCAGCGCTTGAGGAAGGCTTCCGGAAGCTCCAGACCGGCCTTCTCCACAAAGTACTTGTGAACGTCGGCGCCAAAACGATAATTGGCCTCCTGCTCGTGGGAACCTTTGATACGTTCCTCAATTTTCTCCTCGAACTGCTCGGGCGTAGTAACCACGTCCTTGCCGAAGATTTTGTCGTAGGTTTCCTGGTTTTCCTCTGCAGCCACAAAGGTCTTCACGTTCACGATGGTGAAAGTGAACATGGGATTCAGGCCAGCCAGCTGGGATTTCTCCACCTTGAGCATGGCGGCACGGTCGGTCTCGTTCTCAAAGGCGGCATTTACGTCCAGGTCGAACTTATCGCCGGCTTTTCGGCCGATGAAGGCGCCACGGGCAGCCTCGGCCACGTTGGAGATGGAGATGTACACGCCTTCGGCCTTATGGGTTTCGTTGGCGATGTCGGCGATGACATAGTCGTTTTCGCCGGCTTTCTTGCCTTCCTGCAGGGAACCGTACTGCTGCAGCAACTGTTCACGGGTGGCTTTCTTTTCCGCAGCGGTGATGTTGATGTCGTAATACGGGAGCTTGTCCTCCTTGCCCACGGTGAAATTGAGTTCAGGAGTCTGGGCGATGTCGAACTTGAAGGTAAAGTCTTCACCGGACTTCCAGGACAACTGAGGCTGGTCCTCGGAAGGAAGGGGTTCACCGACGATACGGATTTTTTCTTCCTCGATGAAATGGTTGAGCTGGTCCGATACAAGTCCGTTCACGCTCTCATAAAGGGCCTGGTCTCCGTACAGACGCTGGATGAGGCTCAACGGGGCCATGCCGGGACGGAAGCCCTTGATGTCGGCCTTGCGCTTGTATTCATTGAGGCGTTTGCGAAGAGGTTCGGCATAATCGGCCGCGGCAATCTCGATGGTTACCTGATAGTTCAGGGCATCGGGTTGGATTTTGCTTACGTTCATAATATGTTGTTTTGTTTATTTCAAAAGGGGGCGCAAAGATAGTAAAAATATGCCGAACTATCAACGGTTGCGTTTCGGATAGGCAACGCGGGAGTGGAAAATCTGCTGCAAATACGTCTTGAGCATGCGCTTCATGAGGTTGAGGTCGTGCAGGGTGATGTCCGCATCTTCCAACTGACCGGCATCCTCCTTGCCCTTGACGATGCCTTCCACGAAACGGTCATATGCCTGCGGCGTGAATTCCTTGAGCGTACGGGAAGCCGCCTCGATGGAATCGCACACCATCAGGATTACTTGTTCCTTGGTGGTCGGCTTCTGGCCATGATAATAGAAGACCGATACATCCGCGGGGTCTCCACCTTCATTCAGGTATTTGTTCATGAAATAGGCGGTATTGGAAGTACCGTGATGGGTGCGGATAAAATCCTTCAGGACATCCGGCAGACGATGCTCCTCGGCGATGGCAAGGCCGTCATCCACATGACGGATGATGTCTGCAGCGCTTTCTTTGGGCGTTTTTCCATCGTGATACTTGGTGGCGCCGGGAGCCGTAGATTCATTCTCCACAAAACAGAGCGGATTCTGCATCTTGCCGACATCGTGATACAGGGCGGCAGCCCGCAGAAGCGGAACATCAGCGTCCGTGGCACGGCCCACTGCATCCACCAGGTTCATCACCTGCAGGCAGTGCTGGAAAGTTCCGGGAGCCTTGGCAGCCAACTCCTGCAGAAGCGGATTGCTGGTATCGGCCAGTTCGATGAGACGGGTGACGGAGACCAGGTTGAAGATTTTCTCGAAAAGGTAGATAAGCGGATACAGGGCCACGGTGGCCATGGAGCCCACGAAGATGAGGGAAAGATCCACCCACCACGCGGCGGTACTGCCCACATCGATAAAGCGGAAGCCCAGATAGACCAGCACCTCTACGACGAAGATGATGGCTGCATTGAGGAACTGGCGCCAGCCCTTGCTGAAATAACCGAAAGTCTCAATGGTAACCACGCCCGCCGTGAGGAACATCACGAAGAGTTCCATTCCGTCTCCACAGAAAATCAGGAGGGGAAGCAACATGGCCATATACAGGGGCAGAACCTGTTTTTTTCTAAAAAAAGCCAGGAGGAACAGCGCAAACACCGGGAACGGGACCAGATACATGAGCGACGGGGCAATCCGCTCCACCACAAAAGTGATGATTGCCGCCAGGAGGAACACGGTCAGGATGTAATAATACTGATTGCTCTTGGAGAAGATACCCGGACTGGTAAAATGAAGGATCAGGAACAGGATGACGACCAGGGCCAGGGCCAACAGGATGTTTCCCAGGTACAGGAGCACACGCGGACCGGCATAACCGAACACCTGATTATATTCTTTCTTATAACTGTCCAGAATCTGGGCCACTTCCCCCGTCACAATCTCTCCCTTGGAGACAATCTTCTCGTCTGCCTTCACATAGCCCAGCGTAGGAGAGACATAGTCGGCCGACTCGGCATGTGTGAGCTCGGTCATGGCCTTGTCATACTGGAGGTTGGGGACAATGACTTCGTAGACGCCGGTACGGCGGAAAAGGGAATCCAGGTTCACGGAAGGATAGGTCTTGGCCAGAAGGGCGACCAGCTGGTCCCTGGCTTCTGAAACCTTGTATACTTCCGTCCGGGGATACTGCACCGCACGTTTGTTGCGCTGGATGTAGATGAGATTCTCCGATACCTCGGCCGATCCCTGTTCCAGTTTCACCTTAGCGTCAGAAATGACGCCTTTGGCGTAGATGTCTCCGAGGCGGGTGACGACGGACGGACGGAGGTTATTGAAACCTCCCAAATCCAGGCTCTGCGCATTTTTCACCACCGCAGAGGTCACCTCTTCCGAATAGCGGTAGAAAGGGATGACGATGGTCCCAGCCTCCTCCCGCTCCTCCTGGATCTGTTCCTCCGTCTTGAGAATGGGGAAATCGAACTGGGAGATGAGCGTCTCGTATGGCCAAGGCGTTCCTTTCTTGTAGGAATAATTGAATTTCGCGGTCCTGGGCATCAAAAGCAACAGGACTGCGAAAACAATGACAAGCGGAAAGTATTTCCGCGGTAATTTAGGCGTCGATATTTGCATAATGCGCGTTTTCTTCGATGAAGGCACGGCGCGGCGGGACGTCGTCTCCCATCAGCATGGAGAACGTGCGCTCGGCGTCAGCCGCATTCTCAATGGTAATCTGGCGCAGCACGCGGCGGGCCGGATCCATGGTGGTTTCCCAAAGCTGTTCGTCCGACATTTCACCCAGACCTTTGTAGCGCTGCACGGTCACGCCTTTGTCGGAGCCGCGACCCAGCTCTGCCGTAGCCTGCTCACGCTGGGCATCCGTCCAGCAGTAGCGCTCTTCCTTGCCCTTCTTCACCAGATAGAGCGGAGGCGTGGCCAGATAGACATACCCGTTTTTGATGAGGTCGAACATATAGCGGAAGAAGAAAGTGAGGATGAGGCAGGCAATGTGCGAACCGTCCACATCGGCATCCGTCATGATGATGACCTTGTGATAGCGGAGTTTGGAAAGGTCCATGTGCTTCTCTCCGGATTCGTCCTCCTGAGCCACCGTAACACCGAGGGCCGTATAGATATTGCGTACTTCCTGGCTCTCGAAAGCGCGGTCCTGGGCGGCTTTTTCCACATTGAGGATTTTACCGCGGAGGGGCAGGATGGCCTGGATGCGACGGTCCCGACCCTGCTTGGCGGTACCGCCTGCGGAATCACCCTCCACGAGGAAGAGTTCGCACTTTTCGGGATCATGGTCGGAGCAGTCGGCCAGTTTGCCGGGCATGCCGGCACCGCCCATAGGGGTCTTGCGCTGCACCATTTCCCGGGCCTTGCGGGCGGCAGCACGGGCCGTAGCGGCCAGTACAATCTTCTCCACAATGGTCTTGGCCTCCTTGGGATGCTCTTCCAGGTACTGGTCCATCGCGGCTGCCGTAGCCTGGGAAACGGCCGATGTCGCCTCAGGATTACCGAGCTTGGTCTTGGTCTGACCTTCGAACTGCGGCTCTGCCACTTTCACGGAAATAACAGCGGTAAGGCCTTCGCGGAAGTCCTCGGGACTGAGGTCTCCCTTGAACTTGGCCAGGAGGTTGTTCTTCTCCGCATAATTCTTCAGGGAACGGGAGAGGCCCATCTTGAATCCCTGCAGGTGGGTACCGCCCTCGATGGTGTGGATGTTGTTCACATAGGAATAGATGCGCTCGCTGAAGCCGGTATTGTACTGGAGGGCGATGTCGATGGGAATCACCTTGTCCGAATTCACCGTAATGGGCTCCGGAATGAGTTTGGGGGCGCCGGCGTCCAGATAGTCGATAAACTCCTTCAGGCCCTCCTCGGAATAGAAAGTATCGGTCCGGAAGGCCATGATGCCGGTAGCCTTGCGTTCTCCGTCTTCGGAAGTGATGAACTGCTCCACCTTCTCACGCAGGTCCGTCAGGGTAATTCGGATACCTTTGTTGAGGTAGGCCAGTTCACGGAGGCGGTTGGCCAGGGTATCGTACTTGTAAACAATGGTCTGGGTGAAAATGGTGGGATCCGGATGGAAGGTGATGGTGGTACCAGTATCGTTAGACTCCCCGACCACCTGCACGGCTGTGATCGGCTTTCCTTTGGAGTATTTCTGGACGAAAATTTTCCCTTCACGATGAATCTCGGCGACAAGGAGGTCACTCAAGGCATTGACACAACTGACACCTACGCCATGCAGGCCGCCGGACACTTTGTAACTGTTCTTGTCGAACTTACCGCCCGCATGCAGGACGGTGAGAACCACTTCCAGGGCGCTGCGATGCTCTTTCTCATGCATGCCGGTAGGGATACCTCGGCCATTGTCCTGTACACGGATAGAATTGTCTTCCAGAATTTTGACATCTATTCCGTCGCAGAAACCGGCCATGGCCTCGTCGATACAGTTGTCCACCACCTCATAGACCAGATGATGCAAACCGCGCTCACCGATATCACCGATATACATGGACGGGCGCTTACGCACGGCCTCAAGGCCTTCCAACACCTGGATACTATTCGCAGAATACTGCTCTTCGGCAGCTCTCATCTCTTCGTTTTCAATCATTTCTTATATCTCTTTTTACTTTTTTCTAAATCATACAAAATTAATGTTTTTTTCAATAAAAAACAAGTCCCCTATCGAAGATAGGAGACTGTTTTCGGCAAATGAACAACCTACAGACTCAACGTTGCACCGATGGTGAAATAGATGCCTTTTTCGGCATAGAAAGGAACGCGCTGGATGGTCTGGTTCAGGAGGTTCCCTCCCTTGAGCCAGAAGCCCAGTTTGCGGGTCATCTGCAGGCTGGCCTGAAGTCCCAGGTCCACATAGCCGGGAACCACGACCGGCCCTGGCAATCGGGAACGGATATCAGCCGTTACACCGCCTTTGATACGGCCGCCCCAGATGTAGAAAGCATGGGCTTGCGCCTTGAAAGGAGCGGGTGCGAAAAGGACCTGGCCTTTCAAGTCCGGAATGGGCGTGTAGCCATAGTAAATGTTGGTATCGACATCGATGGTCTCGCTCTTCCAGCCTGCGTTCGCTTTGACATAAAGCGTATGAAGCGGGCTGGCATAGCCCATGGAGGGAACCGCACCTTCGACACCCCAGGTCCAGGCATTGTCATCCCAACGGTAGCCCACGCACAAATCGTAATGGAAACGCCCGGCAATATTCCCCCTCAGGCCGATGTTCGCATTGACCCTGGTGACCATATTGTCTGTATGCCAGGAGAAGCCGCCGATAAAGGGATTCTGGGACAACAGACGGTCGTAGGAGATAATGTTGTCCCCACCTGTCACGGTGGTGAACAGGACCAGAGCATCCGGGATGGCATCATAGGAGATTCGGACATCCGGGAAGACGATGCCGGAAGGCTGGGGGCAGAATGCCGGATCGGAACGGAAGAGGAAGGAGAACTTGACACCCAGGTTCATATGGAATTTTCCGGTATTCAGGAAATAGTGAGGAGCCAGTCCCGCCTTTCCCACGAATGCGGCGGTCTGGGACACCGTCTCGGCAAACAAGCCCAGAGCGACGCGATGGGCGCCGAAGTGCGTTCCCAGGGAACCTTCCGTATCCGTATGAAACTCCCGGACGGACGGCTGGGTGATATTCGCAAGACGGGTATGGGCCTCGTACTCCAGCGCCGTTCCTGGAGCGCTCTTCACGCCAGCCCGCAGCTGCAGGACATTGTTGGAGATGTCTCCCTTGGAGAAGCTGGTTCCCAGAATATTCTTGTACTGGAAGTCGGCCGCGAAAGTGCCTCCTGTCCAGGTATAGAGTCCATCCGCTCCCACGGCAGTACGCATTTCTCTGCCGCCGGAATAGGTTCCGTCGGCATCGTAAGAACCATTCTGAAGGGTAATGTTGCGATAGTCTCCGAAGTAGGAATAGTGGTCCCCGAAGATGTTCAGGCGGAAATTGTTCTTTTTGACGGGCGTCCAGACCACCGTAGCCTCCGGATGGAGGGAATAACCCGCGCCCAGACGGACAAACAGCGTCCCTTCGTCAGAAGGACGGACCTGGGGACGAAGCTGCACCAGATAGGGCTTGAACTCATAGGAGCCCCGGTACGGCGTATTGTTCACCGTATAGTCCATGTCCAGGTTGAAATGCAGGACGGAATCTGGCATTTCCAGTAGCTGGGAGGGCTTTTCGATGCCCGTAGCTTCCCGGGCGTAGATGTTGGTCACCTCCACCGTCGGGTTCAGATTCTGGGCAAAGACGCCGGCGCTTGTACCAAGCAACACGGCAAATATGAAGATTCTTTTCATAGGCTATTGGAGTTTACGGAGTCTGAGTTCCACCTGGTCCAGGACATCGTCCTGGGTACCGGTGGACGTGTAACCGGAGCGAATGCTCTCGAAAGTAGCTTTCGCCTGGGGCAGATTACCCTGTTCGACAAAACTGTCACCCAGTACGATGAAAGCCTTGGCCAGCCAGTAATTCTGCCCGCCGGCCTTCTCGGCAAAACTGTAGACGCGCTCCTGAATACCCTCGAACTGGCCACGGTCATACTGGTCTTGAATAAGGACGTAGGCAGCTTCGGCGCCTTCATCCGTAGAGGGTTCCGTTGCAAGGGCCTTGAATTCCTCCAGGGCTTCAGCACGGTGGCTGGTGCTCAGGAAAGATTTGGCCCGTACATAATGAGCTTCCCGTTTCAAGGCGGCATTGTCGGTCTTCAGGACAGGAGCGGCATCACGGATGGCATCCTCCCACTGACGGGCCCGGAATGCAGAGCGCATCAGGCCGACAACGGCATTCTCCACATTGGCATCCAGTTTGGCCACCTCCTTCAGTTTCAAATAACTGCCGTATGCCTTTCCATAGCTGCCCAGTTCGTAACTGAGGGTGGCAAGCTGCAGGAGGGCGCTTTCGGCCAGTGCACCGTCCAGACCGGCATCCAGTGCGTTCTGATACTGGTCAACGGCCTGTTCCCGCTGGTCCGTAAATCGATAGCAATCGGCCAGATAATAGCGGGCTTTGGCACCGAAAGCCGCTTCAGGATATTTCTGCAGATAAGCCTTCAGCGTTCCCTGCGCCTTGGCATAGTCTCCGGAAAGATAGATTTGCTCGGCACTGGAGAAATAGACTTCCTCTTTCTGGGCCTCAGTACGGTTGGCGGAACCACCCAGGCTGTTCACATAGTCCAGATAGGCCTCGGGGTCTTCCCGGGTGCGGTAGATGGCCTCGATGGCCAACAGGGCGTCTTCAGTGAACGCACCGCCCTGGGCAACCACCTGCTTGTAATAGTCCAAGGCCTCGTTGCTGCGGCCGGCATTGCGGGAAATCATACCCAGCTCCAGGAGCGCCTTTGTACCCAGATCGGGATCTGAAGTGGAACTCCGGAGGGTACGGAAAGCCCGAATAGCATCGTCCTCATCCCGCAAAGCCACATAGGCACGGCCCAATTCATAGAGCGACTCTCCGTAGTAGGGAGACTGCGGACTGGCAAGCTTGGCATCTTCCAGGAAATGGACCTTGCGGTTGTTGTCTTCCAGAAGGCCGCAGGCCACGCCCGCACGGTAACGCGGATACAGGTTGTCCGGATCCGGATAAGCGGCCATCTGGTGTTCATAGGCCGCCACAGCGGTAGCATAATTGCCGCTGAAAAAGTAACAGTCGGCCACGCGGGTTTCGGCATCGGAACCCATCTTGCGCGCGTCTCCGTCCAGATAATTGCGGAACCATTTGAGGGCCTGCTCGTAATTGGCTTCCTTGAAAGGTACAGGGCCTCCGCCTGATAATAACGGGCCAGTTGGTTGAATCCATCCCTTCTGGGGCTGTAATAAGCGGCAGCCTTCAGATGCGGAACAGCATTTCTCCAGGAGCCGCTTTCCATCAGTTCTCGGGCCCGGAGGAAATAGGCCTTCATGTAGTTGGACTGCATGCGGGGATCCAATTCGTCAATATGGTCATAAGCGTCCACGGCGGCCTCGTAATCGTGGTTCTGGAGGGAAACCATGGCCATATAGGAGTAAATCTGGTCCCCTTTCTTTCCGGTGCCGTAGCGCTGCATGTACTCCTGGAAAGGAGCCGTGTCGCGGCCCAGGTCAAAGGCGAGTTTGGCGTAATTGTAAAGGGCGTCTTCCTGGATGTCGGGCGTGAATTCCTGCTCCGAAGCCTCCCGGAAGGCTTCCATGGCCTCCACCTTGTTCTTGAGCTGGATATAACTGTAGCCCAGTTGGTAGTTGGCCACCTGGCCCAGGGAATCGGACCGGTGATCCATGCGGGTGAAGTTTTCCACCGCGCCTTCCCAGTTTTCAATAAGATAGTTGATTTCACCGGCGTAGAAGCGGTCGCTGCGGGTGAGATTGGCCTTGTTGCGGAGATTCTTCTCATAATAACTGCGGGCTTTCTCCACATCTCCGAGCACCAGGTAGCTCTCGCTCATGATACGGGCCATATGCGGCTGGCGGTCTTCAGGAACTTTGTCAAAAAGATCCTCACCGAACTTGACCACGTATTTGTAATCCTTCTCATTGAAGCGGCATTCCAGGATGTAGTAATTGGCCAGCGTCGTGAAACGATGGTCGTTTCCGGCCATCTCGAACCAGTCGGAAGCTTCCCGGAAATTCTTTTCCGCGTAATTGATATATCCCAGCGTATAATAAGCGGGAGCCGAATAATCCGAATAAGGGAGGCCGCGCGTACGGCTCAATAGCCCTTTGGCCCTTTCCCACTCCCCACCGGCAAAAGCACAGTAGCCTACTTTGTAGGTATATTCCGGTTGCTGGGACTCCTGGATGTCCGAGAGGGAGACCATATTGAACTGCTGAAGGGCTTCTTCGTATCGCTCTGCGTCAAACAGGTCCAGACCCAGGAGATAACGGACCTGCGGGACCAGGATATTCTCATGATACTGTGCAACGAAAGCATGGGCCATTGCGTGAGAATTGTCCGTACGAAGCTTCAAGGCACAGAGCGCACGGTATCCTTCTGCCAGCGGAGTATGGGCATCCTGCACCAGACGGAGGGTTTCCGAATACATGCCCGCCCGGTAGAGGTTTTTCACCTGTTCCCAGTCCTGGGCATAAAGGCCTGATGCAATGATGAGAGCGGCACCAGCCGCAAGAAGTTTTTTCATGCCGATTGTATTAAACCAACTAAATATACATTTTGACAAATTTACGAAAAAATCTGATTATATTTGTATGATTTTGGAAGAATTCACATGGAACCGCTCATTCATTTTAAAGAAGCCGATATCCTCAACGGGGAAAACGTCGTCATCTATGGTCTGGACATGGACATCATGCCCGGAGACTTCGTTTATATCGTAGGAAAAGTCGGCTCCGGCAAAACCTCCATCATCCGGACCATCACGGCCGAGAACAAACTGCTGAAAGGGGAAGGAACCGCCTGTGGCTATGATTTGAGGAACATCCGGGAGCGCGACATCCCCTATCTGAGACGTTCCATGGGCGTGGTATTCCAGGACTTCCAGCTCCTCACGGACCGCAGTGTGGAAGCCAATCTGGAGTTCGTGCTCCGCGCCACCGGCTGGAAAGACCGCCAGCAGATCGACGCCCGCATCACCGAAGTGCTGGATTCCGTCGGGATGGGTACCAAGGCGCACAAAATGCCCCACCAGCTCTCCGGCGGCGAGCAACAGCGCATCGCCATCGCACGCGCCCTTCTCAATCAGCCCAAAGCCATCCTGGCCGATGAGCCCACCGGCAACCTGGACGGAGAAACGGCCGATGAGATTCTGCAGCTGCTGATGGATCTCAATCAGGAAGGTACCGCCATCGTCATGGTCACCCATAACCGTTCCATCTTCGAGAAATATCCCGGACGCGTCTTTTCCTGTGAGAAAGAGCATTGTGAAGAAGTGGTGGAAGAAGGCATCGATATCACCCTATGACCCGGAAAGAACGTTTCAACGCCATTATCGGCTGGTTCGCAGAGAATCAGCCTGTGGCTCAATCGGAACTGCACTATGACAACCCCTATCAACTGCTGGTGGCTGTCATTCTCAGCGCCCAGTGCACCGACAGGCGGGTGAACACGGTCACCCCTCCCCTGTTTGAACGTTTTCCCACGTCCGGAAGCCTGGCCGCCGCCACTTTCGATGAGGTGTATCCTTTTGTGAAAAGCGTTTCGTACCCCAATGCCAAGGCCCGGCACCTGATTGCCATGGCCCAGATGCTGGAGCAGGAATATGGCGGCGTGGTTCCGTCGGACATCGACGCCCTGATGCGCATGCCGGGTGTAGGCCGCAAAACCGCCAACGTGATTGCCTCCATCGTGTACGACAAGCCCGTCATCGCCGTGGATACGCATGTTTTCCGCGTCGCACACCGGCTGGGGCTTTCGGATGGTACCACGCCCTATGCGGTGGAACAGGACCTGGAGCGGCACATTCCGCTGGAGCAGCGTGCTGTCTCCCACCACTGGCTTATCCTGCATGGCCGATACATCTGCACCGCCCGCAATCCCAAATGCAGCCAATGCCCCCTCACCGCCTGGTGCCGTGAGTTTCCCCTTCTTTCCCGCTGACATTGCACGCCTCGCGGGTGCAGACATAAAGAAAATCGGCCATGGCACAGTCATCGTGCAGGCCGAAGATGTGCACGACGCCACCGGAGCGGCATCCCAGACGGGCACGGAGCTGGTCGGATGTCATAGGGATGTTCCGGGCGGTCACTTCCGCCAAAGGATAGTGTTTTCCCAATTCCTTGAACGAACGCCTGGAGAGCGGCACCACCTCCAGGAGACGGAACCATTTGCCGAAAGGGGTCAATTCGGGCACCGGCTCTTTGGCCATAAACACATGCGTATGCCGGCCGATGGGGGCCACGCCAAACCGGCAGGGCCAGGTGAAGGCACCAGCCTTGAGAAGGGCTTTCCCGGGCTCGAAAAGCCACTTACCCCCGATGCATCCGAAACTATCTTTAATCCAAGGGGAGATATCATCCCCAATACGATAGAACTTGTCGATCTCCGCCACAGTTCCGGAGTCGTAAACCTTGAGGCTTTCCTCCCCTTCGAATCCCCTTTCCAGAAGCAGAAGCAGTTCTTTGCACTCCCCTCCGGAGGCCACCACATGCACCTGCTTCACACAGCCCAACTGCTTGCACACCAGTGTTATATCGGCCATGGGCGATAATTTTAGCAGCACCAACGGACAGGCGTCCAAAAGTTCCGGAAGAAGTTGCAGAACAGCGGGCTGGCAATCCTCCAGGCGGAAGACTTTCCGGCCATCGGACGCCCGCCTTGCCGGGTCCAGGAAAATGATGTCGGGGCAGAAATCTCCCAACACCTCCCGGACGGAGGACAGACCGGCCGATGACCGGTCTGACGCTGGACACAATGCACAGTTCCGGACCGCTATGTTCGTCACGCCCAGTTCCCGGAAGTTGTACTCCGCAGCCCGCGCCAGTTCCGGCTTCATCTCATTGTACAACACCCGTCCAAACACCTGCGAAAAAGCCCAGGAGTCCACGCCCAGGCCGCCGGTCAGGTCGGCCAGGGAAGTCCCACGAGACGCAGCCAGGGCAACGGAAGCCTTGTAACGGGCGGTTTCGGCGGAGGAACATTGTTCGGCCGACAGGCGGAACGGGTACTTGAGCGAAGGAACGGCCACCCACCCCGGGACCTTTCCCCGCAGTTTCCGCCGGGCCTCCAGGGTATTGAGAGCCAGATCAAAGTCTTCGACATCGGCCCTGTAGCGTTCCCGCGAAAGCGCAAGATGACCCAAATCGTCCGCATCATGTGCCCGTATAAAATCTCCGAAATCCATATTGCAAAAATACAGATTATTCTTTAAATTTGTATGCTTTAGAGAAACCTTAGAAATAACACTAAAACACTGCATTCATATGAAAAATTACAAGGACGTAGCACAAAGCTGGCTCATCGGGAATTTTGACGAGGAAACCAAAGCCGAAGTCAAACACCTCATGGAAACAGATCCCGTGGCCCTGGAAGACGCATTTTACCGCAACCTCGAGTTCGGCACCGGCGGCCTCCGCGGCATCATGGGCGTCGGCACCAACCGCATGAACAAATACACGGTGGGTATGGCCACCCAGGGTCTTGCCAACTACATCAAGGCCCATGTGAAAGGCGCCGCCAGTGTCTGCATTTCGCACGACAGCCGCAACAACTCCCGCCTTTTCGCGGAAATATCGGCCGATGTCCTGAGCAACAACGGCATCAAGGTATTTCTGTTCGACGGCCTGCGCCCCACGCCGGAACTCAGTTACAGCATCCGCCTCAAGAAGGCCACCGCAGGCATCATGGTCACGGCCAGCCACAACCCCAAGGAATACAACGGCTATAAGGTATTCTGGAGCGACGGCGGACAAATCACCGCACCCGTGGACAAAGACATCGTCGCAGAGGTCGCCAAGATTGAAGACCCGGCTGACGTCCGTTTCCAGCCCGTCCCCGGTGCAGACAAAGCCCCCATCGAAATCATGGGTGCCGAAGTAGATGAATGCTACCTCCGCGACATCACCTCACTCGCCCTCACCCCCGAGGCCGTGAAAAAGCATGCCGACATGAAAATTGTCTATACCCCGCTGCACGGCTGCGGCGTGCGCCTGATGCCCGCCGCCCTGAACCGCATCGGCTTCAAGAATATCATCCACGTGCCCGAACAGGACATCTCCGACGGCAATTTCCCCACCGTGGTCTCCCCCAACCCGGAAGAGCCCGCCGCCATGGCCATGGCCCTCAAGAAGGCCGATGAAACCGGTGCGGACCTCGTCCTCGCCACCGACCCCGACGCCGACCGCCTGGGCATCGCCGTACGCGACAACGAAGGCAAGATGGTGCAACTCACCGGCAACCAGACCTGGAGTTTCCTCACCTACTATGTGCTCACCCGCTGGCAGGAACTGGGCAAACTGCAGGACGGAAAAGGCTATGTTGTAAAGACCATCGTCACCTCCGAACTCATCGCCGCCATCTGCGAGAGTTTCGGCGTCAAGTGCTACAACGTGCTCACCGGCTTCAAGTACATTGCCGAGGTGGTCAAGCGCAACGAAGGCAAAGGAGTGTTCATCTGCGGCGGTGAAGAAAGCTACGGCTTCAACCTGGGAGAATTCGTCCGTGACAAGTGCGCCCAGGTAGCCGGCATCATGGTGGCCGAATGCGCCGCCTGGGCCGCCGAGAAGGGACTCACGCTTTATCAACTCCTCCAGGAAGTGTACAAGAAATACGGCCTCTATGTAGAGAAAATGGTATATATCGTGCGTAAGGGCAAAACCGGCGCCGAAGAAATCCAGAAAATCATGGCCGATTACCGCGCCTGCCCGCCGAAGGAAATCGCCGGCAGCCCCCTCGCCAAGGTCATCGACTACAACAAGCCCGAAGAGACCGGTCTTCCCAAGAGCAATGTACTGCAGTTCTTCAACCAGGCCGGAGACGTAGTTTCCGTGCGCCCGTCCGGAACCGAGCCCAAGATCAAGTTCTATTTCGGTGCCAAGGGCAGTGATGCTCCCGAGAAGATTGAGAAACTCAAAGCCCAGTTCATCCAGTAAATTGAAATCATATACGATTCTTCGCCCCGTCCCCGGAGGCTCCTTCGACCAGGCACTGGAGTCCCTGCTGAATAAGCTGCAGACTTTTTTCCGGACGGAAGCCTCCGAGGACAGGCATCCTGTTTTCATCCGGTTTTTCCTCAGCGATGCCCAAAACCAGGCATCGGCACTCAAAAAGGCATTTGAGGCGTTTCCCCGGCCTTGCCCGGCGCTCTCCATTGTCGAGCAGCCGCCCCTGGATGGCAGCCGCATTACCGCGCTGGCCATAACGGACTCCTCTCCGCAGGACATTCTCTTCCACAGCCTCCGCCTTACCGAAGAAGAAGCCCGGGGGCTGGATTCCTATCGGCAGTCCAGGCTGTTGTTCCAAAAGTACCTGGATATAATCCGCCCCTTGGGACTGACGCTGAAAACCCACTGCGTGCGTACCTGGATCTATGTCCGGGACATCGACACCAACTACGCCGGGCTGGTGAAAGCCCGGAACGATGTGTTCGAAGAGGAAGGGCTGAGCCACCTTACCCATTATATCGCATCCACAGGAATCGGAGGCGCCACAGAAAGCCGGTCGGAGATAACTGCCATCGACTTCCTTACTTACCCGCACATCCTGGAAAGCGAAAAGACCTATCTGAAAGCCCTCTCCCACCTCAGTCCCACCCATGACTATGGAGTGGCTTTCGAAAGAGGGGTGCGGTTGTCTGACGGCCACATTTTCATCAGCGGAACGGCCAGCATTGACCAACGGGGAGCGGTTTTGTACGAAGGAGATGTATTGGCCCAGGCCAGGCGCCTGCTGGACAATATCTCCGCGCTCCTTGCCGAAGGCGGCTCCTCGCTGGAAAAAGTACGGTATTTCGTGGCTTACCTGAGGGACATCTCAGATTACCCGGTAGTGGATGCTTATCTGCAGCAGCGCTTCCCTGAGGTTCCACGCGTGCTGCTGGAAGCCCGCGTCTGCCGGCCGGCCTGGCTCATCGAAATGGAATGCGAAGCCCTCTTGTAAAGAAGAAAATAGCGGGATTTCTTGCAACTTTGCCGGAAATCCCGTATTTTTGCATTCCTTTCAAGCGGGGTATTAGCTCAGTTGGCTAGAGCGATAGGTTCGCAATCTATAGGTCAGGGGTTCGACTCCCCTATACTCCACAACATCCCTCTTAGAGTAGTCTGAGGGGGATTTTTTGTGTCTTATATCCCAAATAGTATCCCATTTTCGCAGTATTCGTAGTCGCAGCGGCAATTGTCCTCGTTATCTACTTCCTTTCGACATCCTCCGGCCACACGGCCGACAACAACTGCTCCCGAGAGAACACCTTTCCCTTTTCATCGGAAATGTGTAAACAACATCCTGATCAGCAAATTGTTCCTTATGAATCCTCAAGCCAATAATAATTTATACCGGGGCCCCTGCGAGACTGTTGCCAAAAAGTAAAATTATTTGTATTTTCACGGGGAAAACACAATATGTTAGCAATCGGTATCAAGTATCATTTGGAATCCTTTACTACGAAGGAGAATTGCGCGGACAGCCTTGGAACGGGCAATGTCCCCGTTTTTGCCACCATCATGATGATTGGCCTCATGGAGAAAACCTGCGTGGAGAGCGTTCTCCCCTATCTGGAGCCCGGGCAGGACACGGTGGGAACACACGTAAACGTCTCCCATGCAAAAGCAACACCCATCGGGATGAAGCTGTGCTGTGACAGCGAACTCATCGAGATCGACCGCCGGAGGCTCGTCTTCCATGTCGCGGCCTATGATGAACGGGGGCTCATCGGCGAAGGCACCCACGAGCGCTTCATCATTGACAAGAAACGATTCGTGGAGAAAACCTACTCACAAACCCAATAGACATGGCAACAAGACCTTTCGGCACTTGCTTTTTCGAGCAGTATGCGCAAATTTTGCTCACCGCCATCCTCGGCCATGAGTTCTCTCCCCTTGTGAACCGGGACCGTCCCGACCTGCAAACCCCGGACGGGTGCACCTTCGGCATCGAAGTTACGCGTGCCATGGAAGAGAGCAAGCGGGCAGAAGAAGAGCTCTTGAAGGATATTTCCGGCATCACTCCGCCTCCGGGAGATGAAGAGTTCGGCCAGATTCTCGAATACGGGTATGCCTATGGCCTCAAGAAAGGGAAATATATCGGCATCAAGGAACTGTCCTACTGGTCCATGGCCCTTCCCATGAGGCGCATCCTGGAGAGCAAGGTATCCAAAGTGGGTAACGGTTTCTACGGCCACTTCGAGAAAATGGGACTCTTTGTCTTCTCCCGGGAAAACATGAAAGAGGCGGAAGCCGTGAAGGCCATGAACTATACCCTCCAGCTCCAGAAATATCTGGATGTCCGTTATAACCAGCTCTATCTGGCCGATGTAAACGATCTCTTTGTCTGCAATCTGGATGATGGTCTCAAAGACAGTTCCCGTCTGATCCGATATCCCATCACCCAGGAACAGCGCCGGGAATTCTACCAGACGGCCGTTCAGGATGCCCATTATTGAATGTTACTCGATGCCACTAGCCTTTTTTATTCGATGGACAGCCGAAACTGCCCGCTCTCCCGACTCAAATTGATGCTCAGGTTTCCATCCGGAGAAGGGACGGTAACGACAGACGGGGTGCAGGAGGATACTCCCACCAAGAGGAGTGCCAGGAGGGAGAATCCGATTACAGGAAGTTTGGAATTCATTGAATAGTGTATTTGCGATACTACAAATATACTACTCTTTTTTCAATTCTTTGCGTCAAGGTCCGGCCGATGGACCTTCAGGCAAGTTTTCCAGCCAAATCTTTGCGCCAAGGTCCAAGCGATGGACCTTCAAGCAACTTTTTCAGCCAATTCTTTGCGCCAAGGTCCAGCCGATGGACCTTCAGGCAACTTTTTCGGCCCCATTCCTTGCGCCAAGGTCCAGCCAATGGACCTTCCGGCAACTTTTCGGCCCCATTCTTTGCGCCAAGGTCCGGCCGATGGACCTTCAAGCAAGTTTTCGGCCCCATTCTTTGCGTCAAGGTCCGGCCGATGGACCTTCAAGCAAGTTTTCGGCCCCATTCTTTGCGTCAAGGTCCAGCCGATGGACCTTCAAGCAAGTTTTCGGCCCATTCGAGCAAGATCCGGGGGCAAATTAAGCCTGTTTTGCCCCGCGGAGGGGGGAAAATCATAGTGCCAGGGGCAAAACAGGCCGTTTTTGCCCCGCTACAGTTCGTTCTTGACGTCGGAGACAATCTGGCCGTCGAAGAGGTCAATGGCAACCCGCTGCTGCTGACCGCCGGAGAGTTGCTGCGGGAAATGCTGGGCGCGGTGGCTGATGGCCATGCGCTTCATGATTTCCGTGACCTTCTGCTTGCGCTCACTGGCCGATATGTTCAGGTACCGCAGCGGCAACTCAATGTTCTCATACACATTGAGTTCGTCAATCAGGTTGAAACTCTGGAACACAAAGCCGATGTTGCCCTTGCGGAACTTGGTGCGCTCCTTCTCCTTGAGGCCACCCACTTCTGTACCGAGGAGTTCATACGAGCCGCTGGTGGGATTGTCCAGCAGGCCCAGGATGTTCAGCAGCGTGGACTTGCCGCAGC
>ONTQ01000147.1 GCA_900320795.1 uncultured Bacteroidales bacterium
GGAATCACCGAACAAATCGCCGGTCAGACTCGCCACCACACCAAACTGTGCTACTCTTGCAGCATCATAGCTGCTGTCCTGTGTCACATACTTTGCGAAAGAACCGCTCACCATACCGGCAGTGAGCATCACGCCGATGAACAATGCACCGGCCGCTCTCATAGGAATGCTTTTTTTCATTCCGCTTGTCCCCTTTCACTTTTTCTATGTCTTGGCCAACAGTGTATCTGTCCCGTGAAGGTATCTGACCTTTACGGAGCAGAAAATATATATATTCAGTCCCGATGTGGCATAACGGGACGGAATAACATTATTCAGTCGGGGGTATATCCCCTGTCTGTTCCTGCGTGACGGCGGCTGTGCCGGCCATCACCGGTATTTTATCCGTTTCCTGCGGTTTGGTACGGGCTTTCAGCGCATTGAGTTCCGCCAACAGCGCATCGGTATCTGTCTGACGGCACTTTTCGGAATGTCTGCGCCGGATAATATCCCACCCAACCAACAGAATAAGCGGTACTGCTACACAAATTACCAGTCCGGCCGGTGTCTGCATGAACATAGCCACATGACCCATACCGGCATATCTCGTCTGATACAGGTTGTCCGCTTTGTAGTTTTCTTCCTTGACATCAAGGGCCGGGATATGGTCACCGTATATTATCATGACTGTCGGTTCCCCGGCAGCATTGATCTCGTCAATCAGTTCTCCGATGAAGGTATCCATCTCATGACACTCATTGAGATAGTACTCATACTTCCATTTTGTTATTTCATCATCGCATGTGACAGTAGTATACGGATTCTTGAAGACTTTATCAGTAGGATACGCCCCGTGACCCTCAACAGAGATCACATGCATGAAGTCTCTCTCTTCCGTAGACTCCATGATCTCCATGATCTCTCCGGTCAGAACGGTATCCTTGCACCAGTTCGTAGGAGTAAATGACAGGTTGTTCATATACTCGACCGATGTAAAGGTGTCAAAGCCCATATTCGCGTATACTTCATTGCGGTTATAGAAGAGCGCTCTGTGATCATGAAGCGCGCTCGCCTCATATCCGTGACTCTTGGCAATATATGCCATGTTCTCGAGCGTCTTCTTGCGGAGCTTGCCCTTGTACGGATATTCTCCCGGTCCGAAGAACTTGGCGCTGATTCCGGTCAGGACCTCAAATTCAGTATTGGCGGTGCCGGCTCCGCATGCCGGGACAGTAAATGTCCCTGATGAATAACGATTGAACAGATCATTGAATACCGGAGTCGGATCGCGGTCCACCTGGATATTGGCATAATCCTGCGCCACGGTAAAAGATTCCATCTGCAGCACGATGATATTCGGATGATCCTTACTGTCGTCTCTCTGCGTAAGTGTGGTATCCGTGCCTCTTTCGGTCTTGTCACACCAGACGGCTTCCTCACCAATGCCGGCCTCCTCTTCGCTGATGAGTGCCCGGTCTATCAGTCCCGCGTAGTCTGCACCCGGTGGAGCGGCCTGCATAAAGACGATGCAATCAACGATGCCGAATTCCAGGGCAACCTCCTCCGACTCCTGCAAAACAGCCAAGACTTCATCAAAGCAAACACCGCCAAGCGCTGGTACAAGCTTCCCACCTACCGGCTCAACTTTCCCGAATACTCCGAACGTGCTATTACAGAAGTACTTATAAATCACCTCATCCATCGCCAGTACACGGTAGTTGGAGGAGAACTCCACATCGACATCTACGACAACCGCCTCGAATTCACCACACCCGGCGGAATGGTCGACGGCACCCTCATCCAGGATCTTGACATCGACTCCGTATCCTCCCTGCGGCGCAACCCGGTCATTGCCGATGTGCTCACGCAGATGGACTATATGGAAAAACGCGGCTCAGGCCTCCGGAAAATTCTGACGCTCACCTCTAAGCTCCACACTTACACGCCGGACAAGCAGCCGTCCTTCCGCTCCAACCAGTCCACATTCCATACCATCGTTCCCAATGTCAACTATGGCATCACGGACGAGCAGTTTGCGCAGCTGGTTGAACAAAGGCGCCACGATGATGAAGAAAAATACCCTGTAACCGAAGAAACTTCCCCTGTAACCGCAGAAAGTTCCCCTGTAAAGACACGCCCCCTCGGCAAGACGGCCCAGCGTATCATCGACGCCCTGGTAGACGACCCAACGCTCACCCGGGAAGCCCTAGCCAACAAGCTGGACATTAAATTCGAGACCGTCAAGAAGCAAATTGCCAGCCTCCGCAGCCGGAAAGTCCTCGACCGCGAAGGCTCCGACAAAAACGGTTACTGGGTAGTGCTCATTAGGAAATAAGTGATCACATCCAGCGCCTTCCCGCCCTTTATTACGGCCCTGGCCTTCGTTTCCTCCCGCCGGAAGCCATTCTTCTCCATCACCCGGGCTGATGCCAGGTTTTCCGGGAACACCTCGCCGACGATGCGCTCCAGTGCCAGCTCCCGGAAAGCAATCCCGCAGATCTGCCGAACCGCTTCTGTGCCGATACCCTGGGACCAGAACGGGGTCAGGATCATATAGCCAATCGACCCAACGGAGCGATTCTCATTGGCCATCCTTTCCACGGAGATACTGCCGACAACCTGCCCGTCCACGACGATAGCCCGCCAGACGCCCTCCTTGCCATCATTCCCGGCCACCATCCCACGCCACCAGTCGGCATCCGCTTCGGTGTAAGGATACGGCAGCCGGTCCGAAAGGAAAGCCCTGTCCACGGCATTGCACAGCGCCATCAGCGCTTCCCGGTCAGCAGAGATCCACTTATGAAGGGTCAATGGTCATATTCAATTCAGTCCAAACAGATTGACTGCAAATTTAGCTGTTATCGGGCAGATGGTCAAGTTTAATCCTCTGCCCTAAGATACCCGTGCCGGACCAAATCCTCCCGGCATCGTACAGGACTGGTGTAGCCATCGGCTATCACGAAAAGGTTATCCGCAACAGAAGAAATGGCGTCGTAGTTATGGTCCGTGACGATGATGCCGTGGTCCTTGCTGCGTTCCCGAATCAGCGCCTTTACCTCATCAATGTTCACAGGATCCACCTGCGTAAACGGCTCGTCCAGGATGTAGAAAGGTGCGTCGCTTAGCAGCACCAGGTACAATTCTGCCAGACGTGCTTCGCCGCCGGAGAGTTCATAGATGGGTGAATCGTAATGGCGGGAAAACTTTGGCACCCTATTGACAAAGGTCCAGTAGTTCACACCGTATAAGTCAAAGGCCCGGTGAAGCCGCATCCCTTCCGGAATAAGTCGGCCTTGAGGCAGGTACTTGATGTATCGGCCGATAGTATGCCTGTCGATAGGTTTTTCATCCATGCTCACCATCACGTTCTCTACCCGGAGGCCGCCCATCAGCGCGCGAAACATACAGGATTTGCCGGCACCGTTGCGGCCAAGCAGTCCGGTTACCATTCCGGTCTCTGATGTGATATTTCCTCCGGCCAGGACCGTCTTTTGGCCAAATCGAACCACCACGCTGTCCACTATGAGTTTGTGTCTATCCATAGATCAGATGCGTGATGGCCATAAGAACTGCAAGTGAGAGAAAGTCTATCAGAATGACACGGATAAGCAGTTTCCTGCGTGAAAGGCCCAGGTTGATATAGAAGACGATGGCGTCCCGGTCACGGAACTGTTTCACCAGGTACATGGTAATGGCCAGAAGGGCCACTTTCAGGATAAAAGAATCCACCATGAATGTGTAGGAGAA
>ONTQ01000148.1 GCA_900320795.1 uncultured Bacteroidales bacterium
TAGGCCTGAGGGCAGTCATGGCTCTTCGCCGGGTCATACGACCCCTTGGAGACCACGGCTTTCTTGCAGGCATCCTGCCGGAGATCTTCCAGGTCCTCCCTGGTCATCCCTTGGCCGCCCCGGAATCCGTAGCGGGTGACTTCCTCGTCGATGGCAACGAAGATGTCCTCGAAACGGACGGTCTTGCCGCCCGTGGTGGTGAAGGTGTCGTTGGTGTGGGTGTTGCGGTGATTGGCCATAGTGTATTGCGTTTTAGGGGTTTGCTTCTCAGAAATTAAACACATGTCAAACGACAGATTTGGTTGCGAGGAGCAAGCGGGAAAACGCCGGAGCTATGTCAAAGATCAACCTGCATCAACTTCATCCTACCTACATATTTCTACCCGCTGAAGCAGTCACTGCTTCAAGCGGGTAAATAATATACGGCAGTCTCGCTCAATAAGTTTCACTGCCTGTGCGAAAAGTGTTTAGCTATTTGCTCTTGGTCATGATTTGGTCAATCATACCGTACTGCAGGGCTTCCGGGGCGGTCATCCAGTAGTTGCGGTCACCGTCGGCGAAAACCTTTTCAATGGGCTGGCCACTGTGCCCGGCAATGATGCCGAAGAGTTCCTGACGGCACTTCTCAATCTCGCGGGCTTCGATGAGGATATCTTCGGCCTGGCCTTTGACGCCACCCAGCGGCTGGTGGATCATTACGCGGGAGTGAGGCAGAGCGCTGCGCTTGCCTTTGGTACCAGCGCAAAGCAGGACGCTGCCCATGGAGGCAGCCATACCGGTGCAGATGGTGGCCACGTCGGGCGTGATGATCTGCATGGTATCGTAGATGCCCAGGCCGTCGCTGACGCTGCCGCCGGGCGTATTCAGGTACAGGGAGATGTCGGCCTTGCTGTCTACAGAGGACAGGAAGAGCAGCTGGGCTTGGACGATATTAGCCACATCGTCATCAATGGCGCAGCCCACCCAGATGATGCGGTCCATCAGGAGGCGGGAGAAGACGTCGATGGCGGTGGCGTTGAGTTTGCGCTCCTCCAGGACAGTGGGGTTGATGTAACCGGAGACGAAGCCGGCGTAACGGTCCAGCGTGTTGCTGCCAATGCCTCTTCCGAGGCGTGCGTATTTTTCGAATTCAGTCATAGTCGTATGTCTTCGTACTTATAAATACCCTTCTCACTGGCGATTCTTTCACAGAGAAAGCCAAAAGATGAGACCGGAAGCTAGAACTCCCGCCAGATGCCAGGAGAGCCAGGAAACGGTACGGTTACTGCGCACGGCAGCACGGTACAGATCCACTTCCTCATTGTGCTCCGGAGCAATGCGCTTCTCCCCTTTCCACTTCTCCTCCATCAGGGGTTCGACCTGGTCGGAGCCCTTGGAACGAATGGTGAGCCAACAGGCCAGAAGGCCCGCCAGAAGGAGAATACAGGCCATGCCAACAAACCAGAACAAGGCAGGTCTGGAGAGGGCCTTGAAGAGCTTGAAGGCCGCTACGAGTAATAATGCAAGCATCGACAGCATGCAGATACCATAACCGGCAAGGCTGTTCCAGCCATAGCTGCGGCGGAAGCGGTTACAGTCCGTCAGGAACTTAAACGGAGGGTTGGCGATGTCGATATAACCGTCAATGGTCTTGGAAAGGTCCTTGACGGCTACGATGCCACTGATGAGGATAATGAGCAGATACAGAATCATAGTTATAATACAGCTTCACCGGGATGAAGTTTTCCATCGGGGCCATAGGGATATCGGTCTATCATAGGGATGATATCGGCCACACTGTCCTCCATTCCTTCCGGATACTGGATGGATACGGAGTATTCCACACCATAAGGTCCCCTGGGGATAGTCCTTCCATAGAAGACAATACCGTCTTCGTTCATGTTCCTTTCGACAAGGACATCGTTTTCGTCCACATCCTCCTCCATTACGTTGAAGCCAGCATAGAAACTGATGAGGATGAGGGAATCGGGCGACCAGGCGCGGGTTCCGTGAAAGGACACCGCCGTCTGCCAAAGGTCATCCTCCGGGAGGAATTCTTCCGGAATCTCCAGCACGCCGCCCCAGTCCTGGTTGTGGAAGAAGGTTCGGCCCTCCCAGGAGAAGAGATGCCAGACGGGGTCAATACACTTGACGCCAGGGCCGATGGCAATGGCTGCCAGGGAATCCAGCGTACGGATCCAGGCCGTATCCGCACGCATCTGAGCCAGGACGGTTTCCGGGCCTGTCTGTTTGGGGTGGCTAACACAACCAACTATGCTGATGACGGTCAGCATTGTGATGAGTGTTTTTCTCATACTACTGCTTGCTTACAATGGCTCCGTAACCGAGGCGATTGATGGCGTCCTTCAGATCAAGGACGGCCTTGATAATATCGTCCATCAGGCCTTCACGGTTCATTTCCTTGTAGCGGACATAGAAGCGAACGTTGGTACCCGTGAGCGGGACAACTACCTTAGCCCGATATTTCTGCCCTATCACCTGGGCATTGAGTCCCACCTTCTTGAATTCTTCCGGAATGAGCGCACTGGCAGTGATGGCGTTGATCTGTGAGACACGCCGCTGCTGCATATAGCGCTGCTGGATGGTACTTGTCCGTTCTGTCAGCTTCGGGACAAAATGAGCCGTAAAAGCATCCATGTCCTGCAGCTGGCTTTTGGTCATGGGAGCATACTGGCGGATGCCGAGACTGGACTTGTAGAGCTGCTCGACACGCTTGATTTCCGCCTTGACGCAGTTCTCCAGGTTGAAAACGCCGGAGGTACGGATACGCTCCAGATATTCGGGGACGGCGCGGAGCCCCTCGTCGATGATTTCGTCTTCGGTTAGTTCATTGAATTTCTTCATAGTCAGCTGGTTAGAGATTAATACTGCCAGATATAGGCCTGTGAAGGCCACCGCCTGATGTTGGCTCTGTGACCCAGTTGGTCATAGGCCTGTTTGAACGTGACGACATTCCGCGCAATGGTTTCGAGAGCGCCAGGCTTCCGCATTTCGTTGTACCCGACGTGGATATGCAGCGCTTTACCTTCAGACAGTTTCACCTCAATACGGGCGACAGTTTTCATGGCGAATACATGGCATTCCAGACCATGCTTCTCAAAGACTGGGGGAATCATTTGCTTTGCCGTGGTACGGTTGATACTCAGTACTATTTCGGCTTTCTGTCTTTCGAGTATTGTCATAGTCAACTCAGTTCCATGGTACATACACGGCCGGAGCGTTCCATCCAGCCGTGGGAGTGTTCGTAACTGCCGCGGTTATTGCATACCCACACAATCTTGCAGCGCATGTTGTCGGGAATCCAGGGTTCCGGCGCATAACCGTCGGTGAGCATCACCAGGCCGTCGTAATTGTTGTCGTTGGCGTAGTTGATGGGCTCCTGGAATGAAGTGCCACCGCGGCCGACAACGGCGACATCCCGCATGACCTTCTTTAGTGACTGGACTACGCGGACACCGCAGTCAAACTGGATGACGTCCACCTGGGTGAAGCCGTAGCGGAAGGCGCTGTTGATGACGCCGTAGAAGTAGGACAGGTCCTGCGAGGAGATGGATCCACTCACGTCCACCGCAACGAGCAGTTTGGTGTTGAAGCGGCGGATGGAACCCATGTTGTCGAAACCGGTGCGGCGGTTGGGACGCATGCGGGTGAGCTTGCGGACCGAAGACAGGATGCTGGCGCGGAAGCCTGAAAGGACATTGCGCCAGTTGATTTTTGC
>ONTQ01000256.1 GCA_900320795.1 uncultured Bacteroidales bacterium
GTCCATGCGGGGGACGTCGTCTCCAGGACCGAGATTGAAGATGCCGTGAACACCATCTACGGCAAGGGCGCCTACGAATACATCAGTTATGAAATGCTGGGGGAGGAAGAACCTTTCCGGCTGAGAATCAACTGTAAACGCGGTCCCAAGCACCTCCTGGGCGTGGGCTTCCGGATGGATACGGAGGAGCTGGTGTCGCTGCTGCTGAACGTGGGCCTGAACACCACGGCGATGCAGGGGCCGTCCCTGGACCTGACCGCCCGCATCGGCGCGAACCCCTATATTGACGCGCACTACGCTTACGAGACGCCCCGCTGGCCTACCTTCAATGTCCGCACGGACCTCCGCTGGATCGACCACAACAACTTCCTGATGGGCACGAACCACTTCAATGTCGGCTACCTTTCCACCACGCAGGAGATCTATGCCTCCAACATGGAGTGGTCGGGCCTGGACGTCAAGGGCGGTCTCCAGAACATGTATTTCAACATCGCGCACCTGCTGGCGAGCGATGTGATCGGCGATTACGAACGCAGCCTGTGGAAATCGGATTATCCGGGCGTTTTCATCGACGCAACGGCCTACACGCTGGATCACGGGTACTTCCCGCGTCAGGGATTTTCCGCCAATATCCGGTACGACCTCATCTCCCGTGTCTTCGACGGACCGAGCTATCCGGGCTTCTTCGGTATCCTGAGCGCCCAGGGGAAGATGCCGGTTCCCATCGGCCCGCGCGTCACCCTCATCCCGCAGGGCGGTCTCCGCTTCATCTTCGGTGACGACATCCCGATTCCGTACGCCAACGTGCTGGGCGGCTCAGGCGCAACAACCTGGTCGTCCTGCGGATGGACCTGCGCTTTCAACTGGCTCGTAACAACTACCTTACGGGCACGTTCAACTACGGCCGCGACTTCTTCTCGTTCCGTCAGTTCGAGACGGGCGAAGACCTCTGGGGCGCTGGTGTCGGCTATGCCTACAACACCATCGTCGGCCCTCTCAAGGCGATTTTCCACTGGTCTTCGGTGACCCGGTCCCTGGGTTTCTACGCATCTCTCGGTTTTGATTTCTGACGATGGAAGAGAAGAAAGTCCTGGAACGGCTGCAACGCCAGTGCGCGCGGATGGAGTCCTGCGCCTTCGATGTCCGGCGGAAAGCCCTGAAGGCGATGGAGGGCGATGCCGATGCAGCCGACCGGATCGTCTCCTCGCTGGTGGCCGACCGCTTTGTCGATGACCGCCGCTACGCCGCCGCCTTTGCCCGCGAGAAGTCCTCGCTGCAAGGCTGGGGCCCCGTGAAAATCCGCTTCCAACTGCGCGGAAAGGGGATTTCCGATGAAATCATCACGGAAGCCCTGCAAGAGGTCGATCCGGAGAAAGAAGAGGATGTCACAGATTATGTACGGCACAGACCTGTATGAGGGAAAGGACGGGAAGTACGCCAAATGCCACCTGGGTTGTGGCTGCGGGATATGTAAACCGACTAAGCGATTCCGCAGGCCTTCGTTTTCGGATCAGAAGAAATCCGAGAGGTTCCTTCGTGACATTGATGAGTTCTGGAAAGGCAATGGGTCCCAGTACGATGACGAAGCCTTTGTTAGCATGGAAAATGATGTGAGGTAAGGAATATGCGTGAGATATTACAGGGAAATCAGAAAACCATATCCGAGGAGCCAGGACCAGCGGTTGACTGATCTTGAAAATGAGTTAGTAGAGTTGAAGAACAGGGTGGAGGAGCTTGAATCGGTTGTAGTAAACGGTCCTGAAGACTATGTGTCCGTAGCGGGTTATGCAAGAACGAAGAATATACCTGTCAGTCGTTCAGTTATCCAGCACCTTGCCAGGAAGGCAAAGAAGCTGTCCAAAGCCAGAGGAGCGGAGATTTACAGGACAAGGGATGGACTGTTCGATACCGCGGAGACTTTCAGAATCGATATATTGGACGATGTGTTTGCAGCCTATGAGATGTGAGCTGCTTTTTTTATGCTCAGATTCCCTTACGGAGCAGATGTCGAAGAAACGGAGGTAGCTGAAGATGCCCACAAAACCGAAAACTCCGTGCAAGCATCCAGGCTGTCCGGAGCTCGTGGAGCCAGGACGGAAATATTGTGCCAAACACAAACCCCTTCATCCGGAGGAAATCCGATCAGCATCTGAAAGAGGCTACGATAGCCGGTGGCGGAAGGCAAGGAAGAGATTCCTGGCGGCGCATCCTCTTTGCGTGGAATGCATGAAGGAAGGTCGGTATGTGAAAGCGACCGATGTGGACCATGTGATTCCTTTTCGTGGTGATATGAGCCTATTCTGGGATGAGAGCAACTGGCAGGCACTCTGTCACCGTCACCACAGCATGAAAACAAGGCGAGAGGATCAGACTCCGGTGTATAGGTTTTGAGACTATCCAATCTGCCGAAGATGGGATTGTTTACTCCTCATTGATGAAGAGTAAAAACCAGGTAGAGGCTAGATCACATTTCGACAGAAAGAAGTCGTCATGTGAGAAATGAAAACTATTGAATAAAAAGCCGTGCCTGACCGGCAGCTTGGTCCATTAGAGTATCTATCTGTTGAAGAAGGTGGCGAATACTCGCCATCAATGGCGAGTAAAAATGGCGAGTAAAAATGGGGAATGATAAGTTGATGAGAATCCAGGACGGAGGAGAAGAAGATGAATGAAATAAGAGCCTTCAGTAGTGATCAGTTCGGCGAAGTGAGAACGGTTACTATCAATGACGAGCCGTGGTTTGTAGCGGCAGATGTATGTAGAGCGTTGGAAATAAGTGACACACATAAGGCTACAGATCGGTTGGATGCAGATGAAAAGGGTCGGAGTTCAATTCCTACCCTTGGTGGTCAGCAGGAAATGACTGTTATCAATGAACCTGGCCTCTACTCCCTTGTACTTGGATCCCGTAAACCGGAAGCGAGAGCCTTTAAACGTTGGATCACACATGAGGTTATTCCTGCTCTTCGGAAGACTGGAACGTACTCATTAAAGCCAATGTCCCAGCTCGAAATAGCGAAGATAAGCCTTGACATGTTGATTGAACAGGAAAAACGGCTGGATAGCTTGGAACAGGAGAACGAAAGTACCAGAGAACAGATAAAAGAGCTTAACGCCAAGATTGCTACACGTGTACAGGATAGCTATTCAGTAGCAGGGTATGCAAGCCTCCGTGGAATCAAGCTGGATGTAAGCCGGGCAAATATGCTT
>ONTQ01000150.1 GCA_900320795.1 uncultured Bacteroidales bacterium
TGAGGACATTCCTTTCGCCGGATTGGTCATAGAAACCACCCCGGACCGGAAAGCGGCGAAAGCGCAGATCATGGAAGCTTACGATAACTACATCAAGGATAAGCAGATTAAAGATAACTTGGCCTTCTGGGTTGACGAGAATATCGCTGAGGCTTGGAAACCGGCCCGCAACAATATGAGGCTGGTGGAGATTTTTATGCTCCTGTCCATTGTCATCGCCTTGCTGGGCCTGGTGGCCATGAGCACCTATTATGCCGATGAGAAGTCCCGTGACATCGCCGTCCGGAAGGTGTTTGGAGGAACGATAGAAACGGAAGCGGGCCGCACGATCCGTGAATACATGATTCTGGTGGGGATAGCTTGCGTCATCGGCATTCCAATCGCCGTCTATGCGGCCCAGGAATACCTCAAGGACTTCATTTACCGGCTCGAGGGCTACTGGTGGATCTTTGTCGTGGCCGTGCTGCTTACAGTCGCCATGGCTTTCGCTTCCGTCCTCTGGCAAACCCTCAAGGCCGCGAAGACGAATCCTGCGGTGGAACTGAAAAAAGAATAAAAAGATTCCCGGTCAAGCCGGGAATGACGAAAACATGAAAAGTTACCTCAAATTCCTCTCCCGCAACAAGTTATACACCGCCATCGAGGCGGTGGGGCTGATTGTGAGCCTGGCGTTCGTGATTGTGATTGGAGCCTCACTTAGGGATCAACTCCGTATCGCTGAAGACGTCCCCGGCGGCAAGAATCTTTACATTCTGGGCCCCCAGAGCATGCCTTATCTGGAATATAGGGACAAGGAGACCCTGGCTTCGCTGCCCGAAATCGAAGAGGCCGCCGCTTTTATTCTGCCTAAACTATCCGTGCAAGCAGGAGATGAGTCTTCGAGAATGCCTGTTCTCATAGCTGACACCCGATTATTGGACCTTCTCCATCTCCGTGTCACGGAAGGAAGTATTCAGTCTCTCTCTGGCGGGCAGGGGATTGCTCTTTCGGAATCGGCCGCCGCCAGGCTATTTCCTTTTACCGAGGCTCTTGGACAGCATATCGGTATCGGTTTCGAAGGCTATGGAGAGTATGGGAGCGAAAAGGAGAGGGCGGAGATCGTGGCCATTCTGGAAGATGCGGATTATTCCATTCTCGATTCTTTCGACGTTTTCTGCCCTATGGAAGTCGGCCTTGCCGCTCCGATGGCAATCCGTGCATCCAATATGCGGGAGACAGGTGTCGGAGAGACGGTTCATGTGCTGGCGTCGATGGTGGATGGAACCGACCTGGCGGCTTTCTCTGAGAAAATGATTTCCCTGGTGGGGCCTACCCTGGACCGTCAGGACGGTGAAGACATGATGGCGACGGATTATCGGGAGTTGTTCTTTTCATCGACCGATATTTCCGGAATCCGCCAGGGTAACCGGCTATATCTGAACGTTCTCGTTGTTCTCGGCCTGGTCCTGTTGCTGTCGGCTATTCTCAATTACATGAATCTATGCTCGGCCGTTTCCGGTGCCAGGGCGAAGGAGATGGCGACAAGGCGCCTTATAGGCGAGGGGAGGGCTCGCATTTTCGGCCGTATTCTGTTGGAATCCATCGTGTTCACGGCCGTATGTTACGTTCTGGCCATTTTACTTGCCTGGGCGATCGTTCCCTATCTCAACAGTATCCGTCCCGAAGGAATTCCGGTGGCATTCCGCGTGTACCCGGGCCCGGTGTTCTGGCTTTTCTCTGTCGCGATCGTGCTTTTGACAGGAGGCCTGGCCGGATTTCTTCCCGCCTGGATGCTTTCTTCCTTCCAACCCATCGAGGTAATCAGCGGGAACATCCGAAAACGTCTCAAGATGGGCTTCAACAAAGCATGTATCGTCGCCCAGACAGTTCTGGCCGTTGTGCTCGTTTGCATGGCCCTTGCGTTTCAGGCGCAACTGCGTCATCTTGAGACCCTGGACGTCGGCATTTCTCCCGCAGAGAATCTCTTCTATTACCACCCGTCCTCTTCCGATTCCCGGGAGGTGCATGTTCTGGGTGACAAGTTCTCAACCTTGCCGGGAGTCAGGCGTATCGGCTACACGGACGGGATCCCGACGCATTTGAATTCCATCACCGTGGGCCCTCTGGAGGGAACGAGCATCAATCTGATTGTCTGCGATACACTGGCTTTCAAGATGTTGGGATTCCGGGTAAAAGAAGGGTTCACTCAGGTGAAACCGAAAACTTTCTGGCCGACGGAAGAGCTGGCCAACGAGGGAGGCGTCAACCGCGACAATCCCGACATCGACCGCATCCTTCCGTCCGAACGTGACGCGACTTCCGAAATAGGCGGAATCCTGGAAACCTTCCGGCGTTTCGCGGCGAATATGGAAGATCCGTACGCCCGTTATTTTTCCCAGACCTTCCCGGGAGTGCTGATTACGTCTTCCCAGGAGTACCTGAATGGAATCCTGATCGAAACCGGGTCCGACCATGCGGCCTTCAAGAGAGAGTTTTCAAGCATTGTCACCCAGTTTTACAAAGAAACGACCGGCTATTATGACCTGGGCAATTCCTGGGACAACCAGTGCGGGTATCTGCAGGAAATCTTCGCGGCGGACTACGCGGATTTGCATCGTTATACGAAGATTGTCACCTTGTTCGCGCTGGTTGCCGTATTCCTGGCCATGCTGGGCCTGGTCGCCATGAGTACGTGGTTCGCCGTCCGGAATTCCAAGGACATCGCCATCCGCAAAGTGTTCGGCAGCGAGATGAAGGGTGAAACCCTTCGCTCCATTCGTTCCTACATGGTTCTGATCCTTGTCGCCATTGCGGTCGGTATTCCCGTTTCAATCCTCCTTGTCGGCCGGTTTTTGGAAAGATATGCGGAAAGAATCACCGGGTATGGGTGGATCTTCGTGTCTGCTTCGGTGTTCGCCGTTTTTATCGCTTTCATATCCGTCCTCTGGCAAACTCTCAAGGCCGCCCGGACCAATCCGGCGGAGGAACTGAAAAAAGAGTAGTTACTTGTCCATGTTCTGCTGGAAACCAATCTTGGGCCTGGGCTCATTCTTCTTCTCTTCAAGACGGGAGGAAAGCTCCGCTATGGCCAGGTACAGGTTGTCGATCTCTTGCCGCATGTCTTCTGAAAGGTCATTGACGGCAATATCACTTTTCAGGACTCCGGAAAGCATGGCTACACCTTGCTCGGTAAAGGCAAAAGGCCGCGCCGATGTCGGTCTGGTTGATGTCGTCACATTTTGTGATGACATATTTAGGACTTCTTCTGCCGTCAATTGGAACATAAAGTCTGGCGGGAACCGTTTCAAGTTTCTCTTGACGGCTTGGTTTAATACACGAGTCTCGACCTGGTACAGTTTCGCCAGATCGGAATCCAGCATGACTTTCTGCCCGCGAATCTCGTAAATCAGATTTTGGATTAAAACAATCTCGTCGCTCATATCTCTCGCACATTTTAGAACGGTTACAAATATAAACAATAACAGATTCCCGGTCAAGCCCGGAATGACGAAAATAGAAAAAGCCTGAGGGCAAAAAAATGAAAAGTTATCTCAAATTCCTCTCCCGCAACAAGCTTTACACCGCTATCGAGTTCATCGGACTGGCGGTGAGCCTGGCGTTCGTGATCCTGATCGGGTCGTATGTGCGGCAGCAACAGAAGGCCGCCTACGGCTATCCTGAATGGAAGAA
>ONTQ01000089.1 GCA_900320795.1 uncultured Bacteroidales bacterium
CCTTGTCGTTATGGAGGAAGCGTTTCTGCTCCCGGGCCCAGCGCCGGTAGCGGGGGGCTTTTTCCAGCAGGGAAAGGTATTTGTCGGCCACGGGATAGGCACCTCGCATCAGTTCGATGCGGGCGTTCATTTTGAGCATGGTGGGACAGAGGCCTTCTGTGGAGTTGAGCGTGTTGAACGCCACATCCTGTGCGGCGGCCATATTGCCCATGGCGAACATGATATGGGCCTGGGAAAGCGATACGCCGCGGTCGTCGCTCATCTGGACGAGGCCGGTGGGCCCCCTCTGGTCGTATTTGAACATGTCTTCGAGCAGCCGGCCTTTTTGGGAGAGGGCCAGGTTCAGGTACTGGGCGGTGTGGGGAATCCACTCATGGGAGCGGCAGGCACGGATGAGCCCGTCCCAGTCTTCCCGGGCCACGTAGTACTCGTATTCGAAGGTGATGCCGGGCTGCCTGCTCTCCGCTTCTTTCACAAGCCGGAAGGCGGGGACGAGGGCCAGGATGAAAACTGCGCAACTGCCGGCCAGGACAAGAAGGCGCCTGCGGAGGAAGGGCTTGGAAGCCTCGGCGGCCAGTACCGTAAGGGGAAGCACTCCCCAGGGAATCCAGTGCTGCCAGGGCATCGGGGTGTCAAGGTCGAAGTAGAAAGCGGGCGTCCAGGCAGCCTTCAGCGTGGGCGTCCAGGCCAGCAGCCAGGCTCCGAAGCCGGCGGCGAAGGCCACCGCCACATACAGGGCCGATGCCCACTGTTTCCTGTAAAAATCCATGATGGCGGCGCAGAAGGCGAACAGAAGGGCGGCGGGACCGGCAGCCAGATAGACGGCCACGGTGAGAAGGATGCCCCAAATCAGGCGATGGGAACGGATGCGGGAATAGCCGCACAGGGCGCCCAGGGCAATGAGCCAGGCCGTAAGTACGCTGAAATGCATGGCGTTCTCCGAAAGGGATGCCGCCAGGAAGGCAAAGGGAATGAGGCAGAGCGGCAGGATGGGCCAGTCGGCCCTTTTGTCCCGTATGGAGAACCACAGAAGCCAGGTTCCTAATCCCAGCAGGGCCAGGGTAAGGATGAGGGCCATGGCAGGGTTCCAGAAAAACTGCACGACAAAGCGTGCAGACAACGTTGCCGGGCCTCCGACGGTGAACAGGGTCTGGACAAGATAGGTCTTGTCCAGCAGGAACAGTTGCTGCTGTTCCCTGTAAGCCAGTGCGAAACGGTCTATCATAGGTCCTTGGGGGCTATCGGATTGGCAGTGGAGGCGTAGAATGTGTACAGCGCGTCACCTTCCTTCCGGAGGCTGGCTTTTGTTTCCTCCATTTCTTCGGGGCTTAAATCCGGGCAGCCCGTGAGTTTTTCGAAATAGACAGGATGCCCGTAGGCATGGCTCAGAACCATGTCCTGCCCCATGATGTAGCGGGCCGGGAAACTGTATTCTTCCCACTGGGGGTCCTTGGCCACGGCCTTGAACTGGATAATGCAGAGGCTGTCACAGGAATACAGGACTTCGGGGGAGGAGACGGCTGCTCCTCCGCTCATGGCAAGTTCTTCCATCATGGCTTTTTCCAGGGCCTCCGGTATGCGGGCAAATGCTTTCTGTTCCAGTTCGGGCTGCGAGGAACAACTCCATGCCATGACCAGAAGGCCACAAGACAGCAATCGCACAATTCTTTTCATTTTGCTTGACATTATACTTGTTTCAAAGGTAATACTTTTTGAAACAAAAAAAAAGCGGCCCCCATTTCTGAGGGCCGCCATAAGAGAAAATGGCTGTTACTTACCTCCGCCGTATCCCGGGTTCTGTTCAATCTTCACGTCCTTGTTGGACTGGATGATCTGGACAGGAATCGGGAGCACATAGTTGTGAGGCTTGATGTTGGAACGGTGAAATAAAATTTTTTCATAAGTGTAACATTAAAACTGTGAAAACTGAAAAAGACTGATAACGGGAAGTTCCGCCTTTGTCCTTGCAGAACTTTGTCCACGGACCAGGCAGATAATAAGTGGTTATATCAATAAGTGGTTATATCAAAAGATATTGCGCATACTGGAAAGATGGGTATATGGCTGAGAACAACGCAATTATCGGTTATCGTTCACCCATTGACGATAATAGTTTTATAAAAAAAATAAAAAAATGTGGGAATAATAAAAAAATTCATTACCTTTGGAAGTGTAAAGAACCCGACTATTAGTTTTACTAACCCAACAATAACTAAATCTTTATGTTAAAACGATTCATTTTGGTAGCGCTTGCATGCCTTATCGGCGTGCAGGTGTTCGCACAGACGACGGTGACCGGTAAGGTCGTCGACGCCCAGGGCGAACCAGTGGTCGGTGCCGGAGTCCAGATCAAGGACTCTTCCATCGGCGTAGCAACTGACTTGGATGGTCTCTTCAGCATCCGCGTAGCGGACAATGCCACCCTGGTCATCTCTTCCATCGGCTACAAGACTGTGGAAGTCGCAGTCCGTGGCCAGAAGACGCTCAACGTTGTTCTGGAAGAAGACACCCTCTTCCTGGACGATGTGGTTGTTGTCGGTTACGGTACCGCCCGCAAGCGTGACGTTTCCGGCGCCATCGCCAGCGTCAACTACGGCAACGACTCCAATGTCGCATCTCTCCCCAACCCCAACGCCCTTTCGGCCCTGTCCTCCAAGGTGGCCGGTTTGAGTTATGCTCCTACCACCAGCGCCGCCGGTGACAACACCCAGACCATGACCATCCGTGGTAAGAACTCCATCCCTACCGGCGGTTCCATGTCTGCATCGGCCCAGAGCGTCAACCAGCCGCTGCTGGTCATCGATGGTGTGCTTTCCTATGGCTCCATCAACTCCATCAATACGGCCGATATCGAGAGCATCGACGTGCTGAAGGACGCTTCCGCGGCAGCCATCTACGGTTCCCGTGCCGCTAACGGTGTTATCATCATCACCACCAAGCGGGGCAACAGCGGTGCTCCGGTTGTTAACTTCAACGGCCAGGTGAGCATCTCCGACTGGAGCCGTATGCCCAAGATGGTCAATGACAAAGAGACCTTCCTGAAGAATCGTTTCTACAGCAAGCAAGGCGCTGAAAACGTCGACTATCTTGACAAGAAGTGGTCCGACTTCTCCAGCCTGGACGCTGCCGCCAACTACACCGGCATGCTGTCTCCCCGCGAACTGGAAGCCTGGAACGACGGCAAGTGGGTGAACTGGCTGGACGAGATTTCCCGCAAGGGCGTGGGCCAGAAGTATGACCTCTCCGTCAGCGGCGGTTCCGAGCGCGTGAGTTACTACGCTTCCACCGATTACACCCGCCAGCAGGGCATCCGCAAGGGTGACGACTACGAAAAACTCGGCGCCATGCTGAAGTTGGACTTCAAGGTCACCGACTGGCTGTCCCTCGGCGCCAAGGCCAATATCCTGGCTTCCAACAGCTGGGGCCAGAGCGCCAACATCCGCTATGCCATGTGGTACACCCCGCTGTCCTATGTGTATGCCCGCCAGAAAGGCTTCGAGAACTGGTACAACAGCGTACCGGACAACAACACCGCCAGCCCTTTCATCGGCTCCGGTAAGAACGACTCCTACGCCTACACGGACCGTCAGAGCAAGAGCATCAACCTGAACGGCGTCGCCTACGCCCAGATTGACTTCCCCTTCATCCCGGGCCTGAGTTACAAGATCACCCTGCAGGCACAGCGCAACGCCGGCTACAGCGACGTTTACAACAAGCCTGAGATGTCGGTCAACACGGAAGACGAGACCCAGATGCAGAACCCGATGCAGTTCATCGGCAATGTAACCGGTACCATCTCCTCCTCCAACTACGTGGCCTGGAACATCGACCAGATCCTCACCTGGAACCGCGACTTCGGCCGCCATCACGTAGATGCCACCGTGGGTTACACCCGTGAGGCTACCAACAGCAACTCCCTGGGAACCAACTTCACCGGTTATCCGACTCCCACCACCCTGGGCGTATATAATATAGAGGCCGCCAACTCCGTTACGGAAACCTACCGCAACCGCGTGGAAACGCAGGCCGTCGGTTACCTGGCCCGCGTCAACTACAACTTCGCCAACAGGTACTACATCACCGGTAACTTCCGCCGTGACGGTTTCTCCGCCTTCGCTCCCGGCCACAAGTGGGGTAACTTCTACGGCGCCAGCGCCGCCTGGGTGCTGAGCAACGAGCAGTTCATCAAGAACCTCAACTTCTTCGACTTCCTGAAACTGCGTCTGTCCTGGGGTCAGAACGGTTCCCGCAACATCAGTGCAGGCGCCACCCAGGCCACCATCAGCAAGAACACGTCCAACAACGGTGCCATCACCATGACCTGGCTGGGCGACGTGAGCACCCTGGGTATGACGCTCACCAACCTTCCCAACCGCGCCCTCACCTGGGCAACGGTCGAAAAGCTCAACCTCGGTTTGGACTTCTCCTTCCTGCAGAACCGCATCAACGGTAGCATCGACCTCTACACCGGCCGCACCACCAACATGCTGGTCGCCCGTTCCGCCCCGTACCTCTCCGGTTTCAACGACGTGAACGACAACGTAGGTCTGGTCACCAACAAGGGTGTTGAAATCACCCTCAACACCGTCAACTTCAACGGCAACGGTGACAATACCTTCCGCTGGGAAAGCAACTTCGTGTTCGACACCAACGAGAACAAACTCGTCTCCCTCTTCGGCCCGGACTACAATGGTAAAGAGGCCGACGACGTCGCCAACGCCGTATCTTACGGCCGTGAGTCCTACTACGCCCTGATGGTGGGCCGCCCGCTGGGTGCCGCCTACGACCTCAAACTCCTGGGCATCTTCCAGGACGAGAATGAGATCAACGCTTACACCTGGACCAACCCCGAGACCGGTGAAGTCAAGAAGATCCAGGACGGTGCCAAGCCCGGTGACCTCAAGTTCGAAGACTACAACAACGATGGTGTGATTACCGCCGATGACCGCCAGTACATCGGTTCCCCGGATCCGCTGTTCACCCTGAACTTCGGCAACACCCTCCGCTGGAAGAACTTCAGCCTGTTCTTCAACTTCCGTTGGGCACAGGGTGACAAGACCCACTTCATCGGTCTGGACCCGTATGCCTTCAACCCGAACATGGGCGGTGGTGCCCAGCTGCAGCGCGTAAAGCCCTGGACCAAGGAGAATCCTTCCCAGACCTTCGCCCGTTACGGCTATACCAACACGCTTGAGTATCAGTACTGGAACAGCCGTACTTACCTGAAACTGAAGGATCTGGTGTTCTCCTACACCATCCCTTCCAAGGTTCTCAAGAACACCGGCATCAGCAACCTCCGCTGCTACTTCGCCGCTACCGACCTCTTCACCATCTCCAACTGGTCCGGTATCGATCCTGAAACCGGTGGTACCATCGCCGCCGGCGCCTCCTCCAGCCGCTTCGGCAGCAACGGCGCCTACAAGACGTACACCTTCGGTGTCAATCTCACCTTCTCTGCTCCCAAGAGGAAATAATTAAAAACGAGATGATTATGAAAAAGTATATAGTTATTCTTCTCGCAGCTGTCCTGGCCGTTTCCTGTAACGACAACCTCTTCCTGGAAGAGCGCACATACGAGGACGATACCAACAGCTTCTTCAAGAGCCAGCAATCCATTGAGATTGCCCTCGCCTCTGCCTATTCCGAGGTCCAGTACATGGTGTTCGGCAACCAGCGTGGCGGATCCGAGCACAACTGGATGCTCTTCGGCCTGGGTCTGGACACATTCGCCCCTACCGGCGGCAACACCCATTTCTCCAACTGGTCCACCCTTACCGAGGAGAGTGGTTATGCCCGTCACTACGGTGAATACATGTACAAGCTTTCCAACCGTGCCAACATTGTGGTGGACATGATTGACGAGCACCCTGAAATCGAATACACCAGCGAAACCGTGAAGAACAACCTCCGTGCAGAGGCCGTGTTTCTCCGTGCCTGGGCCTTCCGTGTCATTACCGGCATGTTCGGCCAGGTGGTATATTCCGAGCACATGACCCAGGAAGCCCGTTACGACTATACCATGAACACCCGCGAGGAAGCCTGGCAAAAACTGGCTGCCGACTTTGAATATGCCGAGCAGAACCTTCCCACCACTCCTCGTCTGATGGGTACCGTCACCAAGGCTGCCGCCGCCCACTACCTCGCCGAGGTTTACCTCTGCCTGGGTGAATTCCAGAAGGCCGAGCAGGCTGCCTCCCGCGTCATCGACAAGACCGACGGCAACTACCAGATCATGACCACCCGCTTCGGTAACCGTGCCGACCAGGCCGTGGACCGTTACGGAAACTCCCTCGCCGCCCCGCAGGGCGCTTACTGGGACCTCTTCCGTTCCTCCGGCATGACCAAGGTGGGCGACTTCGCCGCCGACTCCAACCCCAACGACCCCGGTAACCACGAGGCCATCTGGGTAGCCCAGATTGACTACGAAGTAGGGCAGGACAACTGGCCGCTGGGCGGTTCCGGTGACTCCTGGTGGCGTATGCACAAGCCCGTGCTCGAGTCCACCTTCGCCCCCTGGGTTCCCATGGGCGGCAAGAACGGCACCCGTACCGGCAGCGATGGCGTGAAATACTATACCTTCACCGCCGATGCCGTCTGCTTCCCTGCAGGCGTAGAGCCCGCCGGCGCCGGTACTCCTGCCGCCGACATCCCCGAGGCCCAGGGCCGCAAACTTGCCTACAACCTCTCCACCCGCATGGACTCCCTGGCCTGCCGTGCCCAGGGCAACGGCGCCGCCACCTCCCTGGGTCTCATCCCCGTCGAGCATGTCCAGCGCCCTGCCGGTGACATCCTGGGTTCCTACTGGGATGACCCGAACGACTTCCGAGGCAACGAAATCATGATTCAGCGCGACTACTACACGCCTTCCGGCAAGAAGTGGTCCGAGGTGAAGAAGCAGGTCAAAGCCCGCGTGGATGCCGGCCTGTACGCCATCTCCGCTGCTGATACCACCAACATCACCCCTCGTTTCTG
>ONTQ01000152.1 GCA_900320795.1 uncultured Bacteroidales bacterium
GTATTACATACCAAGTCCTTAACCATGTTAGTTAATACTTGCAAACTTGCAAAGGTAAGCAGTTTTTTTGAAAATGATGCAATTAATGTTACCTTTGTATCGATGAAACTGGACGGTAAAACCCTCTGGAACGAGGCCGGACGCGTGGGATTCGTGTTCGGCGGATTCTCGTCGCTGTGCCTGCTGCTGAAGGAAGGCGCCGCCCTGACAGGCTCCACCTTCCTGGTCCAGGCCGCGGCCATCATCCTGTGGGCCGTGGAGTTCTTCGGCTGCATCCTGCTGATGAAGAAGTACATGCTGGACCTCCGCGACAAGTTCGACGGGGTGACCGTGATGGACACCTACCGCTTCGGCCGACGCGTCGCCCTGTTCTCCGGCCTCATCCTCGCCTCCGTGGACGCCGCCGTCATCATGTATATGCCGCAGGAGACGGTGGAAAGCGTCATTGCCGAACTGAATACCGCCATCTCCTCTAAAATGGGGGCGGGCTATGAGGGCGAGATCGGCCGGTTCGTGGACAAGCTCCCGCTCTACACCTTCATCGGCCAGTGGCTCTACTGCTTCCTGTACGGAAGCCTCCTGTCCAGCATCATGTCCCGCTACATCTTCCTGCAGGGCCCTTTCCAGGGCGGAGACGGCGGAGAGGAAAACATCGACAATCAATAGCAACCATGGATATCTCAGTCATCGTACCCCTCTATAACGAGAAGGAATCCCTCCCTGAACTCGCCGCCTGGATCCGCCGGGTCATGGAAACGAACAGCTACAGCTATGAATTCCTGATGGTGGACGACGGTTCCACCGACGGCTCCTGGGACACCATCCTTTCCCTGTCGGAGGAGAACCCGGCCATCCACGGCATCTCCTTCCGCCGCAACTACGGCAAGTCCGCCGCCCTGTACGAGGGCTTTGCGGCCGTCAAGGGGGATGTCGTCATCACCATGGACGCGGACCTTCAGGATTCCCCGGACGAAATCCCGGAGCTGTACCGGATGGTCATGGAAGACGGATACGATGTCGTATCGGGCTGGAAGCAGCACCGCAAAGACAACAAACTCACGAAGAACCTCCCTTCCAAGCTCTACAACTGGACCGCCCGCAAGGTAACGGGCATCAAGCTCCATGACATGAACTGCGGCCTGAAGGCCTATAAGAATGAGGTGGTGAAGAGCATCGAGGTGTACGGCGAAATGCACCGCTATATCCCCTACCTCGCCAAGAATGCCGGATACGGCAAGATCGGCGAGAAACCCGTCCACCACCAGAAACGCAAGTACGGCACCTCCAAGTTCGGTCTGGAGCGCTTCGTAAACGGATTCCTGGACCTGATGTCCCTGTGGTTCCTCTCCAAGTTCGGCAAGAAGCCGATGCACTTCTTCGGCACCACCGGCATCCTGATGTTCCTCATCGGCTTCGTGATGACCGTCTGGATCATCGTCGCCAAGCTCGTCCACCAGGCCCAGGGCGTGCACTTCCGCGCAGTCACCGACCAGCCCCTCTTCTACCTGGCCCTCCTCGCAGTGGTCCTCGGCGCCATGTTCTTCCTCGCCGGCTTCCTCGGCGAAATGGTCTCCCGCTCCGCCGCCACCCGCAACGACTACAATGTCAAGGCCCGGTTTTGACATCCCGTATATCTTTATAATACCTTTATCATATGAGAAAGTTATTTATCCCCTTTACCGCTGCGTTTCTGTTGGCGCTTTCATGTGAAAAGGCTCCTGAAGAAATCGCGGTTACAGAGGTTGCCATCAGTCAACCTGCAGCCGAACTGTTCGTCGGTGAAACAGTGCAACTTTCGGCGACCGTAACGCCATCCGATGCGACGGATCAAAGTATCTCGTGGATATCTACCAGTATCGGTATCGCAACCGTTACGAAAAACGGACTCGTAACAGCCGTCGCCAAGGGAAGTGCCACGATAAGGGCTGTTGTCGGAGGTAAGTCCGCTTCGTGCGTGATTACAGTCAGCAACAAACCCATTGCAGTCTCATCCATCAAACTCAACAAGACTTCCCTTGAAATGACCAAGGGTGAGTCACAAACGCTGGTCGCCACTGTCAACCCTGACAATGCAACTGACAAGACCGTTTCTTGGACCAGCTCTGAGTCAAGCGTTGTGTCCGTCGATTCTAAAGGCAAAGTCACGGCCATCGGCAATGGCAATGCCACCATTACAGCCAAGGCCAATGGCCAAGAAGCAACATGCGACGTGACGGTTACCGTGCCTGTCGAGTCTATTTCACTCAATAAGACCGAGCTTACGTTGAATAAGGGAGACAGAGAGACCCTCATTGCCACCGTCAAACCGAATGACGCTACCCACCAAACGGTTACCTGGAACAGTTCCGACCTAACCGTAGCTACAGTTACAACCAATGGGATGGTCATTGCAATGGGGGGAGGTAAAGCCACCATCACAGCCAGAATCGGCTACGAATCAGCATCATGCGATATTACAGTCAAGGTACCGGTGAGATCAATCACTCTCAGTCAAGCCAGCCTTACCCTTGATGAAGGGGAATCCGTTACCTTGAAAGCGACGGTTATCCCAGATGATGCGGACAATAAGACCGTCACTTGGTCCACTTCTGATGAGAGCATTGTTTCCGTCGACCAGGATGGAACGGTTCATGCCATCAGGCAGGGATATGCCGATATCTTTGCCAAAGTTGGAGATAAACAAGCAACTTGTAACGTTACGGTAAACAGGAAGGTCACCTCGATCACTCTTGACAAGGAGAGTCTGACTTTACTCGTAGGTGAAACATCCGCGTTATCCGCAACTGTCCTGCCGGAGGATGCAACAGATAAAACCATTACATGGATTTCGTACGATCCCAACGTAGCGACTGTAGAAAACGGTATTGTCAAAGGCGTAAGTAACGGAGAAACCATCATCACTGCCACCGCCGGCTCTTTTTCCGCAACCTGTTCCGTCATTGTCCTTCTGGACTCCCCCGATGGTGTCTCCGCCGTTTATCTCGGCGGCAACTGCGAGATTATCGACGATGTGGTTCAGTCCGGAAGTGAACTAGAGTATAGAGTGGAGAATTTCAGTTCAGAGACTATACACATTGTTTCTCTGCAGATGATCGATGGCCAGACAGGAGTCAGCGAATATGAAATGTCCATTGACACTGACATTCATCCCGGGTCTTTCGACTCCTGGACAGTCACCATTGGTAATCCTGGAATCCATTCACCGATAGCCCGGTTTGCTTACACATTCAAGGGAGAATCATATATATGTGAAGCGAGAATAGTCCCAGTTTTCAACGCACGTCGTAGATAAACGAATGACAACTCTTCCCTAGAACAGGCGCATTAGCATGCAACTAACTGAGCGAAAATCGCAGCAACTTACCGAAACTGACACGGAAGTTGCTGCGATTTGCATAATTTATGACCTTTTGCTCACTGTACTTGCTCAGATGCTCACCGTTTTGGACGTTTGAACGTAGTGAAAACGAAGAAGAGGGTGACTAAAAAGTCGAAAGACCGATAGTCACCCTCTCTTTTTTGTTATGTAGCCAAGGCTCCGGGCCGCCAGGCCGCCAACCGCAGGAGGAAC
>ONTQ01000153.1 GCA_900320795.1 uncultured Bacteroidales bacterium
TGAGGATCCACCTCTTCCCATTCCGAACAGAGAAGTTAAGCTCACCATCGCCGATGGTACTGACCCACCAGTTGGGAGAGTAGGTAGCCGCCGTTTTTGAGATCCCCGGACTCCGATGGAGTTCCGGGGATCTTTCGTTTGTGCTGATGCACAAACGTCAAAAACGGCGGCGATGCCGCTGTTTGACCCCCGCGCTCCGCGCTGCCCCCAGGGGCGACCGGGGGAAGACCCCCGGACCCCCTCCCGTCATCGTTTTCCTGTTTGCTGACTTGTCCTGAAATAGGTTTACCAGAGGTCTGCGGTTTGCTGAATTGTAACTGACTGATAGCCAAAGGATTCAAAAATGTACATCCTCGGACCTGCCAGAAAAAGGATGGGTCTGAGGATTGACAATTTGTAATATACCGTCAATCAATGAATTACAAAGCAGTTGTCCGCAGACCTCAGCGAGCCGCACGAAAAACACGGCCTTGGCACTGCTCAAACGCTGAATCGAAGCACCTTCGGAGCGAAGCGACTTCGCCTGCAGGCGAACGGCGGCTTCTGCCGCCGAGTCCCCTCCCCGAGGGAGGGATTAAGACCTGCGGTCTTTCCTTTCTACTCGCCTCGGAAATCTGAACAAGTTCGATTTCTCTTGGCTCGGGCGAAAGGTTAGGGGAGGGGTAACGGTGAACAGACGGAGGCCCCCCATACCCGTACGCGAAAACCCGGCCGTCAAGGCCGGGCTGTTTCGCGTGTACGGGCAATGGGACAATTATCGAACCAATTTTGAGGATTTTCTGGAATTGTATCTACTTGGAATTCAGGTAGATATGGTTTTATCTATGGGAACTGGACACAAAGAGTATTTGAATACACAATAGCCGATAGGTTTGATATTGTACCGTAGAATTCGTATGTTTGTTTAGACAAATCGGAATTGCCCGAATTGCTTTTCCAAATGGAGAAAAACAATTGACTGCATGATGAGTGGAACCATAAGTGTCCTGTCAGACAACCGTACTTCGGATCCGGACCGCTTCGGATGCGAGCATGGCCTGTCCGTGTTGGTGCGTACTCCGTCGGCTAATATCCTGATGGACACAGGAGCCTCCGGGCTTTTCGCGGTCAACGCCGCCCGGATGGGCATCGACCTTTCCGATGTGGACTATGTCTTCCTCTCCCACGGCCACTCCGACCATGTCGGCGGCCTGAAGACTTTCCTGGACCTGAACAGCAAGGCGAAAATCATCGTTTCGCCCAAAGCAGTATCCGGCCGTTTTTATTCAGAAAGGGGCCGGCAGCATTCTATCTCCTGTGATTGGCCGCTGGCGCAGATGAGGGACCGGATGATATCTGTGACTGACACGATGACCCTTGCGGACGGGTTACACATTATTACCGATATTCCGCAAAGACACCCGCTTCCTTTGGGTAATCGGCTTCTTTCCGTCCGTTGGGAAGGTGGTTTGATCCCGGATGATTTCTCCCACGAGATGGCCATCTATGTGGATGGTCTGCTCTATACAGGCTGCGCTCACAACGGCTTGGAGAACATCTTGGAGGCCTGTCCATGGCCGGTGGGCACCGTCATCGGCGGCTTCCACCTGTTGGACTCAAATGGCATGCATTCCTTTGAAGCCGAAGAGGAACTCACCGCGCTGGCAGAACGCCTGGTCGCCTGTTATCCCCAGGTTTCTTTCCTGACCGGCCACTGCACAGGAAAAGAAGCCTTCCGTATCCTGCAGTCTGTCATGGGTTCAAGGCTGCAGCAGTTTGCCTGCGGCATGCAAATTGACATGAAGTAAAATCAATCTAATAGATATTTCTTATGCAGCTCTTACAGAAAATCGCCGTCCCCACCTGCGAGGGAAAACTATGGCCCCACTTCGGCAAGGCCCCTCAGGTCAGCATCTTTACCATCCAAGATGGCCAGGTCATTGACTCCGCAGTCCTGCAGGCCCCGGAGCATGAGCACGGTGCGATGCCCCGGTTCCTGGCAGCCCAGGGCTGCACGGATGTCCTGTGCGGCGGCCTCGGTGCCGGAGCCGTCATCCTGCTTGACGATCTGGGCATCAAGGTCCACGCCGGCGCCCCTGCCATCGAGGTCGAAGAAGTCCTGAAGATGTTCCTGGACGGATCCATCGTCTATGGCGACGGCAGCTGCCACCACGACGGCTGCGGCGGGCATCATCACGAGCACTGATTGAGTTCGGGAAATCGGAATTTGTATCAAGTATATGACCAACATCACGAAACTCCTATGCCTTGGCTTCTGCCTTTGTGCAGTAGCTTGCGGAAACCCGTCGCAGAAAGCAACTGACGCTGAATTCGCTGACAGCGTGGCCGAATCTCTCGCCAATGGCGGGCAGATCAACCTGAACCAACTCCAATGGACCAGGGAACCTGCCGCCTTCGAGATCAAGGACGGCGTCATCTCCATCACTACCGCCCCGCACACGGATCTCTGGCAGCGGACATACTATCATTTCCGGAATGACAATGCTCCTGTATTGCAGATGAAGACCAAAGAGAGGTTTTTCAGCTTTGTGGTAAAGACTGATTTCACCCAAAGCCACCAGCGCTTCGACCAGTGTGGCATCGTGATGTACCTAGACAGCGACAACTGGCTCAAGGGCTCCGTGGAGTTCGAGAACGAGAAGTTCCAGCACCTGGGCAGCGTGGCAACCAACAACGGCTACTCCGACTGGGCCACCACGGCTATATCTGCCGATGTTAAGACCATGTGGTACCGTCTCTCCCGCCGGGAGGATGACTTCTGTATTGAGTGTTCCAACGATGGATTCAACTTCAGCCAGATGCGCGTCTGCCACATGTATGCCGCAACAGACGAGATCAGCTTTGGCATTTATGCCTGCTCTCCGGAAGAATCCTCCTTCACGGCAGTGTTCACGGATATAAAGATTACGGAGTGTGCTTGGAAGGCCCACGACGGTCAGCAGCCGGATGAAGAATAGCGGTTAAACACACATAAATCGATATCAGATAACCCCGACAGTCATGGATGATTGCCGGGGTTTTGCATCGGAGTTCTCACAGAAATTGACTTTTCTCAGAATTGTAAATCTCCGAAAATCAATTAGTTAAATAGCGTTGTACGTGATCGTTAACAATTATCGAACCAATTTTGACGATTTTTGTGAGGTGTATCTATTTGGTATTCAGGTTGATAATAGGTTAACTAAAGAAACCTGCCTCTAAGATTATTTGAAACACAGTCTCTCGCCGGGTTTGCTATTGTGCCGTAGAATCCGTATGTTTGTTTCTGATTGAATGAACTCGATGGATAACATCATATGCGGTTGCTTTGGAACCCTATGCGTAGGATACTCATCTCTCTGATACTTCTTGCCCAGGCGCTGGTCGTCTTTTCCCAGAACGGGGTGAAAGGACGCGTGGTGGAAGTCGATGGGGGACCGGTGATTTATGCGGCCGTGGTGCTGGAGTCGGCCGGGAAGACGGTGGCGGGTGCCATGACGGGCGAGGAGGGATCTTTCCTGATTCGGGGTGCGTTCAATGGACAATACCTGTTGAAGATCAGTTCCATCGGTTTTCAATGGACAATACCTGTTGAAGATCAGTTCCATCGGTTATAAAGACTTGAAGCGGGAGTTGGCGTGTTCCGGAGAAGGTGTGATGGAATTGGGCGATATTATTCTGACCCCCGATCCGACAGTCTTGCTTGAGTCAGTGGTTGTTGCCGGTGAGACGCCCAAGAGTCTGAGCGTGGAAAAGACGCGCATCAATACGGCATCCAGCGCTGCGGCGGCAACAGGGTCCGTATTGGAGGTAATCCGCGAGGCTTCGGCGGTCAGTGTCGATGGCAGCGGCGGCATTTCCATCCGTGGCAATAGCAACGTTCTTATCCTGGTGGACGGGATTCCCACCACCCTCGGGGGCCTGGAAAGCATCCCGGCGGCCAATGTGCAGAGTATCGAGATCGTAACCAGCCCGGATGTCAAGTATGATTCCGAGGGTACCGGTGGCATTGTCAACATTGTTTCAAAGAAGCAATCTGCCAATATGTTCAGCGCGATGGCTGCGTTCAATTATGGATTCAACGGGTTCATGAACGGAAATGTGGCGCTGAACTATAACAAAGGCCGATGGGGAGTGCGGTTCAACTACAACGGCAAATACGAGAAGGACAGGATTGAGAGCGAGTTGCATCGGCAGATTGTGACCACAGGAGGCCGGGTGGACCAACTGATCCATGCGACCAAGCGGACTTCCGGCCAGAATGCCGGCATCAACCTCCAGTTCAAGGCTACGCCCAAGGATATCCTGACAG
>ONTQ01000158.1 GCA_900320795.1 uncultured Bacteroidales bacterium
CATGGAGATCGCCCCCGGTTCGGCCGTCGCCGAACTGAAAGTGACCTCGGCACACCTCAACGCCGGCGGAGTCTGCCAGGGCGGAGCCATCTTCACCCTCGCCGACCTGGTGTTCGCGGCGCTGGTCAATCAGGGCGAGAACCTCACTTTCGCTATCAATTCGACCATCTACTATCATGTGTCGGCGCGAGAGGGAGATATTCTCCGGGCGGAAGGACACCTTTCCTGTGCCCATCACCGCTTACCAACGGCAGAAGTTGAGGTCACGAATCAGGACGGTGTCCGGATCGCCACCTTCACCGGCCAGGCCTACACAGGCCGCAGCCCTCTCCCCGTCGACGCGCTCCAGTAGGCGGCGTCAGAAGTCCAGGCTGCTGAAGTACTCCTGCTTCTCCTCGCGGCAGAAGTCGATGGCGCGGTTGACATAGTCCAAGAATGGTTTTCCAGTGCGGAAACTGGCCAGAATTCGGTCGGCGAGGTCCGGGGACAGGATGAAGTCGTCATCCAGCCGCTGCAGGAGGCAGAAGTTCTTGAGCCGGAAAAAGTCCGCATCCGGACTGTCGGCCGGGAATCCTTTCGGGACCTTCTTCAACGCACCGTCCATGTCCAGTTCCAGACCGTGCGCCAGCCCGGACAAGATCCGGCGGAAGTCTCCCCCGCCCAGTTCGATGTCTTCCCGGAGCGTCTTCAGTACCTGCGGTTCCGTAAATAGTTTCCGACGGCGAGCAGATGGTCCCCGTTCCCGTCGATGTGGAAGTAATAGCCGCTGTAACCCGATTTTTTACCGCCGCGGTTGACAAAAATGCCCATGTGCGTCTTGTAGGGGCTCTTGTCCTTGGAAAAACGTACATCCCGGTAGATCCGGTACGTACAGTCTGCCGATGAGAGGGGGCCGATGGTATCGTCGAAGGAACGGATTCCGGCAATCAGGCGGACTGCCAGGTCATCGACCTTGCCCTTTGCCTTCAGATAATCGGCTTTGTGCGCATCGAACCAGACATTGTCGTTGTGCGAGGAGAGTGCGTGGAGGAATCGCAGGACTTGTTTCATTCCGTTCAAAGTCATTTCTTGAAAGTGAAAAACCGACCTGTACGCTTCTTATACGCCAAGTATTCCTCTCCGAAATCAGCCTCGAGGCGTCTTTCTTCCGAGCGTACCTGGAGCATCATCAAGCCGGCCACGGCGGCAAAAACCAGCAGTGCCCACCAACTCCAGCAGGCAAGGCCAATGCCGATGTAATAAAGATACGTCCCGGACAGCATGGGATTCCGGGACTGCCGATAAGGCCCGTCCGTCATCAGACGTTTGGTCCGGGGCGCGACCTCATGTCCCATCGCATCAAACGGATTGCCCTCCCCGACGCGCTTCATATAGACGATGCTCCAGATACTGAGCGAGAGCCCGGCCAACGCAATCAAGACCGATAAGTACAGACGTCCTACCGGGATGTCCGCCCAAACAGGCATTCCGGATACCAGCCACATCAAGGTCGGAATCCCGACAATAAAGATGGCGAAACCCAGAAAGTATCCTAAAACCTGTTTCATGGCTGTTGTTTACGTTTATTTAATGTCTAATCTCAGAACCCGCATCGGACTGTCTGAGCCGGCCAGGGATTCATCCACACAGGTTTCGCCGGTGGGGACGAATCCACATTTCTCCATCACCCGACCGCTGGCCGGGTTGTCGATGAAGTGACTGCCAATCAGGGATTTGATCTCCGTGGTTTTCCGGATGTGGTCCAGCATCAGTTGCAAAGCCTCCGTGCAGATGCCTCTGTTCCAATAGGGTTTGCCGACCCAATAACCCACCAGCGGTTCCCCTTCCCTCGAAGGCAGCAGGTTTCCATCGGAAGGCATATACCCCATCGCTCCGAGCGGTTCCCCTGTCTCTTTCAGCACAATCGCCCAGGTCGTGTCACTATGGAAAACCGTCCGGATGATCTCCAGGCTTTCCCCGATGGATTTGTGGGGCGGCCAGCCGGCGCGGGGGCATCCTTCTCCAGCCAGGGACGGAGCACGATCCGGCCCGATTCCAGGAAAACGCCGTCATACCCCAGCTGCCCCGGCAGGCGGAGCTTTTCTTTGTGAGGGAAAGTGGCGTCGTATGCCTCGAACGCATCCGGATCCTCATCGGCCACGAAATAGCCCTTGGGCGGGCAATAGGTCGCCTCCTCGATCCCCTGGGCGGCGAGCCAGCCGGGAATGAGTTCCTGAGCCAGGAAGAACGGGGCTTCCTCTTCCTTTGGAAAGTCGTGATAATGGATACGGAAGGCGCTGGCCAGGACAAAGCCGGCGTGCTTGTAAAAGTCGATGTTCCCTTCCATGCAGAGGAAACCGACGCCCATCTTTCGGGCCTCCTCCAGCGCATAACGTAGCAGTTTCAAGCCATAGCCTTTCCGTTTATAGTCCGCATGGATGCTGATGGGGCCGAAGGTCCAGGAGGGCTTCTTCGAGCCGTCATTCAAGACCAATTCGGCCTTGGAGAACATCACATGGCCGATAAGATGGCCCTCCTCCATCACGAAGTCCAGCTCCGGGATGAAATCCGGATTGCTCCTGTATTGATGCAGGACAAAATGCTCCGTGCAACCGGGGCGGTACACATTCCAAAAAGCCTCCCGCGTGAGATTTTCCACCTCCCGGAATTCCCCGGGGGTCTCCAGTCTGATGATCATAGTTCAGGGTTTTCAGTCAAAACTAAGCGGAACGAATTGTTTATAAGCCTCCACGGCATCCCGGTAAGTGAGGCCGGCATTCCGGCGCAGCCAGTCCTGGAACTCCACCTTGAAGCGGAAATCCGGGCCCAGATGCTGCTGGAAGAAGGCCCGGAGATCCTGTGAACAGACGAGATCGGGGGCGATGAATTCATCCAGCGAAAGGGGCACCTGCCGATTCTTCCGCGCCTGCTTCCTGGACTTTGCCTTCGGGGAAAGAAGTTCCGGCAGGGTGGCCCTGACGATGTCCTCCAGGTATTCCCGGTTATCGACATTGCTGATATAGAAATAGTCCTTGGCACCTTCAAAGGGCTGCCGAAGCTCGACTTCTTCGAGAACGGCTTCCCCTGCCTCAGTCACCTTGACATAGAAATTATTGTCGCAGATGAGACCGAACAGGACCCCGTTGCAGTAGATGCAATAGTCCCCCATCATCTTCCGGACGGCAATCGTACCGGCGCCCGAGCACTGGTCCACGATGTATTGTACAAAATCCGCGTTGCAAGCCATACTGATCGTCGCTTATCCGAACAAACATACTCATTTTTCCGGATATCGGCAAACCGGGGTCCTACGCAGATATGGAAATAATTGCTAACTTCGCATCCATCAAAACCGTATTTATGGGCCGGAGAGATTTCATCGGGAAATCGGCCTTGGCCGCCGGCGGCGCTGTGCTGTCGGCCACGGGCGTGAAAGCATTGGCTAACGACAAAAAGGGAAAAAAAATGAAGGTACTGATGATCAACGGTAGCCCGCATCAGAAGGGCAATACGGCCGTGGCCTTGGACGAAATCGCCAAACAACTGAAAGTCAACGGCATCGACAGCGAGATTGTCTGGATCGGCAACAAGGCCGTCCGGGGTTGCATCGCCTGCGGGGGCTGCTCCCGGAAACCCGGGAAGTGCGTCTTTGACGATGACATCTGCAACCGCATCAGCGAGAAATTCGCCGAGGCCGATGCCTTGATCGTGGGCTCGCCCGTCTATTATGGGCAGCCGAACGGCGCCGTCCTCAGTGTCATCCAGCGGGCTTTCTACTCCAACGGAGCCAGCATTTCCGGCAAGCCGGCCGCCGCAGTCGCCGTGTGCCGCAGAGGAGGCGCCACCGCCACTTTCGAAGCGCTGAACCTGCCCTTCCAGATGATGAACATGCCCGTGGTGGCATCCCAATACTGGAATATCGTCTATGGGGCGGCCCCGGGCCAGGCAGCCCTGGACACGGAAGGTCTCCAGACCATGCGGGCATTGGCCAACAATATGGCGTGGCTGCTCAAGGCCACCGGCGGCAAACCCGCCCCGGGACGTGCCGACGAGCCCCGTCAGGCGATGAATTTCATCCGTTGATACCCAGTTCCTTCCGTCTTGCCTCGTAATAGGCGTGACGCTTCGGATTCTCCGGGAACCAGCCGCGCAGGACCCGCTTTTCCTGGAGAAACATCTCGTGGATGCCCCAGAGGCAGCAAAATGCGAAACCTCCGATGATGATGGACAGGACATCGTTCTTGACAAACAGGGAAAGCGTACAGAATGCGAGGCAGGCCACCAGCCAGATCCACCAGCTCTGCTTCCCCCACCGATATTCCATCTTGATGACCAGGGGGTGACAGATGCCGATGCTCAGGAATACGGCCGCGCCGACGATGATGCCACTGATATTCATATCTCTTTTTCCGGTTGCAAATATCGGCAAAACCGACGAGACTTCGTTAGGCCATACCGAGCCCGGATTAGGATTATTCCAGCCTCCTGACCATTTGCCAAATAATTGTTATCTTTGAATCCGTTTTCCAAACGGACATACCCGATGATTCCGGCATTTGACGACATACTCCGCAAGCAGGACCTGAGTTTGGAGGAAATCAAGGTCCTCCTCGCCGCAGAAGGCTCCGAAAAGGAGCGCCTTCTCCGGCGCGGGCTGGAGGTCAAACTCGCCCACCTGGACAATTTCGTGCACCTGCGGGGGCTCATCGAATTCGGCAATGTCTGCGAGAAGAACTGCTTCTATTGCGGGCTCCGGAGCGGGAACGACCGGGTGGAGCGCTACTGCCTCAGCGACGGGGAAGTCCTGGATTGCGCCCGCCTTGCCCATGAGTTGGGATACGGATCCGTGGCCTTGCAGAGCGGTGAGCGCAGCGACCCGGCCTTCATTGAAAGGATCGAGCGCTTAGTCCGGGAAATCAAGAAAATCGACAACGGTAGCCTCGGAATCACTCTGTCGCTCGGAGAGCAGACGGAGGAAACCTACCGGCGCTGGTTCGAGGCCGGGGCGCACCGGTATCTGCTCCGGATTGAATCGTCCAACGAGGAATTATACTACAAGATCCACCCGAAAAACAGCAAGCACGACTTCCGCAAGCGAGTGGAATGCCTGGAGATTCTAAAACGGACCGGGTATCAGACTGGGACAGGTGTCATGGTGGGCCTCCCCTTCCAGACGCTGGACCACCTGGCCGCGGATCTGCTTTTCTTCAAGCGG
>ONTQ01000157.1 GCA_900320795.1 uncultured Bacteroidales bacterium
AGTAAAGGATTATTCCTAAATTTGTAAGCTAATAATAAACATTAATACTCATGAGTGAAGAAATTAAGCCTGTGGTAACGGAAGAACCCGCAGATGTAGCAAAAGTGGAACAGGAGACCCCTGTAGTGAACTATGCAGACAAGAATCTGGCAGAACTCACGGAACTGTTCCAACAGTTAGTAGAAAGTGAAGACCGTATGAAACGGTCCAAGGAGGCCGATGCCATCAAGAGTGCCTTCTATAAACGGCTTTCCAAGGAGAAAGCCGAAGCCGGCGAAGACGCAACCGTGGAAGAGCCGGACGACAACACCCCCGTAGAAGAAGCCACCGTTCCCATGCAGAGCGGTCCTGTAAGCCCCTTCGCCGCCATCGAGGCCGGTTTCAAGTCGCTGTACATGGCCTACAAGAAGGAACGTGCAGAATATAACAAGCAGCTGGAAGCAGAGCGTGACGAAAACCTCACCAAGAAGCAGGCCATCATCGAGGAATTGAAAGCCCTTGTGGAGAACCCCGGCGAGATGAAGGACGCTTTCCCGCACTTCCGCGATATCCAGAACCGCTGGCGGGAGACCGGCCCGGTTCCGCAGCAGAACTTCCGCGATATCAACGATACCTATCAGTTGTACGTAACCAAGTTCTACGACCTGGTCGATATCAACCGGGAGCTTCGCGACCTGGACTTCAAGAAGAATCTGGAAGCCAAAACCGCCTACTGTGAGAGCGCAGAAGCTCTGGCAGAAGAAGAGGATGTAGTGGAGGCCTTCAAGGAGCTGCAGAAACTGCACGAACAGTGGAAGGATCTGGGCCCTGTGGCCAAGGAATACCGCGAGGAAATCTGGGAGCGCTTCCGCGCTGCCACCTCGGTTATCAACAAGCGCTACCAGGCCCATTTCGAGGGTCTCAAGGCTCAGCAGGTAGAGAACCTGGCCAAGAAGGAAGCACTTTGCGAAAGAGTGGAAGCTATTGCAGCCCAGGAAATTACATCGTCCAGCGAATGGAACGCTTTAAGTAAGGAAATTGAGAAAATTCAGGCCGAGTGGCGCAGCATCGGCTTCGCCACCCGCAAGGAAAACCAGAAAGTTTACGACCGTTTCCGCGCCGCCTGCGACAAGTTCTTCGAGCGCAAGCGCGCCTCCTTCTCCGAGTTCAAGGATTCCATGAACGAGAACCTGGCCAAGAAGATGGCCATCATCGAGGAAGCCGAATCGCTGAAGGACAGCACGGACTGGAAGGCCACGAGCGACCGCCTCATCGAACTGCAGAAACAGTGGAAGGAGATCGGTGCCGTGCCGCGCAAGAAGAGCGAGCAAATCTGGAAGCGTTTCCGCGCCGCCTGCGACGCTTTCTTCACCGCCCGTGACAATCGTCCTGCCGGCCCCGGCAATCTGAGCGGCAACCTGGCCGCCAAGAAGGCCCTCATCGAGGAAATCAAGGCCTATGTTCCGGACGCTGAGAAAGACGCAGAGGCCCGCAAGGATTTCGAGGAGCGCTGGAAGGCCATCGGCTTTGTTCCTTTCAAGGAAAAAGATGCCATCCAGGCTGCCTATCGTGAGGCTATGGAAGCAAAATTCCCTGGCTTTGGCCAGCGTGGTCGCCGGGAAGGTGGCCGTAGGGAAGGCGGCAATGGCCGTCGTCCGCTCACGGAGTCGGATCGCCTGAAAGAGCAGTTCAATCAGCTGCAGCAGGAAATCCAGACCTATGAGAACAATATCGGCTTCTTTGGCTTGTCCAAGGGCGCAGAGAAACTCAAGGCCCAGATGCAGGAGCGTATCGACGCCGCCAAGGCCAAACTGGAGGATTTGAAGGCACAGATCCGTGCCAAGGAGCTGGAGGATCAGGAGTAGCGTATGGACAAGAATTCAATCATCGGCTTTGTCCTGATTTTCCTCATCATGATGGGGTTCTTCGGGTACCAGAGCCGTCAAGTTGCCAAACAGAGGGCCTATCAGGCCCAGTTGGATTCCATTGCCGCCGCCGAGGCCTATGCCCAGTGGCAGCAGGACAGCATCTGGCGGGCGGAACATCCGGAGGCCGCTGCCGCTGTGGATGAAGCGATTACTGCTGCACCTCAGGCCCCTGTCGCCCCGGTCTATTCCGACTCTTCGCTGAATGCCGCCGCCCGTGCGGAGGCACAGCTTATCACCCTGGAAAACAACAAGCTGCAGGTGGTCTTTACCACCCGTGGCGGTCAGCCGTACTCCGTAAAGGTGAAGGATTATCTCACCTATTCGCAGGAGCCGCTGTACCTGCTGCAGGGAGAAAAATCCCAGCTGGGTTATGTGGTATATGCCCCTACGGCAGTAGATACGCGTAAATTCACCTTCCAGTATGTTCCGGAGGCTTCTTCGGACAGCACGGTGGTGATGCGGCTGCCTTTTGCTGACGGTGGCTATATCGAGCAAAAGTACACCCTGGTCAAGGACTCCTACTCGGTGAATGAAACCCTGTCCCTGGTGGGCATGGGCCATCTGATTCCCCGTAACGTGAGCAGCGTGGACGTGGACTTCGACGCCATCATCCCGCGCATGGAGAAAGGCTATAAGAACGAAACCCAGTACTCCCGCCTGAATTACTATTTCCCGGACGACAATAAGCCGGCGAATATCGGCAACGGACGTGGGGGAGAGAAGCGCTTCAACAACAACATTGAGTGGTTCGCTTTCCAGCAGCAGTTCTTCAGCGCCATCATGCGTGCCCCCGGGAACTTCAGCTATGGCGAGTTCAAGATTGACTTCCTGCCCAAGACGGGCCAGGACCTCATGCACTGCCGCGCTCTCATGCGGGCCGATATCACGCCTAATGCAGAGCGTATAGACGTTCCCTTCGAGTTCTACTTCGGCCCCAACGACTATAAGGGCCTCAAGGCCTACGGACACGCCTATGAAAAGGTGATTCCGCTGGGTGGTAAGATTATCGGCGTATTTACTAAATACGTGATTATTCCGCTGTTCGACTGGCTGAGCAAGTTTATCTCCAGCTACGGCATCATCATCCTCCTGATGACCATTTTCATCAAGATTGTGGTGCTCCCGTTCGCCTATAAGAGCTACTCTTCCAGCGCCAAAATGCAGGCCCTGAAGCCCTACATGGAGATAATCAATGCCAAGTACCCCAAGCAAGAGGATGCCATGAAGAAGCAGCAGGTAACCATGGAGCTGTACCGCAGGGCTGGGGTGTCGCCCATGGGCGGCTGCCTGCCCATGCTCCTGCAGATGCCTATCCTCTGGGCCATGTTCCGCTTCTTCCCGGCCTCCATCCAACTGCGTCAGCAGCACTTCCTGTGGGCGGAGGACCTGAGCGCCTATGACGATGTCATCCATTGGGGCACCAGCATCCTGGGCATGGACCATATCAGTCTGTTCGCCCTCCTGATGGCTGTCTCCATGTTCTTCTACTCCAAGATCACCATGTCGCAGCAGGCAACGGGAAACGACCCCAACGCCAAGATGATGCAGGCCATGAGCCTGTACATGATGCCCATCATGATGTGGAAACCTTCGTTATCCGCAAGTGGATTGTGAATCCGCAGGAGGTGCTGGACAAGGTGAGGGCGGCGGAAGCCAGCGGCAAGCCCGCTCCCAAGAGCAAGTGGCAGCAGCGCCTGGAAGAAGCCCAGAAGATGCAGCGCGAGATGGAAAAACAGAGGGGGAAGAAACGCTAAATGATAAAAGACAATTTACACGAAATCAACAGTAAACTGCCATCAGATGTTACCCTGGTGGCAGTTTCCAAATTTCATCCCGTGGAACGCCTGATGGAGGCGTATAGCTTGCCGCCAAGGTCCCTCAGATGCCCGCAGACGTGCAGTGGCATTTCATCGGCCATCTGCAAACCAATAAGCTCAAGCTGGTACTGCCCTATGTTTCCCTGGTGCAGTCCGTAGATTCCCTGCATCTGCTGCAGGCCATCTCCGCCTGGGCTGTCGCCCACAACAAGGTCATCGACGTTCTCCTGGAACTCCACCTGGGCGCTGAAGAAACCAAGCAAGGCTTCACCGAAGACGAAATCCTTTCCCTCTGTCATTCTGAGCGTAGCGAAGAATCTATTCGGATCCGGGGCCTCATGGGCATGGCGTCCCATACGGAGGACAGGGCGCAGGTGGAAGGGGAGTTTGCCCGGATAGAGGCGCTGTATAAACGAATCAAAGCCTCCGGGATGGAAGACTTTGATACGCTGTCTATCGGGATGTCCGGGGACTGGCCGCTTGCCGTGCAGCATGGGGCTACCATGGTGCGGATTGGCACCGATATCTTTGGTCCCCGCGAATATTAGAGGTTGCAGGAAACAAAGCTTACAATTTCGTCGCGCAGGGACTCCGGGTAGTAGTCGGGGTTGTTGATACAGTCATCGTGTCCGCCGACCTTGCTAATAAGCATTTTCACCGAGCTGCTCACTTTGGTGGGCTTGCCGGCCGTCCACGGGTCATTGTGTGCGTATACCAGCAGGATGGGAATGTGGGTAGTGGGCAGGAACTTCTCTAATACGGCCTTGCTTACGCTGCCATCGAATTTGCCAATGAGCCATTCGTCTTTTTCTTCCACGGAAGGATCTTCCGCATAGGCGCGGTCAAACATCGTCCCATCAAGCACGGAAAGCTCCTGGTAGGGGTAGGTGAAGGTGCCGTACTCTTTGAGACACTGGATGGTGTACAGGTAGTCGTTGTACGCCTGCTGCTCGTCGCTCGCGTCATTGCCTTTTTTCTGCTTGCGGGAAAGTTGGTCGTCCAGGTCATCGTAGCGGAAGGTCAGCAGCTTTTCGTCGCTGGCGCTTTCCGAGGGCATGAGCAGGGCACGGTCGTGGGCGGAGTAGTCTGCAAACAGGCTGAAGAAGGTGTTCAGCGTCCCCTTGACATAGGAGGAATAGGACGTGCATTCGTCTTCGGAGAGGCCTTCCTTCTTCATCTCGTATTTACAGTATTTCTCGTGGAAGTCTTCCGTGAGCATGCGGTTCAGGAGGGCGTGCATGCGGGCACGTTCCGCTTCCGTGCCACAGCTTTGCAGCACATAGCGACCCACGCGCTCGTCCAGATAGGTGGTCTGGAAAGGGGCGCAGAAGGCGGTCACCACGTTCATGTCGTCCGGATAGAAGTAGCTGTAGAAGACGGCGGTGTTGCCATCCTTGCTGGTACCGGTGCTCACCCAGCCTTCCGGGAGGACAGGCTTCAGGGCCTGGAAAATGGCATGCAGGTCGTCGCAGGCCTGCCGGATGGTGAGGTACTTCCACTTGGGGTCTCCGCTTACTTTGGATTGGCCGTAATAGCGGTGCTCCATGTACACCACGTTGGCGTCCAGGTTGTCTGCCAGGTCGTTGGCGGGATTCTCGGCGAAGCCGTTGTGCTCGTAACCGCGGGTGTAGAATACGGTGGGC
>ONTQ01000159.1 GCA_900320795.1 uncultured Bacteroidales bacterium
ATCGAAGGAAACGTCTTCGGCAAGGAGCATTTTGAACCTCTCGGCATCAAAAACATTGAATGGGAATGCAGTCCGCAGGGCATATCAGCAGGCGGATGGGGTCTGCATACCACCACTCAGGACATGGCACGCATAGGCTCCTTGCTCGTACAGAATGGGAAGTGGGAGGGACAGAGAATCCTACCTCGCAAATGGGTGAGACAGATGATCAGCTTCCAGACCGCCAGCTGCCCCAGGGATGTCCGATACGAGGAACTGTCTCAAAGCGGGCTTAACCTGTATGAAAACGACTGGATTCAGGGATTCGGATATCAGATGTGGCATTGCCGTTCCGGCCTTGTACGGGCAGAGGGGTCGAACGGACAGCTTCTCCTTCTCTTCCCCGAATTCGATGCAGTTGTTATGATAAACGCCGAAGCCGAACAGATGGAGTCAGAATTAGCCCTGGCCTACCTGCACTTTGCACCCTCTATCCCAGATTGGAGAGGACGGAAGGAAAATAGAGGCCGTACCCAGACAAGGCATCACTATCTGCATTATGTCAATTCACATCTTTAATTATCAAGTGCATCTTGAATGGCAAAAAAGTAAGTAAGTACAAAAAAGTCTATAGTAATATGAAGAGAACTTTTATCTTTTTGTGGTTGATGCTATTTGCCCTCTGCGGCTGGACACAGCAAGAATTTAGCCAGTATATCCAGCGCCTCTCCGCTTTCGGCAAGTCCATTCCGCAGGAGAAGGTGTTCGTCCACATGGACAATACCTCTTACTTCCTTGGCGATACCATCTGGTTCTCAGCATATACCAGGCAGACGAATACGGACACTCCCTCCAAGGTGAGCGGAGTGCTCTATACAGAATTATACAACAACGACGGCTATCTGGTGGAGCGCAAGCTCATAGAGATGAAGGAAGGACGGGGCAACGGATTCTTTGCCCTGAGTCAGCCTATTCTTTATAGCGGGTTCTATGAACTGCGGGCCTATACCCGCTGGCAGCTCAACTGGGGCCTGTTCGAGCACAAGCACGGGAGGGCATCAAAAGAGTGGTTCTTAAATAAGGGGCTGGAGAAAGACTACTACAAAGACTACTACAAGCTCTACAGCCGCGTATTCCCTGTCTATGACAAACCGACCGACAAGGAGAATCCCGAGCGAAACATGACTGCCCGCATCATGCGCCGCTACTTCAAGAAGGACATGGACGAGGAAGAGCGCGAACTTACCCTTGCCCTTTTCCCCGAAGGCGGCAACCTGGTGGCAGGCGTACCGAACCGAGTGGCCTTCGAGGCTAAGTGGAATGACGGGGAAGAACTGGAGGGAACGCTGAATATTGGTGGCGAAACTATACCCGCCGTCAATCGCGGGCGAGGCGTTTTCACCATTACGCCCGAACGCGGGATGGAACGGGAAGTCACCTTTACGACAAAGGACGGAAAGAAAGTCTCGGCTAAGCTGCCTAAACCCGATGAGCAGGGGGTTGTACTGAACGTAAAGCAGGACGGGGACGACTGGGTTCTCAGCACGCAGATAGCCGGAGATCTCAGCCCCGAAAACCTCGCGATGACCATAATGCATGAGGGGAAGGTGGAAGAGTTCTATGAGGTGCAAAAGGTGCAAAGGGTTCAAAGTTCAAAGTTGCCTGTCGGCATCCATCAGGTGACAGTCTTCGATACGCAGGGACGCGTCTATGCCGACCGTCTCTTCTTCGTCACGAAGCCAGAACTGTCGAAGCCCACCCTCACAGTCTCCGGCCTGAAGGATGAATATGAGCCATACGAGAAGATTGAACTACAGGTGGCGACCACGACTCCCCTCCCTCAACGGGAGGGTATGGGCCTTTCCCTCTCAGTCCGCGACGGCTACCAGCAGGACCAGCTCTTTGACAACGGCAATATCATGACGGAGATGCTGCTTGCCTCGGAAGTGAAGGGCTTTATTCCCAATCCCGGATGGTACTTTGAAAGGGACGATGAGCAGCACCGCCAGGCCCTCGACCTGCTGATGATGACGCAGGGCTGGCGAAGGTTTGTATGGAAGGATATGGCTGTAAAGGGCGAATGGGACCTGACGCAGCCGGCAGAGATGGCACCTGTCATACAAGGTACGGTATATAATTTAGATTATAGACTGTTAGACGAAGGAATAGCCCCGATAAGCAGTCACGGTGACATGAAAAAGTCAGAGGTGAAGGATGAATACGACCTTGACTTCCTGGCCATTGAGAATCTGATGGACATGGCAGAGAGAATGCCTCAAGAGGGGACTCCGGATAATAGTCTCTTGAATCAGGAACCCAAGAAGGATTATGAGCAAGGGCAGGAAAAGGCAGGTGGTGTAGCTGCATCCCTGAAGACCATAACTTACCAACAGGACGGAAACCTGAAGAACGAGGTGAGGGTACATGCAGAACTTATTCATCCCGATGGCGTGGAAATAGTGGCAGGAGAGAAAGAGACAAAGAACGGACAGTTCCGCATACAGCTGCCACGCTACTATGACAAGGCAATCTTCTTCCTGGCTGCCTCCGACACGACAAAGTGGAAAAAGGGAAGGGAATACGAATGGACCCAGATGCTGGCCAATCCTGATGACTTGCCTGCTGTGCACGGACGCCGTTACAAGGTGGAACCTCCTGAATTCTTCGTGCGGGTTAGCTTTCCCTATCCTCACTTCGTTTCTCCTTATAACTATTATCAGGAACACCTTTTACAGCCAGATGTGCCAGACTCCCCGCCAGAAGAGATGCAGGATGACAGGACCCGGCAACTGAAAGAGGTTCCCGTGAAAGGGCGGCGCCATAGCGGGCTCAGGAAGTTTGACAATTCGCAGCCTGCCTTCCTGATTGATGCATACGAAGCACGGAATCTTCACAAGGATTCCGGCATGATGTTCGGCCACATGATACGCTCCCTCATGAGTGATTACGGACTGGACTTTCCATATATCCACAAAGAAGGGGTTAAATGGGGAGACCTAAACAAGAATGTAGCTTTGAATGATGACAATATCAAGATGTGCTTCGGCAAGCATCTGACGGAAGAGGAACGGAGACAGCAGAATGTCCCGGAGGATTCCATATATTCGTCAAGGTTTCTTGATTCCTATGGATTAGGCTATGATATCAGAGGGGTCGATGCCAAGTACAACATCTTCTCAATAGACAAGATAGCTGTTTATACGGACTACTGTCCCCGCTTGGAGGGCAGCAAGCGCTATCAAGGAAGCAATCTGCCGGAGACAAGACTTGTTTTCTTTCCATACCCTGACCAAAGCAGCCGTGTTGTCTATCGCGACCGCTATTATATACTGCCCGGCTTTGCCTATCCCGCCGAGTTC